>CAJJDF010000038.1 GCA_905182785.1 uncultured Flavobacteriales bacterium
AACAAAAATATCAGGTGGGTTTCTTTTTAGATTTTCTCTTATTGCTGGGGTATAAACATATTGTCTCCCTCCAATGTGAGTGATCATTACAACTAAACCTCCTGCTGTAAATCTTATAGTTTCTTTAAATTCCCTGCGTGCTTCTGCCCCATCAATATTCCCAAAAACACATTTTAGTCTTTTAAATTTTTTGAGAGAATCCGTTACAGCTAGATCACCAATATCGCCAGCATGCCATATTTCATCACAATCTTTGAAATATTCAAAAACATTTTCATCCAAATGTCCATGCGTATCTGATATTACTCCTATTTTCACTAAGGTCTTGGTTTTATTAAAGAAATTCCTATTCCAAAACCTACGTTTAAATGACGGTAATTACCTTGGTAATCTTCTTGTATAAAATTAGTAAACGATTCTACACAGACAGTTTCTGGAGTAAAATTGGTGTTAGAAAAGTTATATCCTACCGAAAAGAAAAATGAAAACACTTCTTCTGTTTTTAAATAAAAATTTAAATTGGGTGCATAAAAAATTCCTTTCTTAGAAGTTCTACTTCCATTTGCAATACAAATAACAGAATTTCCAATTGTATTTTCCATTCCAACTTGAAAGTTGGCTTCTATAGAGAAATTTTCATACACGTCATAAAAATAACTTAATTCTCCATAAACTCCTTTTTGCTCTATTTTTCCTTTCAATTGATTTTGAACTGCAGAATTTAATTCTCTTTCTGATAATTTAAAATACGCATACCTATATCCAAGCCCAACGTAAACATTTTTAATAAATGAATAGTTGAAACTCCCTTGTAAATCAACAACTCCATTACTCACATTTTTTAAAAACTCATTACTTCTAGTAAATGGTAATCTAAAATTAGTTTTAATTAAATAGTTACTCAATGGCTGAATATCCAAATTTTCTTCTTTTTGAGAAAAAGAAAAAAATGAGGTCGTTAATATTAAAATACAAACTACCGCTATTTTAAACAATTTAGTTATCAATGATAATTTGTTTTGTGATTGTTTGATTGTTTGTTGTCAATTGTAAAAAATACCTACCGTTCGATAATAGCTTAGTATTCAAAATAAAAGAATGAGCTCCCTCTTCTTTATCATCGTTAGATAATTGTTTTAATTCATTCAGTTTTACATCTGTTAATGATAGTATTATCCGTGATGATTGTCCCAATTTATATTGGAGTTCATAATCATCTTTTATAGGATTTTCAATTTCTTCCATGAAAGAAAAGCTTTCATTCAGTTTCTTTTTATCCTTAAAAAGCCATATTACCCAAGCATATAATAATGACAAAAACCAAAACACCAAGGGTGCTATGATTAATACCAACAGTATTATAAAAAAATATCCTATCGCATCATTTCCCATAGTGTTATAATCTAAATCTTAAAAATCCAAATGCTGCTGAAATCATTGGTTTCTCTGTGTCTTTGAAATTAATTAATGAATTTATGTCTCTTGTAGAAATCCCCATTTCATAAGTACCATTAAAAGGTGAAAACACAAAACCAACTGGCATTCTAAGCAGTTCTTCATTTTGAAAAACTATTCCCCCCGATAAAATTATTGGCCCAAGTTTGAAGTCTGCTCCTGCTGAAAACAAGGCTGATTTAAAGTTCCCCGGACTTGAATTTAAAGGTGTAATCATCTCTGCTCCTACTTCTAACATTTTACCTAGTTGAATACTTGCTCCTGCTCTTAAATTTGAAGGAAGGCTTACTTTTCTTTCAAAATTACCTTGTTGAATAGTAACTAAGCTATTCAAAATACTATCAAACGAATCCATTCCTGACAAACCAGATGAAGACGTTTCAGATAACCCTCCAATACTGAAATTTGCTAAAGCTGAATCAGCAATAGCATTGAACGTGTTTTCTTTCCATGTAATACTACCAATATCATTTACTGCAATTCCTATTTTTAATCTTTTAAAAGCCTTTACGTTAACTCCTAAATCTACTCCAAATCCTTTACCAGCAGCTTTTGGTAATTGCATTTTAAAAGTCCCTGTAGAAAATAACCCCGATCCAGACGCACTAAAACTAGGAGAATAAGATAAAAAAGCTGATAAATCAGTTGGAGAACTTTCTAAATCAAAAATGGCCATCCCAGTTAAGTATTTTATTCCAATACCTCCATAGATTCCAAATTTTTCATTCTTTATAATTTGTCTCCCGTAACCAAAATTAAATTCTCTTATCCAAGAAACTTTTAGTCTAGTTCCGTTCATTATTTCTGATACGGTTTTAGGATTACTCGTTTTTCCGTATTGGATTTTACTGTTTGGATCATCTTGTAAAGAGTCGTAATTGGAAGGAGTATTTGCTACTGTATAAGTTGACACGCCGTTGTCTACTACTAAAGAATCAAAAAAAGGAGCTGCAAAGCCATAAGTAACAATATCTGCAAAATCTTTAGATAAACCTATATTCATAGAATATCTTTCAGTAACAGAAAAAGCAAAACCTCCTAGCTTCTTTGTAGTGAAAGCAATTCCAAATAACCTAGAATCAAAATTGAATAGTAATCCATCTTGTAAATCTGTCGATAAATCACGCAAATCATTATAACTCTTAGATCCATCCACACCAAAATTTAATGAGAGAGGTTTTACATCTAAAATTGATTCATTGTTAAATAATTTTGAACTAGCAGAAAATCCTGTTTCTCCAAGTCCAAAGGCTATTGTTTTCCCTTTAAACTCTTTTGACCATCCTAGGTTGGCAGGATTAATACCTAAAGCCTGATAGTCGGTCGCAAAAGTTGTAGAAACCCCTCTACCTGTTGAGCTAAAAACACTTCCTTCCCCTTGAGCAAAAACTAAAGTAGAGGTAAAAAAAAGCAAAACTATTATTTTGATCTTATTCATGGCTTGTTATTTTTATAAAAACCTAGTTGCCGAACTTTTCAATTACTTGTTGTGTTACTCCTGTTGCAGAAAATCCTCCGTCATGGAATAAGTTTTGCATAGTTACGTAACGTGTGTAGTCCGAAAACATTGCCACACAATACTCTGCACAAGCTTCTGCACTTGCGTTTCCTAATGGACTCATTTGTTCCGAATAGTTGATAAATTCATCAAATCCTTTTACTCCACTTCCTGCAGTTGTTACTGTTGGAGATTGAGAAATAGTGTTAATTCTTACTTTTTTAGTTGAACCATAGTGATAACCAAAACTTCTTGCGATAGACTCTAACAATGATTTTGCATCAGCCATATCTCCATAATCAGGAAAAATTCTTTGTGCTGCAATATAAGTCAATGCTACTACAGAACCCCATTCGTTTATTGCGTCTTGTTTTTTGCAAATTTGTAAGGTCTTATGAAAAGATGTAGCAGAAATATCTAAAGTTTTGTTGTACCAATCATAATTTAAATCAGTATAGTGCTTTCCTTTTCTAACATTTGGAGACATTCCTATTGAATGTAAAACAAAATCCAATTTACCTCCCAATATCTCTTGAGACTTGGTAATTAAGTTCTCCAAATCTTCGTTAGAAGTAGCATCTGCAGGGATAACTTGAGAGTTAGTTTTTGCTGCAAGGTCGTTTATTTCACCCATCCTCATTGCGATAGGTGCATTTGTCAATACAAATTCAGCTCCTTCAGCATGAGCCAATTCAGCTATCTTCCATGCAATAGATTGTGAGTTTAAAGCTCCAAAAATAATCCCTTTCTTACCCTTTAATATGTTGTTAGCCATTTTGCTTTTTTTAATAATTTATAATACAAAGATAACACTAAAATTGGATGGTACAATTTTGAAAATTGAAAATATTACAAATGTATTGTTGATATCGGTTAAAGAAATTTTTAATTGTTTTGCTTTCCTTATATTTGCATCAAATTATTGATTGAATGATAGACGGAAAAAAAATTATTGTAGTGATGCCAGCTTATAATGCTGAAAACACATTGGAAAAAACGTACAATGAAATCCCATTTGAAATTGTGGATGATGTGGTATTGGTAGATGACAAATCAAGCGACAAAACCAGTGAGCTGGCTGCAAGAATTGGAATCAAACATGTTATTATCCACGAAAAAAACAAAGGTTACGGAGGGAATCAAAAGTCTTGTTATAACAAAGCATTAGCTTTAGGGGCAGACATTGTAATTATGCTACATCCTGATTACCAGTATACACCAAAACTTATTCACTCCATTTCTTACCTAATTGCAAATGGTGTTTATCCAGTTGTTTTAGGGTCAAGAATTCTTGGGAACGGAGCTCTTAAAGGAGGGATGCCTCTTTACAAATACATTGCAAATAGGTTTTTGACTTTGACACAAAATATTTTGGTCGGACAAAAACTTTCGGAATACCACACAGGTTACCGTGCTTTTTCTAAAGAAGTGTTGGAGTCAATCAAGTACAATGATAATTCAGATGATTTTGTTTTTGACAATCAAATGCTTTCACAAATAATTTACAAAGATTTTGAAATTGCAGAAATTACTTGTCCAACAAAATACTTTGATGAAGCCTCTTCAATTAATTTCAAAAGATCAATGACTTATGGTTTTGGAGTTCTTGGAACTTCTTTTAAGCATTTTTTTACAAGAATTGGAGTATATAATTGGAAACTACTTAAATAATTTTGATCAAACTTTTCAAATATAACAAAGCGTTTCTAGTAGTTTACGCTCTTTTTTCAATTGCCGTTTTAATTATTCTTTCTTTGTATGGAAAAATAGAAGCGCAGTTAATTGCTAACCAATTTTATCATCCCTTTTTTGATGGTTTTTTCTTTTACTCAACTAAAGTGGTGGAGTGGTTCTCATTTATAGTAATAATTTCAATCCTATTTCTTAAAGGTGCAAAATGGGCTATCAATGGATTGTTTATTTATGGAATTACTGCCCTTATTACTTTTATGCTTAAAAGACAAGTCTTTATAGAGGCTATGAGACCAACTTTTGATAACACTAATTTTAGATTAATATCAAGTGATTTTGGTTTACATCAATTGACCAATCACTCTTTCCCTTCGGGTCATACTACTGCTGCATTTACTTTATTTTGTTTTTTAGCTCTTATCTCTTCACATAAAAATAGAGGATACATCTACGGAGTAATAGCAGTAATTATAGGGTATTCAAGAGTATACCTATCTCAACATTTTTTCGAAGACATTTTAATGGGAGCAACAGTTGGAACTTTTGGAACCTTTATTCTCTTTTTCTTTTTGGATAAAATCAATTATGGAAGTTGGGCATTAAAACCAATTATCAAACTTAAAAAATGAGCATAAATCAAAAGAATATACTTTTTCTAATCGGAATAGGAATCCTATTCTTTTTCCCCTTTTTAGGGCATGTTCATTTGTTTGATTGGGATGAAATAAACTTTGCCGAATCGGCAAGGGAAATGATAGAAACTGGCGATTTTTTTAGAGTAAAAATCAACTACGAACCGTTTTGGGAAAAACCTCCTTTCTTTTTTTGGTTACAAGTGATCTCGATGAAACTATTTGGAATAAATGAGTTTGCTGCTCGTTTTCCTAATGCCATATTGGGAGTCATTTCATTAATTGTATTATATAAGATTGGAAAAAAAATAGTTTCTGAAAAATTTGGAATGATATGGAGCTTAGTTTATTTGGCTTCTTTTCTTCCTCACCTTTATTTTAAATCTGGAATTATTGATCCTTTTTTCAATTTCTTTATTTTTCTATCGCTTTATTTTTTAATTCTTACGTTAAAAAAAACAACAGTCAGAAAAAGAAATTCGCTTGCTGCAGGATTATTTTTAGGACTTGCTATTATTACAAAAGGACCTGTTGCTCTAGTACTTATCCTTGTTACTTTTATCACCTATATCATTATTAGAAAAGGAAAGGTCAAGGTTCCTATTGTTAGTCTTTTTATTTTCTTTTTTAGTTCTTTAGCAATTACTTTTGTTTGGTTTGGATACGAGACTATCACAAATAGTCCTTGGTTTATCATTGAGTTTATTCAATATCAATTAGAATTGCTCACGGAGCCTGTTGCGGGTCATGAACAGCCAATTTATTATCATTTTCTTGTCGTGCTTTTGGGATGTTTCCCAATGTCAATTCTTGCACTACCTGCTTTCAGGAAACGCCAACAAGAAGTTCCTTATGACTTTACACTTTGGATGAAAATCTTGTTTTGGGTAGTTATGATTCTATTTACAATCGTAAAAACAAAGATTGTCCACTATTCATCAATGAGTTATTTACCGCTTTCCTTTTTAGCTGCAATTGTATTGTATTCGTATTCAAAAGATTCTACAAAAAAAATATCAAAAGCTTTACGAATAACTTTCCTAGCAATAGGTTCCATCTTCGGAATTCTTCTTGTTGCTACTCCTATTTTATTTAAAAACAGTTACTTAATTACACCTTATATCAAAGACGAATTTGCTGTAGCTTCTTTCAATAGTGAAATGAATTGGCAAGGTTGGGAATTTATTATAGGAATTTTATTTATTGCTGGATTAATTATTTCTTATCGTTTTCTATATAAAAATGAAATAGCCAAATTTTTAAAAACCATTGCGCTATCAACTGGTATCACTCTGCTGTTATATGCAATATTTGTGGTTCCAAAAATCGAAAAATTCTCTCAAGGCCCAGCCATTGAGTTTTACGAATCAATAGAAAATAAAGATGTGTATGTGACTACAATTGGATTTAAGAGTTATGCTCATTATTTTTATTCTAAAATAAAACCACAACAAAGTGAAAGTGGTATTTTTCAGGTTAAAAAAGAATACAAAGAAAGTTTATCAGACAAGAAAGACTTCAATGTAATTGATTTAAATACGGCTACAAACCTATGGCTATTAGAGGGTGAAATAGATAAAAAGTCATATTTCGTAACTAAAATAACACACAGAAAAAAAATGAAGGAATACACAAAATTAACTTTTATAGAAAACAAAGGAGGTTTTGATTTTTATTCTCGTAATCCTTAAGCTATGAAAAATTTAATTCTTTTACTGTTTTTAGCCTCTACTACTTTCTCACAAGGGCCAATTGATGGTTATATGAAAAACAAAAAGCAATATGCTTTCGGTTTATCTTATTCCTTAGAAAAAGCCTCGAAATTATATGCAGGAGAAAATAAAATTGCTGTTACAAGAACAACAAAAGCTTTTAGTTTTTTCGCTACTTATGGGCTTTTAGATAAGCTAAATATACAAGTTGGCCTTCCTTATTTGAATGTAAATTTAGGAGCTCGAAAGGGATTTCAAGACGGCTCTGTTTACTTAAAATATTTAGCCCTTAAGAAAGACAACAAAGCTGGAAACATTAATTTCATTGTTTCTTCAGGGTTTATTTTTCCTACTAGTGATTATGAAATTGGAGGAGCTCATGCACTGGGTCAACATTCATTTGCAGGAGATTTTAGAGCAGTTGTTCAACAAAATTTTAATAATCGATTCTTTGCTTCTTTTCAAGCAGGTTATTTCTTAAAAGAGGAACCAACACCCAATGGTTTTTCTTCAGCCTTAAAGATCGGGTATGCAGGTAAAATCTATGCTGATATTTGGTTCGAATTTCTCGAAGCAATTGGAGGAACTGATTACAGAGGGAGTGGCGAATTAAACCCTTCATCCAAAGGAGGTTTTCCTAGTTTAGGATTTGGCTACAAAAAAATTGGAGGGACAGTATTTTACCCATTTACAAAACACATTGGTAGTTTTGCAGGCATTTCTTATGTTTTGGCAGGAAGAAATGCCTTTAAAAATACTGGATTCAATTTGGGAATTGTGATTCAATAATTTCTAATGATTTAGTGTTGTAGTAATTTTAGTTACATTTATGTAAGTTCATTTATTCTATTTCGATAAATAACTAACCTTATAAAATATGAAATTAGCTTACCTCCTACTTTTTAGTCTATTTATAATCTCTTGTTCTACCGAAAAAAAAGAAATTGACACTAGTAATCCAAATAATATAGAAAACAATATAGATTCTACTTTTATTTCAGATTCTATTACAGAAAAGGAAATCATTGAATCTATAGATAAAGAACTCGCAAAAGATTCAACCTTACCCGGAATTCATTATTCTGGAGAGAAAAAAGAAGCTAAAAAAGCTAAAGTTGTTGAAGCTGCTAAAGTAGAAACTTTAGAAACAACACCTATTGTTACTGAACCTATAAAAGAAAAAACTCCTGAACCAGTTATTCAAATTAGAGCAGAAATTCACAAAACTTGGGATGATTTATTGAAAAAACACATTTCTTCTTCAGGAAAAGTAAACTATGAGGGATTTGTAAAAGACAAAGACGAATTACTTAAATACATTAAGGAATTACAATCATTTTACAAAGACGTTAGCTCTTGGGGAAAGAATAAAAGATTGGCTTACTGGATAAATATATACAATGCAGTAACTGTGAAATTAATTACTGATAATTATCCTTTAAAGTCTATTCAAGACTTGAACGGAGGAAAAGCATGGGATTTGAAATTGATTTATTTAGGAGGTGTTTCTTATACCCTTAATGTTATTGAAAATAAAATCATTAGACCTAAATATAACGAACCAAGAATACATTTTGCAGTAAACTGTGCTGCTAAATCCTGCCCAAAAATAATGAATAGAGCTTGGACAGAAGATAACATTGAAAGGTATCTTGCAAAACAGACCAAAGCATTTGTTGCTAACTCAACTGAAAATAATATTTCGATCAACAAAGTAGAATTATCAAAAATATTTGATTGGTACAAAGCTGATTTTGGTGGGAATAACACAAAACTGATTGAATTTATTAATAAATATTCTGACGTTAAAGTAAACGACAATGCAACTGTTACTTTCAAGGAATACAATTGGGAGTTAAATAACTAAAACGAATCACCCTTCGAGACATTTTATTCCGATAAATTGGAATAAAACCCTCAGGGTTCATATATATTAATCATGAATAACATTGTAATCATAGGAAACGGAATAGCAGGAATAACAACTGCTAGGCATATAAGAAAACAAGATTCTGAGGCTAAGATTACAGTGGTTTCTGCCGAAACGGATCACTTTTTCTCCCGTACTGCATTGATGTACATTTACATGGGACACATGCGTTACAAAGACACAAAACCTTATGAAGATTATTTTTGGAAAAAAAACAGAATTGATTTAGTAAGAGGCTATGTGAATTCTATTGACTTTGACTCACAAACATTAAGTCTAGAAAGTAAAACAATCTCCTACGATAAACTAGTAATTGCAACTGGATCTACTCCTAATAAATTTGGATGGAAAGGTCAAGATTTACCAGGAGTACAAGGTTTATATAGCATGCAAGATTTAGAAGCACTAGAAGAATCTACAGCAAAAAAACTGGTAAAGCATGCAGTAATAGTAGGTGGAGGATTGATTGGAGTAGAATTAGCCGAAATGCTTTTGTCAAGAGGAATAAAAGTGACATTTCTAGTAAGAGAAGATAGGTTTTGGGGAGGAGTATTACCCAAAGAAGAAGGTGGAATGATTGCTGATCACATGATAAAAGATCACCACGTAGATTTGAGATTAGAAGAGGAATTGGACGAAGTGATTGAAGGAGAAAACGGAAGAACTTGCGCAATAATCACAAAAAAAGGAGAACGAATAGAGTGTGAATTAGTTGGGTTAACAGCTGGAGTTCATCCCAATGTTGATTTTTTAAAAGAAACAAAACTAGAAATTGGAAGAGGAATTAAAGTAAATAAATTCCTAGAAACAAACATACCAAATGTATATGCGGCAGGAGATTGTGCCGAAGTACAAGAAACTGTGCCAGGACGAAGACCAATTGAAGCTGTATGGTATGTAGGCAGAATGATGGGAGAAACATTGGGTAGGACACTTACAGGAAATAAAATGGCTTACGAACCAGGAGTCTGGTTCAATTCGGCTAAGTTTTTTGATGTAGAATACCAAACTTATGGAAATATCCTAGCAGATGAACAAGAAGGTGAATCTACTTTTTATTGGAAGCATCCCACAAAACACATTTCATTTAGGGCTGTTTACGACTCGAAAACAAAAGTACTGAAAGGAATAAATAACTTTGGAATACGATTACGACACAAAATTTGTGACAAATGGATAAACAACAAAACCCAAATAGAACAAATAATGGTAGAATTGAAAAATGCCAATTTCGATCCTGAGTTTTACAAACAATACGAAGAAGAAATAATTGCTCAATTTAACCAAGAAAATGGAACTAGTATAAAGCCTAAAAAAAGGAATATATTGGCTATTTTCGGTAAATAGATACCTTTCTGTGAAAAGAATACTGGGTATTATAATTCCACTAAATAAATTTAATTTTTACTTCACTACAAACTTAAAAGAATTAATTCTAGAAGAATTTACTTCTATTACTCTAATCACATACATCCCAGAATTAAAAGATTGAGTCTCTACCTCATTCATTTCATTAACAAGTTGGTTTCTCTCTATTATTTTTCCGCTCATATCATAAATTACGTAGTCTAATTTAGAATTAGGCAACACATTTTTTAAAATCAATCTATTATTATCTATGTCATTAACTAAAGACACAAAATTTAGTTTTTCAATTTCTTTTACCCCAACTGTATTCACTTTTTGATGTTTATTGAAAAATGCCCAAATCACTTTACTGGCATCAAAATCTTTATTTGTTACACCAGTAATAAAAGCCGAATTTGGCCAAGTATGTTCCCCTCCAATAATTTTGTAATGAATTACTTCAGTATTATCGGTTCCACTTCCGTACGTGTATCGAATTGCTGTACTGCTATCAGTTGTATTAGTATTAGGAATAGAATCTATTGTTGGAGTCGAAGTCGTATTATTGAAAGAAACCCAATAATTAAGAACATCCTGAATACTTTTGGAACTTCTATTACCTCCATATTGTACAGTTGAATCTGCCGTTCCATGAATTTGCATCACAGAAATTGACTTTGTATTAACAGTTGAAGAAGGAAAAGTATGAGTCATTGAGCCAGTTACCGAAGCAACAGAAGCAATTTTATCATTTAATCCTGCTGCCAAAGCTAAACTCATATAACCTCCGTTACTCATACCTGTTGAGTGAACTCTATTGATGTCAATGTTATAATGAGTAGATATCGTATCAATCATTTCTGCTAAAAAATTAATATCATTTACTGCCCCACCAAAGTAAGCATTCCAATAATTAGCAGACAAAGAAGATTCATAAGTTCCTTGTGGATGAACGATAATAAAATTAGCCGTATCAGCAATTGTTCTGAAATCTCCATAAAACATTTGTTGCAGATTATTACTTCCCCGTCCGTGAAGATTAAGAACTAAAGCCACAGAAGAAGTCCCGTCATACATTGCGGGAATGTATAGTTTATAAGACCTAGATATTCCTCCAGACATAATAGTTTTATCTATGGTAGATTGGGAATTAATTGTGAAAGCTAATAAAAGGGATGCAATAAGAAAGATTGATTTCATTGTCTGTTTATTTATATAAAAATTATAAATTTAATCCAATTATTAATAATAATTGGATCTCTTCTGAACTGAGAGACTGTAAAATAAAGTTAACAAAATTCCAGAAATAAAGAGATGATTTTTTCTCAAAAAGGGACAAAAATTCTCATTTAAGCACTTTTAAAAAACGAAAACTTAGGGCAAATATTTATCGAACCACATTTAATACAAAGGTTAAGCCTGAACGAGTCACGAGTCAGACACCATTTATACAGAGCTGTGAAATATAACGACCACATTCATATTAAAATTTAAAAACTATAAAGAGTTAATTACTCCATGTGAATTAAAACCCTTACTTTTGAAAAAAATACCCTAATGCAAACTTTCGAAGATTTTAATGTATCCAAATATTTACTAAATGGTTTGGAGGATATGGAAATTACCATTCCTACTCCCATCCAGTCGGAGACTTATAATGTGATAAGATCTGGAAGAAATGTGGTTGGAATAGCCCAAACAGGAACTGGAAAGACTTTGGCTTTTTCACTTCCCATCTTAAATGAGATGAAATATTCGGAACAAAAACACCCGAAGGTATTGATTTTAGTTCCTACTCGTGAGCTAGTTTTACAAGTTGTAGATAACCTTAAGTCCTATTCTAAATACGTGTCATTAAGAATTTTAGGTGTTTATGGTGGAACAAACATCAACACACAAAAATCGGCTGTGGCAATGGGTCAAGATATTATTGTAGCAACTCCTGGTCGTTTGTACGATTTAGTGATGCACAGGTCTCTTAGTCTTAAATCTATCCAGAAATTAGTGATAGATGAAGTAGATGTAATGCTTGATTTAGGTTTTAGATTTCAGTTGACAAACATTTTTGAATTATTGCCAGATAAACGTCAAAACACAATGTTTTCGGCTACCATGACGGATGAAATACAAGAATTGATAGAAGCCTTTTTCATTGCTCCTATTACTGTTTCTATTGCTCTTTCGGGAACTCCATTGGCAAACATTAAACAAATTTCTTATCCTGTTCAGAATTTTTATACCAAAGCTAATTTATTGGAATTCTTACTGAAAGACAAAGACCAATTTAAAAAAGTATTGATTTTTGTTTCCAGTAAAGTCAATGCCGATAGACTTTTTAACGCTATGGAAGAACGTTTTGGGAAGGAATTGGGTGTGGTTCACTCTAATAAATCACAAAACTACCGTATCAAATCCATCAAGCGATTTGACGAAGGACTAAACAGAATACTGATAAGTACGGATGTAATGGCTCGTGGATTGGATTTAGACTCAATCTCACACGTTATAAATCTAGATACACCAAACTATCCCGAAAACTACATGCATAGGATAGGAAGGACTGGTAGAGCCGAGAAAAAAGGAAACTCTATCTTGTTGTACACAGAAAGAGAAGCAAAAGACAAAGACAAGATTGAAGAATTGATGGGAGTTCCTATCGAAAGAAAGAAATTTCCTGAGTCAGTTGAAATTTCTAATGAGTTGATTCCTGAAGAAAGGCCAAAAGACAAAGAGCTTAATATTCATGCCAAAAAAGACGAAACTGTTGGTGCAAGTTTTCACGAAAAAAGTGAAAAGAACCAAATGACAAATGGAGGGAATCCAAGGTTGAGAAGAAAAAACCTGAAATACAAGAAGCCTCAAAAACGTGGAGATCAAAACTTAATTAGAAGAAAACCTAAAAAAGGAGACGGAAGATAAAGTTAATGATTAAGTTATATTAGCTACAATCTACTGGTTACAAGTTTTATGACTCTCATTACATTCGTTTTTTATTAAAGGATAACTCGAGATAATTTTTAATAATTTATTATCCCTTCTCTTATGGAAGGTTAAGAAGGAAAAATGGATAACCACCATCATTTCATATTACATAAACCTTATGGTTTTTTATCGCAATTCATTAGAAATGAAACTACGCGAAAAAATAAAAAACTACTGGGCGAATTGGGGATTTTTCCAGAAGGAACAATGTCTGTAGGTCGCTTAGACCAAGATTCTGAAGGTTTATTATTCTTAACTACAGATGGGAAAGTGAGTTATGCTGTGTGTAGTAACAAGCAAGTAGAAAAAGAATACTACGTACAAGTAGATGGAGAAATCACGAAAGAGGCTATCGAATTACTTAAAAACGGAGTAGAAATAAGTGTTAAAAAAGAAAAGTACCTCACTTTGCCTTGCAAAGCAAAAATACTAGACCCAAAACCAGTTTTTTCGGCTAGAGGAAAAAAAATAAGGGACGAACGCCACGGACCTACTTCTTGGGCTTCTATTACAATTAAAGAAGGGAAGTTTCGACAAGTACGTAAAATGACTGCTGCTGTTGGTTTTCCAACCCTAAGATTGATTCGTGTGCGAATTGGAAATATAACTTTAGGAGAATTGGAAGCTGGAGAACATATTGAGGTAGAGGGTTTTGATTTTTAAGGGTTGTTAAATTTAATCAATTAAATGAACCAAATCTACTCTCAACCTAAACAAATTAAGCTACTTGCGATTCTCTGAAAATCCGAGAATCTATAAACAAAACTCCTCCCAAAAATCAGGGTAACTCTTTACTACCACATCAGGATTTTCTATTTCCACTTTGTCTATCACAGCAACTAAAGGCGCGAAAGCCATTGCCATCCTGTGATCTTTGTAGGTTGAGATTGTAACTTTACTCGGTAACTCTCCCTGTTTTTTAATTTCAAATGTATCGCCATCAATCATTTCTAGCGAATAATTGAGTTTCTCTATTTCTTTTTTTAGAGCTTCTATCCTATTTGTTTCTTTGTACACCAAATGAGATACCCCCGAAAACTTACCGTTAATCCCCAAACCAACACAGGTCACAACAAACGTCTGAACCATGTCTGGAATGGAAGAAAAATTGTACTCAAAATAAAGATCAGACACCTGTTTTGTCTTCACAATTTCTATTCCTGTAGATCCTTCTAGAGTTTTTACCCCTAGCTTTTCAAAAATATTTTTAACTAAACTATCTCCCTGAATACTAATAGTTTTAACTCCATTAAATTGAATCTTTGAATTAACCTCTAATAACGCAATGTATGCATACCAATACGAAACCGAAGACCAATCTTTTTCTACCGAAATAGGTAAATGATAAGTTCCAAAAAATGGCTTGACTTCAATTTTATTTCCATTCTCCAAAACCTCTACTCCTATTTTTTTCAACAAAGAAATAGTCATCTTGGTATAAGACTGTGATTTTATTTCTCCTTCCTGAATTACTGTTAATCCATTCTCCAAAAATGGAGCAATCAACAACAAAGCAGAAACATACTGACTGCTAATACTTGGGTTTATCGTTACTTTACCGCCTTTCAATTTCTTTCCTTCAATTCTTAAAGGAGGAAACCCTTCTTTTTCTAAATAATGAATCTCTGCTCCCAATTGCCTTAAACCCTTTACCAATTCTTTGATTGGACGATTTTTCATGTCTTCGCTCCCAGTCAAAATTACTTCTCCAGGTTGGCTTGCAAATAATGCGGTAAGAAATCGAAAGCAGGTTCCTGCATTTTTTACATCCACTAAGGAGCAATGGAAGTTTTTGGTAGTAATTTTTTTAAGAATTTGGGTATCGTCTGCATCCGATAAATCTATAATATCGAAACTGTGTTTCATCAAATATTGCAAGACCAACAATCGATTACTTATACTTTTAGAAGTTGGCAAGCTTACACTGTGCTTGAGCGAACTATTTTTATTTAATAACTTTTTATTCAAAATATTATCTATTATAAGTTAAAGTAATAAGTTAAACTATCCTTCGCCATTTCATCCTCAATAAAATGATCTATTTCACTTGTTCCTATCCCTGTCAGTAAAGTAAAATTCAGCTTTCCGTTTACGTTCTTTTTATCGGCTTTCATTTCATTCAATATTGGCTCCAGCATCTTTTCTTCCAGCTCAATTTTATCGAAAAAAGAAAACACCATTTCGTTTACTTCATTTAATACCTGCTCCGTGATTTTTCCTTGTTTAAAAGAAATATAACTTTCGCAAATCATTCCTGCACCAATTGCTTCTCCGTGCAGCACTTCTACCATGTAATAAGATTCTATGGCGTGTCCTACAGTATGCCCAAAATTTAGCTTTTTTCTATCGCCCTCTTCTTTAAAATCAGTAGTTACATACTGATTTTTAATATCCGTAGATGATTTTATGATCGTTTCTAGGTTAGCAATTAACGATTGTTTGTCTTTTAAAAGCTCAAACAAAGCCTTATCTGCAATCAACCCATATTTTATAACTTCTCCCATTCCAGACATAAATTCGCGCTCTGGAAGCGTTCGTAAGAATTGAGAATCTATAAATGTGAACAAAGGATGAGCAAACGTACCTACTTGATTTTTGGAATACTCTAAATTAACACCCGTTTTACCACCAATTGCAGCATCTACTTGTCCCAGCAATGTGGTAGGAATGTGAATAAAATCAATTCCTCTTTTGAATGTAGAAGCAACAAATCCACCCATGTCGGTAATTACACCACCTCCCAAGTTTATCAATAAAGATTTCCTATCTGCTCCCGTATCAATTAACGAAGACCACAAAGAATCACATATTTCTAAGGTTTTATTTTCCTCTCCAGAATCCAGCACCAATAGATTAGCATCTTTCAAAAAAGGAACATGCTCCATCACACTTGGCAAACAATCGGCTTTGGTATTCTCATCTACCAACAGGTAAATATTTGTCCAAGTTTTGTTTAACTCAGTAATTTTGCTTTCTAAGTTTACTATGGAATCTATATAATAGGTTGGGTTTGTCATAATTATTTTATCTCCAAAACATCTTGCATGCTATAAATTCCATCTTTATTCTTAGCTAACCATTCGCTAGCTAGTAAAGCTCCATTTGCAAAACCACTTCGGCTGTGAGCCGTATGTTTTATCTCAATTTCATCTATTCCCGATTTGTAATAAACAGAATGAGTTCCTGGCACTTTATCTTCTCTTTTGGAGGTGATTTCTAATTCCTTTTCGTTTGTCGAATTTTCATTCACCCATTTCTCTTTCAGGTTGTTGTTCTCAATTATTTGCTCAGCTATAGAAATTCCAGTTCCACTTGGCGCATCAAGCTTCTGTGTGTGGTGAATCTCCTCTACTTCTACTTTATATTCTGGATATTTATCCATCAATTGAGCCAATTGCGTATTCAATTTGAAAAACAGATTCACCCCAATACTAAAATTGGTAGCATAAAGTAATGTTTGGTTTCTTGCTATACAAATCGTTTCAATTTCATCTAAATATTCATACCAGCCTGTCGTTCCCACAACTACTGGCACATTGGCATCAAAACATTTCTTAATGTTGGATACTGCAAACTCAGGACGACTAAACTCTATCGCTACATCAATCCCAATAAGCTCTGAGGTAGAAAACTCAGCATTATCTGAAGTAACTTTCAATTCTATTGTATGTCCTTTTTCAATTGCAATTTTCTCAATTTCCTTTCCCATTTTCCCATACCCTAAAAGAGCTATCTTCATATTTCACCTTTTTAAATACTGATTACACACAATATTGTAACTTTTTGTAAAGTTAATAGTCTTAACCATTACCTACAATATCTTTAGTTTTTATTAAAGATATTCCTATTTTTGATAAATAAAAAATTAGAATGAACAAACTCAATTTTCTTTTAGTTGTCCTTTTTTCCATCAGTTTAATTAGCTGTAATTCAGTGAAAAAATATAACAAGACTATCAATTCCAAGCATTCTGTGGCAGAGTTACATAAGGATGTTGATTTTACTTTTAAGAAAATAAAAAAGCTTCAACCTAGCTTATACTGGTTTATCACTGAAGAAAAACTAGAGCTTAAGATTAACAGTGTAAAAAAATCAATCACAAAACCGCTAACAAGTAAAGAGTTTTTCTTTGTCCTTTCTCCCTTAGTTTCTGAAATAAGACAAGGACATAATTCAGTGGGTTATCCAATGGATAAATATGAAAAAGAAGAATTAAAGGAATACAAAAAGACAACCAATAAGTTTGGCCTCCTAAGTTTTGAAAATATAGAAGGAAAAGTAATCATCAATAAAGTTTACGATTCTATTCAGACGTTAAAAAATTCCGAACTTCTTAAGATTGACAACTTTGAAGTGTCTGATTTACTTGATAAATATAATGGCTTGAGATCTAGTGATGGTTTTAACACGACATTTATTGAAAGAAGAAAAGGAATCATGCTTCAATCCTACTATAGGATTGAAAATCCTACTTTGGACTCTGTAACCTTAAGACTGAGTCTGAATGATTCTATTTTTGACACTACTTTTTACAGAGTAAAAAAGCCTGTAGAAAAAAAGGATTCATTGAAAGAATTGGAAATAGAAAACTTAAGTGATACTGCAAAAGCTCGAATAAAAAAAGAGAAAAAGAAGAAGAGAGTTTTTGAAACAATGAGAGGTTTCAGTAAGTTAACTAAACAATATACCCGTTCCTATAAGTTTCTGGAAGACTCAACAGTTGGTTATATTAAAATAAGAGGTTTTATGAATGGACCTTACCAAAGTTTATATGACGAATTTTTTGCTGAGATTGATACGGCTGGTTGTTCTTCCATTGTGATTGATTTACGCGATAATCTTGGAGGAAGATTAGCAGAAATTCATTATTTGATGAAGTATTTAGCAAGAGGTGAGTTTATTACCATGAGTGACATGGAAAGTAAAACAAGAATTCCTAGAACAAAATCAATTTGGAGCTCGAATAATAAACCATTAATGGTGTTGTTAAAAACAATTGTAACTCCATTTTTATATACGTATGAGCTAGTTACTTCCAAGAAAATAAATGGAATTGTTTACCACAAAATGAATGCAAGTAAACCAACTGAGCCATTTAAAAACTCTTTTAAAGGAAAAATTTATGTGCTTATAAATGGAAATTCCTTTTCTGCGTCTTCTATTATTTCTACTAACTTACAGGGATCTGAAAGAGCAACTATAGTTGGAGAAGAAACAGGTGGTACGTTTAATGGAACTGTTGCAGGGGTTTTTAAACCGATTACTTTACCAAATTCCAAGTTGCATGTTCAGTTTGGTTTAGGAATGATTAGAGCTCCTTACACAGAATCTCCTGATGGATTTGGTGTAATTCCAGATTTTATAATTCTACCTACTCTAGAGCACAGAAAAAAAGGAATAGATACCGAACTTGAGTTTGTTTTAAAACAAATAAAAGATAAAAAAGTAATTGATAAGAAATCAGAAAAGCTAGAGGAAGAATTGGAAAATTTAGAGGAACCCATCGAAGACAACACGAACAAATTGTAGGACAACACTAAAAACTAAAAAGATTAAAAAAAATCACTTCATGAGGTACCTATCTTCGATTTTTACAACACAATTTATTTTTATTGCTTTCTGTTTCCTCGTTTTTGCGGGATGTGTTAACGTCTTTAAGTTATCGGATCTTCGTTCGGGTAATTTATTAGATAATAACGAAGAAGCAAAAGCTAAGCAATTATTGACTGAAATGGGAATTGCCCATGGCATTGATAAGTGGAAAGAGATCTCGACTTACACTGTTAATTTTGGGGATGAATTTTACGGTTTCATCGGTCAGCAAGTTAATCCATTCAAAAACAAAAACATTTCCCTTGCTTTGAGTTATATTCCCAAAACATCTAACGGACAAATAGAAATATTGAACGGAAGGGAAAGAGGAACTGTATGGGGTGTTCAAGCGAATCAAGCCTATATGCTTTTTAATGATGAAATAATGAAAACTGTAGACGAAGACATTCGGTTTTGGGTTCCTACTTATCAGTATTTTATTGAGTTTCCTAATCGAATTCAAGAAGCTACCTCCATTTCCTACGTAGGAAAAGACACAATAAATGGAGCTATTTGCGAAGGAGTATTAGCTTCCTGGAATACTATAAAACCCCAAAAAGACATAGACCAATATCTTATTTGGATAGATTCTGTTACAAAAAGAATCGCTAAAATAGAATATACAATAAGAGCTATTAATAAATACACCTCAGGATCTGCTTATTTCACTAACTATAACGACTACGAAGGAATTATTTTACCTTCCGAATTTCTTGTAGAATCTAACCTTGTAAAAAAAGGATTACTTCATAAAATGAGTATTTTTAGTTTTACTCGAGATTATATGAACATAAATTCTTTGCTCCCGTTAGGAGTGGATTTTGAACCGAAGGAAGATTGAATCAATAATTTGGTAAATAAAAAGTAACTTTTCTGCTTTTTTTGGAGTTATAAAATAAAACTCTATTTAAAACTAAACCTCAAACTTAATCCGGCCAAAGGCTGATTAAACTCTTGGGAATAAGTGTACGGCATAATATTCATGGAAAGATTATCGTCTACATTAAAATTGAATAAATGAGCATCTACATTGGCATCTACTAGATTTAACATATAAGCTATTCCTGTAAAAATAAACATATTATCACGCCATTTTCTACTGTAATTGGATAGTTCTAATAATTGAAAATCTTCAAAATTAAGGTAATCAGAATTTAATCTCCTGCTGTTATGTTTTCTGAAAAGTAATTCATCTCTTGAGATTTGATAATCCTTATTATTAATAATTGCTGCTGTTAAACACCCTCCAATTAAAGCATACACAACTGGAATTTTCCAATATTTCTTGTTGTAAGCCTGTCCTAACCCAGGAAGCATAGCGGAATAAATTGTAGCTTTTCTTGGTGAATGGATTGAATCGGAAAGGAAACCCTGTTTCTGCCCCAAACTATTATTAGTTAGGCAAATAACTATAAAAATTAGCAGTACAGATTTAATAACAGTATGGAATGAAGCTTTATTCATTCAATAAATCAAGAATTTTTCTTAGGTGTGAATGATCCTTAAATGGAATTGTAATCTTCCCATTTCCTTTATCTGTTTTAGCAATAGCAACCTTAGAACTAAACTGTTGTGATAATTCGTCTCTCATTTTCTGTTCTTCGTAAGAAAGGGAATACCTAGGAGATTTAGAAGCCGTTTTAGTTGTCGGTTCGTTTATTCCTTTAACCAATTCTTCTGTTTTTCTTACAGAAAGTGCTTCGTCAATTACTTTTCGGTAAGATTTGATAAGCATTGTTTCGCTTTCTATTCCTAACAAAGCTCTTGCATGCCCCATAGAAATAATTTTGCTTGATAATGCTAATTGAATTACTTCTGGTAATTTTAATAAACGCAAATAATTAGTAACTGTAGATCTATTTTTACTCACCTTCTCCCCCAATTCTTCTTGAGTCAGTTCACATTCTTCAATTAATCTCTTGAAACTAATTGCAACCTCTACAGGATTAAGATCTTGCCTTTGAATATTTTCTACAATTGCCATTTCAAGCATTGCTTGGTCATTGGCAATTCTAATGTAAGCAGGAACTTCTGTTAAACCTACGATTTGAGAAGCTCTAAACCTTCTTTCTCCAGATATTAACTGATATTTTCCATAACCCAATTTACGAACCGTAATTGGCTGTATAATTCCATGCTCTTTGATAGAATTTGCTAGATCAACTAACGCTTCTTTTTCAAATTCTGATCTGGGCTGAAAAGGATTTGCTTCAATATCATTGATACTAATTTTCGAAACAGAACCTGCCGAAGGCGCCTTTATAGAAGACGAGCTAGAAGTAATGTCTGTTTCAGAATTCTCCAATAAGGCACCAAGTCCTTTTCCTAAACCGCTTTTTCTCTTTGCCATTAGTTTATAATCTTATCTTCTGATTTTATTTTAGTTAAATCATTTTTCTGTAGCACTTCTTTTGCCAAATTCAAATAATTGATTGCTCCTTTACTAGTCGCATCCATCATTATTACTGATTCTCCATAACTTGGAGCTTCCCCTAATCTTGTATTTCTATGTATTATTGTATCAAATACTATTTGTTGGAAATGAGTTTTCACTTCTTCCACCACTTGATTTGATAAATTTAATCTTGAATCGTACATAGTTAATAAAATACCTTCAATCTCTAAGTCTTTATTTAACTTGTTTTGAACGATTTTTATTGTATTCAATAGCTTTCCTAATCCTTCTAAGGCAAAATACTCGCATTGTACAGGAATAATAACTGAATCAGCCGCAACTAAAGAGTTTATTGTAATTAAACCTAAAGAAGGTGAACAATCTATCACAATGAAGTCATATTCTTCTCTTAACTTCTCAAGAGAAGCTTTAAGCATATATTCTCTGCTCGGTAGGTTTATCATTTCTATCTCTGCTCCTACCAGATCAATGTTTGCAGGTAAAATATCTACATTAGGAGTTTCTGTTTTTAATATAATATCGTGGCAATCTACTTCATTTATAAAACAATCGTAAATACTTGCTTTCACATTTTTTGGGTCGTGCCCCAATCCAGAGGTAGAATTTGCTTGCGGATCAGAATCCACTAACAATACTTTCTTTTCTAGAACACCTAGGCTTGCTGCTAGGTTAATAGCGGTAGTAGTTTTCCCTACTCCACCTTTTTGATTTGCTATTGCAATTATTTTTGCCATAAATTATATTAATTCTTTTTCTTCTCCAATACTAAATACCTCAAATCTAAACTCTTCAAACTCTTCTTTTGCCACTTCCATGTCTACTTTAATCGATTCAAAAGTATCGTAATGCATTGGAATTACACTGTCTGCATTTACCATATAAGCCGCCTCTACTGCGTCATCTATTCCCATTGTGAATACATCTCCAATTGGTAAAAATGCAAAATCTACAAAGCCAAATTCATCTTGTATCAATTCCATATCTTTATGGAGTCCTGTATCTCCAGCAAAGTAAATTACTTTGTCTACATCATCTTCCAAATAAGCAATAATAAATCCTGCTGCTAATCCTCCGTAACTTGAATCTGGCATGGAGCTTGAATGAGCTGCAGTTACCATTTTTATTGCAAAAGTATCTGTTCTAAAAACTCCACCAATATTCATCTTGATGTTATTCGTTACTCCTTTTTTCTCAAACCAGTTGGCTATTTCAAAATTTGCAATTACAACTGCTTTGGTTCTTTTTGCTATACTTTCAACATCTGCAACATGATCTTCATGACCATGAGTCAATAAAATATAATCTGTTTCAATTGAATCGATATCAATGTCTTTTGCCAATTGATTAGGAGAAATAAATGGATCAATCAAAAATGATTTTCCTGCTATTTTCAATAAAAAACTTCCGTGACCAAAATATGTTGCTTTCATTTTTTTTACTTTACTTTCAAAGATAAGAATTAATACTTTTTTGCAATCATCAAATTATTAACAAAAATGGGTAAACTATCACCAAATTGAAGTCAACCTTTAATTTACTTTCAACAATTCGTATTCTTTATAAGCTAATATAAATACCGATTGATTTTCAAATCCACTGTTACTATCTGTTCGTTTCAATTGATAATTAGATTGCAACATTGGCACTTGAATTAGGGCATAAAAAGTAGAGAAATTTTTTCCATAATTACTCATTGCAAGTGCATGATAAAACGCTACATCATATCCTACAAATGCATATTTATTAGGCTCTGTTCCATACTTTTCTCTATAACTTCTCACGAATTTTTTTATGTTTTCATCCTTGTAATCAATAAAAGAAGAGGTAGTAACATGTAGGTTGTATTTTATTTTTAAATCAACATTTATGTTTTCATATTCCATAAAGTTTTCAAGCGCAAATACTTCTACTTCATAGCCTTTCATTCGGCTTCTTGTCATCATTATATTAAGTTGAGTAAAAAACGAAGACGCCATTCCCTCTTCTGTAAATGGAATGATAAGGATGTTCTTTTTTCCTTTCACCAATTTAATGTCAAACCCATTCATAGATGAGAAAGAAGTCATTTTATACTCACTCGTTTTACTTCTGTAATTATTTGTTTTATTGGCAATTAATCCATTGTATTTCTCAGCAAACATTGAAGACAAGTATTTATCTTTCTTTGTTTTTCCTGATACACAAATTATATTTTCTGTGTTTTTATTACTTGCAATGTATTGGGCTAAATAAGAAAGTTGTGTAGGCAATGAAGTCTGCAATTCCGTTACATACTTATTATTAAATAATATTTTATTACTCTGACTTACAGGACAAACAGATTGAATTTGATTGTTCTTTGAGAAATTTGCAACTTGTTCGTATGGTTTTTCATAAAAAGGGCCAATAATTAAATCTGATGATTTAACTTTTTGCGTTCTCAATAATTTACCCACGGTATTGGTATCTTTCTCTGTATCGTAAACATTAAGATAAATAGAAACGCCAGAGACTTTTACAGAATCGAATGCCAACATTGCTCCTTGATAAAAATGGGTAGACATTTCTGTCAAAGGATTAATTTTCTTTGGCTTATTAGATTCCAATGAAGTTTGATCGTTTTTATCTAACATAAAGGGTAAAAACATGGAAACTGTATACGTTTCTTTCTTTACCATTTCATTCAGTTTATCCTTTAATGGGTTTATTTTATTTACCTCATTTAACTCCAAGCTATCTGTTGAATTAGGATTTCCTAAATCAATTTTTATTTGGTCTTTTCCTTTTTGGGGAACATGAATTTTCAATACATCCCCTTCTTTCAGAGTAGTAATGTTTGGGTTTATCTCAGTTATTTCATAAACTGTAGTATTAAACTTTCTAGAGATTCCATATAATGTTTCGCCTCTCTCAACTTTATACTCTACTTGTTTTACTTTTACTGGCGTAATTACTGGTGTATCTATTTTAGTCTCAACTTGTGCAGGAATATTTATTTTATTTCCAATAGAAATTACATTTCCTTCAATTTGAGGGTTTAATATTAACAATTGATTTACAGTTATGTTATATGCTCTTGAAATCCCATATAAGGTTTCTCCTCTTTTTACTCTATGAATAGTTCCTTTTTCAACTTCTACTCCAATTACTGGTGGTGATTTTATTATTATTTTTTCATTTACTGGAGTTGGTTTTGTTCTAACTTTAAATTTTTCTTCTTCTGAAATTTTCACAACTTTTTCTTGTGTTTTTTTATGTCCATTTACCTTCACTTTTTGAAAAACAGGAGGTTTCGCATCACTTTTCAACTTTAAGCAATCCCCGACTTGTAGATTTAAAGCTTTTTTTGGATTAAGAATAACCAATTGCTCATTGCTCATTTTGTATTGTTTGGCAATTCCATAAAGAGTCTCGCCTTTTTTCACGATATGAATCGTTTTTGCTTCATGCGAAACAGGAATATTTAATTCTTGATCCGTTTTTATAAAAATTAACATTCCTGAGTTAGAACTTCTTAAATCTTTCTTTGTAACATTATATTTTTGGGAGATTCCATACAAAGTTTCTCCCTTTTTAACTGTATGAATAATAAACTCCTCTCCTTCAATTATTTCTCTTCTTTCTTGAGAAAAAAGAGAAACAGATAATAAAATAAATAGTGCAGTTAATATATTTTTCATGATATGTATACGTTTTATTTCCTAATTAATTTTATTCCCACTCAATTGTTGCAGGCGGTTTTGAGCTTATATCGTAAGTCACTCTGTTAATTCCTTTTACTTTATTGATAATATCATTCGATACTTTTGCCAAAAACTCATAAGGCAAATGACACCAATCTGCTGTCATTCCATCTGTTGAACTTACTGCTCTTAGTGCTACTGCATTTTCATAAGTTCTTTCATCTCCCATAACTCCTACCGATTGCACTGGCAATAACATAACTCCTGCTTGCCACACATCATCATATAAGTTACTATCTCTTAATCCTTGAATAAAAATGTGATCCACTTCTTGTAATATTCTTACTTTCTCAGCAGTTACATCTCCTAATATTCTAATTCCTAATCCAGGACCAGGAAACGGGTGTCTTCCAAGTAATGCTGGCGACATACCAATAGATTTACCTACTCTCCTTACTTCATCTTTAAATAATGCTCTCAATGGCTCTACCACTTTCAATTTCATATAATCTGGTAACCCACCCACATTGTGGTGAGATTTTATTGTCTGAGAAGGTCCTCCTGTAGAAATTGATTCTATCACATCTGGATATATTGTTCCTTGTGCCAACCAAGTTGCTCCTTCTACTTTCTTAGATTCTATGTCAAATACATCTACAAAAACTTTACCAATTGCTTTTCTTTTCAATTCTGGGTCAGTTAATCCAGCCAATTCTGCATAAAACAACTCCGAAGCGTTTACTCCTTTCACATTTAAACCTAAATGTTCGTAATCTTTTAATACTTGTTCAAATTCATTTTTTCTTAGCAATCCATTATCGACAAAAATGCAGTATAAGTTTTTACCAATCGCTTTATGCAACAACATTGCAGATACGGAAGAGTCCACTCCTCCAGATAATCCTAAAATCACCTTTTCATCTCCTATTTTCTCTTGTAATTCTGCTATAGTTGTTTCTACAAAAGCATCTGGAGTCCAATCTTGTTTAGAACCACAAATGTCTACCACAAAGTTTTTTAATAAGGTACTTCCTTCAGAAGAATGATAAACCTCTGGGTGAAATTGTATTCCGTATGTTCTTTCTCCTTTTACTTGATAACCTGCTACTTCTACATCATTTGTACTAGAAATAATTTCAAAGTTAGATGGCAATTCTTTGATAGTGTCTCCGTGTGACATCCACACTTGCGATCCGTCTGTCATTCCTTTTACCAACTCACAATCTTGATTTATGTAGGCAAGATTTGCTCTCCCATATTCTCTCGTTTCAGAAGGCATTACAGAACCTCCATTTTTTTGTGCTAAAAATTGTGCTCCATAACAAACTCCTAAAAGCGGTAATTTGTTTCTAAATTGACTCAAATCGGGGTTTGGTGCATCTTCACTTCTTACAGAAAATGGACTTCCAGATAAGATTACTCCTATCATATTATCTTCTATTGCTGGGATATTTGTGTAAGGGTGTATTTCACAATACACATTTAATTCCCTCAATCTTCTTGCTATAAGCTGCGTATACTGCGAGCCAAAATCAAGTATTAGTATCATTTCTTCCATGATACAAAGATAAGATTACTTCCTTATTTTGAATAAAAGTAAAGTGTGAGTTGTTAACTATTATGTGGGGATAAAACGAAAAGGAGATTTAGAAAATTATCTCTGTTTTAATATCTGCTGATATTTTTGAATATTACTTGGATCTAATCTTCTTACAAGATTAAAAATAGTTTGTTTATTTACATTATCTGCTTCGGAGTATACATTCACAATCTCATCAACTTTTGCAACAAAAAACAATTTCATATTTGCTGAACCGGGCTTATTTTCATGCACTTGCTGTAAATACACCAAAGCCTTTGTAATATTTGAAACGCCTATTTTAGCATCTTCTGAAGCAAGATCCAATCCCAATCTATGGTATTCGTAAGAACACTTTCTCATTCCTTTGAATTGGGCATTCAAGATGTTTTCAATAATCCAATACCTATTATTTATTTTACCACTAGAAGACCAACCTGCTTGACCAGAAGATTGTGCCATGTTCACAATTTGTTGTGCTTTTAATAAATATTTTGTTCCTTCCTCCAAACCATAAGTGTCATAATCCATTCCTATCATATAATTAGCATAAAAAGCCAACACAGAAGATAAGTTGTTGGTGTAAGCACCAGGCGTAAATAAGACAGGAGCATTTAATTGGTATACAAAATCAAATGAATTATCCAATGTACTAACTACAGTAGAATTGTAATTGGTATTATATATTGGTCTTCTTGATGAAATTTGGATTTTTGCTGTGAATGAATTCCCACTCCTATTAGAAATAGTAATCAATATACTCGATTCTATTTTTTCGTGTCCTTTAAATACTTCTGAAGTCCACTTAGTGTTATTCATGAAATTATAAATTGATTTCTTCAATCCATCAAATATCTGAGTATTCTCGGCATCATTCTTAAGGGTTGGTGCCAAAATATCTACTTGACATCTAATTTCTTGAGATTTAGATGTCAAGCTAAATATTACTATTAAAACTGTTAGGACTAATTTATTCATCAACTATATTATCTCTTTAATTATTTGATTAAGGATGTCTTTTGCGACTTCTTGTTTTGACTTTAACTCAAATTTAGTAATATTATTGTCTTTTCCAATAATCGTAATTTTGTTTGTGTTATGCGCAAACCCTGCTCCTTTATCATTCAAAGAATTTAAAACTATTAAATCTAAACTCTTTTTCTTTCTTTTCTTAATTGCATTTTCCAGTTCATTATTCGTTTCTAATGCAAATCCTACCATAAACTGGGATTTCTTTTTCTCACCTAAACCAACCAATATATCTTGGGTTCTTTTTAACTCAATAACCAATTCTCCTTCTTTCTTTTTCATTTTAGAATCCGAAATAATTTTTGGAGTATAATCGGCTACAGCTGCTGCCATAATAACAATGTCCGACTCGTCAAAATGATTGATCATCTCAGAATACAAATCTTGTGCCGAAGTAATACATATTCTTTTTATTCCTTTTTTTGGGTTATTAAGTGCAACAGGTCCACTTATCAGGGTAACATCTGCACCCAATTCATAAGCTTGCTCTGCAATGGCATATCCCATTTTACCGGTAGATCTATTGCCCAAATACCTTACAGGATCTAATGCTTCGTGAGTTGGCCCTGCAGAAATCAATACTTTTTTACCAAATAAGGCTTGACTTGATTTTATGTGATTATTCAAAAAATCAATAATATGCTCTGGTTCTGCCAGTCTTCCCTCTCCTTCTAATCCACTTGCTAATTCTCCACTTTCGGGATAAATAATTGTGTTTCCAAAAGAGACTAATTTCTTAATGTTGTCTCTTGTAGATTGATGCTTGTACATATCCAAATCCATTGCAGGAGCAATAAAAACAGGACATTTAGCCGATAAATAAACAGCCATCATAAAATTATCTGCTTCACCGCTAGCCATTTTAGATAACGTATTGGCAGTTGCAGGAGCAACCAACATATAATCTGCCCATAGGCCTAAATCTACGTGATTATTCCAAGTACCCTTATCTTTATTTGATGTGAAATCGGAGTACACTTCAGTTTTTGCCAAAGTAGATAAGGTAAGAGGTGTAATAAAATCTATAGCAGATTTTGTCATTACAACTTTTATATTTGCGCCTTCCTTTATTAAGAGACGAACAATTAAGGCAGATTTATAAGCAGCAATACTTCCAGTAACAGCTAGCACTACATTCTTACCTTGTAACATGATGTGGGAATTTATTATACTTCTTCAGTTTCTTCCTCTTCCTTCTTCACTACTTTTGCAACTTTCTCTGCAAGGTATTCTTCTAAAGCAATAGCAACTGGTTTAGGTAATTTTTCGTAAAATTTAGAGATTTCAATTTGTTCTCTGTTTTCGAATATCTCTTCCAAATTATCACTTGGTAAAGCAAATGCTTCCAATTTTTGAGATAATTCTTCTTTTATTTCAACAGTAATTTGATCTGCTCTTTTGCTAATAATATTTAATGACTCATAAATATTACTGCTTATCACCTCTAAATCAGCTGTATTTCTAGTGATTGTATCTTTCTCTGCTGTTGTTTGTTTGTAGTTCATTCGACTTACTTTTTAATTTTATTCAATTCTAATTGAGACATTTTATACATATCCTCTATCTCGGATATTAGATTACTCTTAGGAAAATTGTCTACAAATTTAGTATAAGATTTAATAGTTTCCTCAAATCTCTCGACTTTTTTTGACGGAATACTATTATAAGCTAAGTTATAATTAGATTTTACAATCAAAAACAACACCTCTTCTCTCATATCAGTATCAGGATAATCGGATAACATGTTAGTGAAAGAAACGGATGCAGCTGCATAACCTTCCATATTGTAGTACAAATTTGCACTTTCAAATGACTTAACTTCTAGCTTATCTCTCAAATTTCCAATAATGAAATTACATGTATCTTTTCTTGTTGTTGTTGGATATCTATTCAAAAATGCTTGTAAATCATTTATTGCTCCCAATGTGTTGGATTGATCTAAAGAAGATTTTGGAGAAGATTGAACTTTACAGTTGGCGCTCATAAAAGCACATTCTTCAGCATGCTCACTTGTTGGGTAAGTTACCGTGAAGTTTTTGAAATAATAACCAGCCAATGCATAATCTTGCATGAAATAATGCGAGTAACATAAGTAATAATAGGCTTTCTCTCCTTTTTCTGATAATTTAGAAAAAATAGAAATTGATTCTTCAAATAAAGGAACTGCTTTCACAAATTTCTTCTTTTCGTATAACTTTACAGCCATGTTATATTTCTTCACATAGTCATCCCCTTTTAACACCTTTTCATATTCGGAACATGAAACAAGCATTAGTAATGCTATAATTAAAAGAAAGTAGTTTTTAATAAACTTCATATAGATTCTCAATTGTTTAATTTTGAACAAATATAGCATCTATTTAGAGTTTAAAAATTTGTTTTAACTTTTTTTAACCTTAAAGAATAAAACAATTTTAAAATACCTTATTTTTATACTTTATTAAAACAAATATGGGAGTAATTTTAAACATAGAAACAGCTACAAAAGTGTGTTCAATAGCTCTTGGTAAAAAAGGTCAATTACTCGATTATATTGACATCTTGGAAGATGGATATTCGCATTCCGAAAAACTAAATGTTTCTATTGTCGATTTATTGAAAAGAAATAACCTTTCGCTTACCGATTTAGATGCTGTTGCAATAAGTGAAGGACCAGGCTCTTACACTGGATTAAGAATTGGAACTGCTTCGGCAAAAGGATTTTGCTACGGAAAAGACATTCCATTGATTGCAGTTAATACACTGGAAGCATTAGCGAACAGAACCGAGATTAAAGAAGGAGTAAAAGTTCCTTTGATTGATGCCAGACGAATGGAAGTCTTTGGTGGTGTTTTTGGAATAAATAACGAAGAAATAACTCACTCGTTTAATTATGTAATCGAAGAAGATTCATTTGAATCTATTAAAGAAAACAAATATTTCTTTGGAAACGGAGCCGAAAAACTAAAAGAGGTCTTCTTGAATAAAAAAGGGTATAACTTTATAGATAACATAGAATGCTCGGCAAAAGGTATGGTAACTGTTAGCGAAAGAAAATTTATAAATAAAGAATTTGAGGATACGGCTTACTTTGAACCGAATTATGGGAAAGAGTTTTATACTACGGCTTCAAAAAATCAATAAATAAGTAATTTATAAATGGTATTATGAAAAACTAAAAACAATATTAAGACAAAGAAAAATTTCTATTTAGAATCTATTCTAAAACATTGATTGAAATGAACGATACAGAAGTTGATAATTTAGAATAAAAAAGTATAGCTATGAAAATAAATAATAAACATTATGACAAACGATAATTATGAATTGTCAATTAAAAATTATCAATTATAACAATGATAAAGTACAAGAAATTTACCCTCGATAATGGACTTAGAGTTTTGGTTCACGTAGATAAATCAACTCCAATTATCACAATTAATACAGTTTTTGATGTAGGAGCCAAAGACGAAAACGAAAACCGAACTGGGTTTGCTCACCTTTTTGAACATTTGATGTTTGGTGGTTCTGTGAATATTCCTGAATTTGATTCTCCTCTTCAAAATGTGGGAGGACAAAATAATGCATTCACCAGTAACGACATTACCAATTATTACATCACGCTACCTAAGCAAAACATAGAAACTGGATTGTGGTTAGAAAGCGACAGAATGTTAAGTTTAGCTTTTACTCCAGAGAGTCTGGAAGTGCAAAGAAGTGTAGTGATTGAGGAATTTAAACAAATGTACCTTAACCAACCTTATGGAGATGTCATGTTACTGCTAAGACCATTGGCTTACAAAGAACATGCTTACAAATGGCCAACCATTGGAAAAGAGATTTCGCACATTGAAAACGCAAAGATGCAAGATGTGAAAGATTTCTTTCATAAACATTATACGCCACAAAATGCAATCTTAAGTATTGCTGGAGATATTTCGGTAGAGGAAGTGAAAGAATTAGTCACCAAATGGTATGGAGACATTCCTAAAGGAAATAAATACGAAAGAAACTTATTGCAAGAACCCAAGCAAACTCAAGCAAGGTTACTAGAAGTGAAACGAGACGTCCCACAAAATGGAATTTACAAAGCTTGGCATATTTGCAACAGAATGCACAAAGATTATTACGCTATCGATTTATTATCTGATGTATTGGGAAGAGGAAATTCTGCTCGCTTATACCAAGATTTAGTAAAAGGAAAAGGGTTATTTACCGAAATTAGCGCCTACCAAATGGGAAGCATGGAGAATGGATTGTTCCTGGTTTCGGGGAAAGTGAAAGAAGGAATTGACATGGAAGTTGCAGATGCAGCTATTCTTGAAACTTTGGAAGCTATAAAAAATGAACTGATAGACTTGAATGAGCTTACTAAAGTAAAAAACAAAGTAGAAGCTACAGATGCTTTTGGACATATTAATGCTTTGAACAAAGCCATGAGAATTGGTTATTTTGAGTTGTTGGGGGATGCCAACCTTGGAAACGAGGAACCGGAAGAATATGCTAAAGTAACTGCAAAAAGCATCCAAAAAGTGGCGAAAAAATATTTGATAAAGTCAAATTGTTCTACTTTATATTATGTATCGGATAAAAAATAAATCGAGGTTTTTATCTCGATTTATTAAAATTCCAAATAACAAATTCTAAAGAAAATTGCTCTAGTTAATAAATTGCAATAAAAGACTTTGGAGAATGGATTAAAAAAGATTTTAAAAATGAATAAATTAGACAGAACTACTGCCCCAGCCTTTCACGAAATAGATTCTATAAATTTTGTGTTGCCTACAATAAAAAAACTGAACAATGCTGTGCCTTACATTGAATACAATGCAGGAACAGAGGAATTAGTAAAAATAGATTTCGTGTTCAAAGCGGGAACAAAATACCAAACTAAAGGATTAGTTGCTTCTATGACTAGTGCCATGCTAAAGGAAGGAACAAACTCTTTTTCTTCACTAGAAATTGCCAATAAAATAGACTTTTATGGTGCTTTTTTAGAAACTGAAGTGAACTCAGATTATGCTACCATTACACTTTATTCTTTGAACAAACACTTAACCAATGTACTTCCTGTATTAAAAGAAATATTAACTAATGTGAATTTTCCTCAGGAAGAATTTGACAAGAAAATAAAGATCAAAAAGCAACAATACCTTATCAATCTTGAGAAAGTAGAAACGATTGCTTCTATTGGGTACTCCAAACACGTTTACAAAGGAACTAAATACGAAAATACGGTTGAATTAAATTCTTTTGATGAAATTACTAGACAAGATTGTGTAGATTATTTCAATGCTTTTTACAATTTTGGTGAAATGGCTATTTTTGTAGCAGGAAAAGTAGATTCATCTGTTTTCGAATTAATTAACTCTACTTTTGGGAAGTTAGAAACTCCTAAAACTGACTCTGATTTTGTGTTTGGAAAGAATGACTTCTCCCCTACTTTTCAATTTATTGAGAAAAAGGGAGCTATACAATCGTGTATCAGAATTGGGAAACCAATTATAAACATAGATCATCCAGATTACAACAAACTAAAAGTGATGAACACCATTTTTGGTGGATATTTTGGATCTCGATTAATGACAAATATCCGTGAAGAAAAAGGATATACTTATGGAATTGGCTCTGTGATTATGGCCAAGGAAAACATGGGGAACATGATAATTTATACTGAAGTAGGTGCTGATGTAACACAAGCTGCTATTAATGAAATAAGAAAGGAAATAAAAGACATGCAAACCAATAAAGTAACCGAAGGGGAATTAACTAAGGTTAAAAACTACATGTTGGGTTCATTACTTCAAAATACGGATGGCCCTTTTGATTTACTAGAACGTTACAAAACCATTTATTTCTATAACCTACCGAATAATTATTATGATACATATATGACCGATATAAAGTCTATAACTTCTGAAGAAATTATTAACTTGGCAAATACTTATTTGAATGATTTGTCATTTATTGTGGCAGGAAGTCAAGAAGTAAGCTAACAATTAAATCATGAATATAAAGAAATACATAGCTGTTATTACCTTGATTTTTATTGGATTAATTTCAGTAAATGCACAAAGCAAAACAACATTTGGGTTACAGTACAAACCAATACTACCTATAAAAGTATTAAATGTTACAGAATTAAAACTATCTGAAAAAGGAATGAACGTTACACTTTCTCCAAAATTAGGATTAAATTTTGGGGCTATAATAAGGTGGGAATTATTGGAAAAACTGTCGCTAGAAACTGGATTAAACTACAACAAAAGAAGTTTTAAAATGGAAGCTATCCTCGAAGATACTGCCGTAAGTGGTTCCTTAGACTTCTCTATCATTACGTATGAAGTTCCTATTCAGGCTTTATTTTATGTGCGATTAAGTAAACAATGGTATATGAATGTTGCTTCTGGTTTTTCTATCAATTTTAGAGCTTCAAATGTGGGGAAACTTTCTGAAGACAAAAACTTTTCGCAAATCACATATGTGAAAAATATAAACCTAGCTTACGTAGCAAACATAGGAATAGAATACCGAACCAAAGAAAGCGGAGCATTTTATTTAGGTGCTTCTCTCACCAATCCATTCCGCCCTTTAGGAGAAATTCATGCAACTAGTCAAGTAGAAAATTACTCTAAAGAAGTTGTTGGAGATGTTTCTGGAAATTATATTTCGGTAGATTTAAGGTATTTCTTTCATGAGAAAAAGGAAAAAACTAAGAAAAAGAAATGAAACTAACATTTGCAACCAATAACCCTAACAAACTAAAGGAAGTTCAATCTAAACTGAGCAACTTCGAAATAGTATCGCTTAAGGAACTGGGAATTACAGAAGACATTCCAGAAACTGGAGTTACTTTGGATGAAAATGCCTTGATAAAAGCTCGTTATTTATACGAAATATACAAAGTTGATTGTTTTGCAGACGATACAGGATTGGAGATACAATCGCTAAACAATGAACCTGGAGTTTACTCGGCAAGGTATGCAGGTGAAGAGAAATCGAGTGATAAAAACATGGATTTGGTTCTTTCTAAACTAGCTGGAAAAGAAAATAGAAAAGCTAGGTTTAGAACCGTAATTGCACTTATCCAAGATGGAAAAGAAACGCTTATGGAAGGAATTGTGGAAGGAACAATTATTGAAACCAAAACAGGAAAAGATGGTTTTGGCTACGACCCTATTTTTATGCCAAATGGATTTGACATTACCTTTGCACAAATGGATATGGAAACAAAGAATAGGATTAGTCACAGAGGGTTGGCAATTGATAAATTGGCTGGGTGTCTTCGATAGACTTTTAGATGTTAGATTATAGATATTAGAGAAATGAAAAAAATATTAATTTTTATCTTGTTGATTTGCTTCTTAACTAATTGTGATTTTACGTACACATATTGGAGTGATGGAAATTATGAAGTTACTAATACTGCAGGAGCGCCAGATGGATATATTTTATATAACTCTAATCATGGAAGAGTTTCAAATATTCTAGAAATAGGTTCTACAGGCAATTTTATTGTTGCTAAAAGTGAAAATAAATATTCTAATAATAAAATTGAATATTGGGTACTTGATAAATCTAAAGACGATAAATATCTAAATGCTGATGAAATTATGATGGGACCTTATACAATAGATGAATTTATCTAAGTATCAAGATAAAAAGAAGAAAAAACATAGTAAATTAGAACAATGAAAACCTTCACAAAAATATCATCCGAACACAAAGAATACTTCATCCAACTCTTGGGAGAAGAAAATGTGTTTTTTAAACCTGAACAACTCAATGAATTTGGGCACGATGAAACAGAAGACTTTGTGTTTCCTCCCGAAGTTGCTTTGACTCCAAGAAATACAGAGCAAGTAAGTAAAGTAATGACATATTGTTTCAAAAATCATATTCCTGTTACACCTATTGGTTCGCAAACAGGATTAAGTGGAGGTGCTTTATCCTTGCATGGAGGAGTTGGCTTAAGTATGAAAAAAATGAATAAGATTATTCAGTTGGATGAACAGAATTTACAAATTACAGTTGAACCAGGAGTAATTACTGAAGAGATTCAGAATGCTGCGATTGAGAAAGGATTATTTTATGCCCCAGACCCATCCAGTAAAGGAAGTTGTAGCATTGGTGGAAACCTTGCAGAAAACGCAGGTGGACCAAGAGCTGTAAAATATGGAGTGACCAAAGATTGGGTATTGAATCTTGAAGTGGTATTGCCAAACGGAGAAATTATTTGGACAGGTGCCAATACACTTAAAAACTCTACAGGTTATAATTTGACTCAACTGATGGTGGGAAGTGAAGGAACAATTGGAATAATAACTAAAGCTGTTCTTAAACTTATTCCTTACGTTCCTAATAATGTGAGCTTGTTAGCTCCTTTCAAAAGTGCAAAAAAAGCATGTGAGGCAGTTTCTGCAATATTTAGAGCAGGAATTACACCTTCTGCCCTGGAGTTTATGGAAAGAGATGCTTTGGATTGGATAATGAATTTTGATGAATCAATAAACATAAAAATTGAGGACGACACCAAAGCTCATTTATTGATAGAGATTGATGGATCCAACCTAGATTTGATTTACCAAGAATGTGAAAAAGTAGGTGAAGTACTAACAAAATATGACTGTGGTGAAATCTTATTTGCAGATAACGAAGCTCAAAAAGAGGAGATTTGGCGCATGAGAAGACGAATTGGAGAAGCTGTAAAATCTAATTCTATCTACAAGGAAGAAGATACAGTTGTTCCAAGATACGAACTGCCAAAATTACTAGAAGGGGTAAAATCTATTGGTGATAAATTTGGATTCAAATCGGTTTGTTATGGACATGCGGGAGATGGAAATTTACACATTAATATTATAAAAGGAGAACTAACGGACAAACAATGGAACGAAGAATTACACTTAGCAATTCGTGAGATATTTGAGTTAACTGTTTCTCTTGGAGGTACTTTATCTGGCGAGCATGGAATTGGTTATGTTCAAAAGGGTTATATGGATATTGCTTTTAACAAGGTAGAGTTGGGTTTATTAAAAAGTATTAAAAATGTATTTGATCCTACTGGGATTATGAACCCTGGTAAGTTGTTTGTATAGTTTTTTTTACTCTTCTTCTTTGTCATTCCCATGAAAATGAGAATTTATTTCACTCGTTTTCTTTCAAAATATCAATCGAATAAAAATAGACACTTTGTTCATTTTTCCATTGATGAAAAAAAGAACCGAAAAATCTAGGCTTAATTCTACTCCACGATTTTAACTTGTATTTTTCAATTCAGTCAGTGATTTCCTCCACATGTTCCGGAACTTCTTCCTTCATTCACGAAAAAAACCTCTTTAAAATCGCTCCTTAGAATGAGGCCAATAAGTTCTAAATAACATCTTGTTATAAAACATTTCTATGCAATTATTTTTGTTTGAAGAACAAAATCACCAATCACTTTTCCGATTCTTTTGAGTTGACTACTCAACATCTTTATCAGAAGTATTATAAATAGAAACTTTGTAACCTTTTGCAACTTTAGGAGATTAAATTTAATACTTAAGTTTAAAAACTTAGATTAATCCCTCAATAAAAATTAACTTTGTCACAAAGCAAGATTTTCTATCGCCTTACATTTATTGTAAGGAGGAAAGTCCGGGCATCAAAGAGCAACATACTTCCTAACGGGAAGGGTTCCAAGTAATTGGAATACAGAAAGTGCCGCAGAAAATAACTACCTTAAGTTTACTTAGGGAAAAGGTGAAAAGGTGAGGTAAGAGCTCACGGGTTGGGCTGGCGACAGTCAAATTGGGTAAACCTTATGTGATGAAAAACCAAATAAACCAGAGCTTGAGGGCTGCTCGCCTAAATCTGGAGGGTAGGTTGTTGGAGGCTGTGAGCAATTGCAGTCCTAGATAAATGATAGACATTGAAGATTTTATAATCTTCATAAACAGGACCCGGCTTACAAATCTTGCTTTTATTTTTAGAACTTATAACCTACTTTTGCATTAAACGGGAAGTTGAAATGTTAGTTTTTTTATTCTGAGTGATCTCTAAGGGTAAAGTTGATGTTTATTTATTTTTAAAGTTTAATAATTGACCTACACCCTTATTTACGCTTACTTAATTTGAAAGGAGTGGTAATTTATTAATTATTTTTTTAGTAAATGAATCCCAATGCTACAATCCAAGCATTTTTTTGCCACACACAATTCTTTGTAGCAATGGATTAATCCTTGGCTGTTAGCTGCATTATCCATCGCTATTTTTTGGTCAAATAACCGAGTTATTTTATTGTCTTCTGGGGGTAACTCTTCTAGTAACTCTATTGCTTTCTCTATGAACACTACTTCGTCTTTATAGATTCCGTAGATATATAGAAATGGAGAAACAGTATTTATAATAATTGAATCGATTAAAGTTTTTCCTATTGACTTATTCTTTGGTTTACTTTCTGTTTCAAATGTGTAATGAGTATGCCAGAAACCATCTACAATACTACATTTTAAATTATTACGTATTTCTTCTATAGAAACTTCTTTATTAATAAAAACATCAAATAAAGAGGATTTAGCTGTAATCAATTGAGCCAATTGTGCCAACCTCAAGGTTGGGAAATTGGAAGGACGCATTTTTGAAAACTTCCAGGATTGCTTTGTGATGGGGATTAAGTTATTTTTCACTTGATGAAATTCGTATTCTCTTTTAAGAGAATTGTAATACTCTTCTCCTTCCCTATTTTCTTCTAAAAATCCTGCTTGACCAAACAGGATACTTTCTGTGGCTAGTTTGTTGTTCCCCAATTTATCAAACAACAAGACCGAAGTATTTTTGGCCATTTCTTCCATTCCTATAGCATTTACTTTTAACCCCATACTCTTTGCCAATTGCTGAAAAAACACTTGGTTCCAATTGTAATTACAGTCAACTAATTGTTTTTTTATTAGTTCTGTTTTTTGTTTCAATCGTTCTATTAACAAACTATCAAGGGACGATGAAATGATAATACCTGGCACTTCACTCAATTGATTAATACAAGGAATTGGTTTGAAAATAAACTGTTGGTAGTCTTCAAATTTTGTGTAATCCAATCTATTTTTTAATTCCAAAACAGGAAGTACAGATCCTTTGGTTAACTCTATTTCTTTGTCGTGATTAAACACAACATGCAACACCACAGAATCGTAAGCTTTGTCTTTTTGATGTTTGTGTTTCATCCAATCGGATGAATTGATGTGAATCTCTATGTTTCCTGCCCAAATTGTGTTGCCAATTTTCACTTTTCCTTCCGAGAAATCTGGACCCGAATCGTGATTGTGGTATCCATAACTAATTATTTCTAATTCTTCTCCACTACTCGTCTTTAATGAATTACTATCAAACATCTTGTACTTCCAACAATAATGTAAGTAATCCTCAGTCATTTATAAATATAGTAATTTATAATGAAACGAAAGTATTTTGCAAAAAAAAGTCCCACCGAAGAAGGACTAAAAATTTTTATCTACGCGATATATTATGATACGATTAAAGAAAACGAAATTAAGTAGGTTTGGTTTTCTTTTTTAGACTATCACTCCCCCAACAACATCCTTTCTTGCACCCGTTACCGAGGACAAACAATTTGGGGTGTTTTCTAGTTTCAACACTCCTAAAAAAGCGAAAATTAATGCTTCTTTATACTCTATGAGTTCTTTGTTAGCTTGTACCAGGTTGGCTGTAGTATTTTGTTTAATGAGTGAGATTAAAAAAGTATTAAAAGCTCCGCCTCCAGTAATTAATACGGAAGAATGATGAGAAAATAGTTTCGTAATAGAAAGAGCCAAATAATGAGTGACCGCAGTTATTTTATCTTCGTTACTAATGGAATACTTTCCTAAAATAGGGAGAATATACTTTTCATACATTTCATAACCCAAGGAGTTATTTTCGAAATCCAGATTCATTAATTCATTCAATAATTGAGTTGTTAGATTTCCTCTTTTTGCTATTTCTCCATCTCTATCAAATGGCAATCCTAATTCATTGGCAAGAGGGTTCAGAATCATGTTAGCAAAACAAACGTCATACGCTTTTCGAGTTCCATTTTCTTCATAAGAAACATTGGCAATTCCCCCAATATTTAGGCAATAATCGTACTGCGAAAACAATAACTTATCGCCCACAGGAACTAAAGGTGCTCCTTGCCCACCGTTCGCTACATCCAAACTTCTAAAATCATTAATCACAGAAATTTGAGTAGCTTCTTTTATTGCCTTCCCACTTCCAATTTGTACCGTAATTCCTTTTTCTGGTTTATGAAAAACTGTGTGTCCGTGAGAGGCAATAAAATCAATTTCTGTGAGGTTATTCTCTTCAATAAATTGTTTTGTTTCCTTTCCAAAATAGGTGCCCAATTCCCTATCAAATTGAGTTAATTCTTCTTCGGATAAATGAATGGCATTTCTTAGTTTTCGAATCCATTCTGGAGAATAGTCTACCATTTTGGCTGTAAGAATCTTGTAGCTCCATTGTTTATCAAAATGGAAAGAACAATACACCATATCGATTCCATCACAAGAGGTTCCAGACATTAACCCTATGGCTTTGTACGTATTCTTTTTCATTTCTTTTATTTAAGATTGAAAGTTAATACAATTGAATCGTTAAATTACTCTTAAACTAATTTACACGAACAATTTTAATAGACGGCTTATGAGTAGTAAAAAAACCATACCCTCCAATAATATTTGTTGGATGATTTACTGGTTCTCTTGAGATACTGGTAAAAAGTCCTCCACTTCGTAAACGAGCGCTTAAATAGTCGTAATATCCTTTGCTTATGTTAGAAATAGATACTACAACTGTATCTTGATTCCAATCGCTTAATTGATAAGAATCCGAATAATTTGCAGTAGAAAAATCCTTATCTGTCAGTATAACTGTTTCTTTTAAGACATTATTATTTTCATTCAAATCAAATCCTCCTCCTGCAGAGTTTGAATCTTTTTGAGCATAAAAATTTACCATATACCAATTATCCTCTCCTTGAGGATCTGTAAAGTCATAGTTTATAGTAGTAATATCAAAAACTCCGTTAGTATCTATCGTAGCAGTTGCATTGTTTAAAGAAACTTGCGGAAGCATATAAGCAGAAGATGTCACTTCCATTCCCGTGTTATAGTCCTTTGCATACAAGTTATAAGTTGTATTTAATATTTGTGGAGTCGACACACTCAAAAACACTCCCGGGATACCAGGCGAACTAAAAAGGGTGTCAGAAATTCCATTGTAAGAAATAGTCACAATTCCAGAGTCTACCAGTAATTGATTTAAAATATCTTGAGAAATTGAATCTTCGTTTACATTAAATCCTCTTGTATCCATGCTTCTAGAAAGTGTAACTAACATGATAGAACCAGGAATAACTTGAGAAGAAATAACTAATTTCTTTTCTGCTTGCGGCAAGTCAATAGCAATGGATTTTGGTCTGCAATTTAAGAACAACAAACTGCTTAAGATTACTGCTATTTTTAGTTGTAAATTTTTCATGTTAATCTTGTATTAAAATTTAAAGTTATAAGCAAAAGAAGGAATGAAACCAAACAACCCTGGTTGTTCGTATTTGTATCCTCCATTTTCCGTAGCCACAATATTTACTCTATAAGGTTGTGCTTGATTATACAGATTATAGCATCCAATATGCCATTCGCCTGTTACGTATTTTTTCTTTTTGTTTCCAAATAATCTATTCTTCCTTCCTTGCAACACAAAGTTTAAATCTAACCTGTGAGAAGACGACATTTGTACTTCGTTTCTTGCGGTGTAGATTGGAATTACATCAACTCCTGTAAGTGTTGGATTAGGCATAAAATATTGCCCGTTTTGAGCTGTAAATCGCGATCCTGTTTGGTAAACCCAAACTGCAGAAGCTGCCCATCTTTTGGATATTTTGTAAGTCATAACTACAGAGCCAGTATGTCTTCTGTCGTATTTTGCCCAGTATTTTTCACCTCCGTTCAATTCCTCAAAATCCCTAGTTGCCCAAGATAATGTGTAAGCAATCCAACCTGTAAATTTCCCTCTTTCTTTTTTTATCATTAACTCCAATCCCCAAGCATCCCCAGTTCCTTGAATCAATTCACTTTCAAAATCATTATTCAATACCAGACTTGCCCCTTCTCTATATTCTATTAAGTTTTGTAACCATTTGTAATACACCTCTGCCGAGAAAGCTAATTTATGTTTATTGAATAAATGGTTGTAACCAACTGCAACTTGATCCGATATTTGCGGTTTGATGTTTTCGGTAATTGGATACCATAAATCGGTAGGCAAAGCAATGGATGAGTTAGAAACTCTATGCATGTACTGTTTCATTCTGGAGTAACTCACTTTTAATGCATCAAATTCATTCAGCATCATTCTTGCTGCCAATCTTGGCTCCAGTCCTGTATAGAACTTCCCCTTTACCGTACTTCCTGTGATTCTTAATCCATAATTAATTTTAAAAATTGGGTTCAATTCTTGTTCCACATTTCCATACAATGCCATTTCTTGTGTCACCAATTTTTTACCCGTACTACTTCCTAAAAAATCTGAAATATCTCCTTGGGTAGATACGATATTGGGTCTAAAAGCATGATTTGTAATCGCTCCTCCAAACTTAACTTTCACCTCGGGTGATTTAAAATAATCGAAATCTATTTTTGCACCAAAATCAACTACATTGGAACTAATAATCAGACTGTTATTTGCAATATTACCAAATATTTCATAATCAAAATTTGTGTTGATTAACGAAAGGTTTGAAAATAATTTGGGATTATAAATGTGATTCCATCTGATTGTATTGGTCCAGTTTCCTAAATCAAAGCCAAAATCAAAGGCAGAACCAGAACCGTTTTCGCTTGAGTCATTTTTTGTTTTGTCGTTCCCACTAGTTCCATCTTCTCCAAAAGCTAAGACATCTTTTCCATAATACATACTATAGAAAATTCTATCTTTTTTAGTTATTTGATAATTTGCTTTTACATTAAGATCATAAAAATAATAAGGTAAATTAGTTCCTACTAGATTCAACACTTTATCAATGTAGGTTCTTCTTCCTGCAATCAGGATACTTCCTTTTTCTTTTTGAATCGGCATTTCTAAAGTTAACCTAGACGATAATAAGCCTACACCTCCAGAACCGTGAAACTTCGAGTCATTTCCCTCTCTCATTCTTATATCCAATACCGAAGATAATCTGCCTCCATATTGCGAAGGAAAAGCTCCTTTTATAATTGTCATGTCCTTTATAGCTTCTGGATTGAAAACCGAAAAGAAACCAAATAAATGACCAATGTTATACACAATTGCTTCATCCAAAATTACCAGGTTTTGATCGGCATCTCCTCCTCTCACAAACATTCCAGTCCCTCCTTCTGTTCCTCCTTGTACACCTGGTAACAATTGAGCTATTTTAATTATATCTACTTCGCCCCCAATAGATGGCAATGTTTTCATTTGTTCTATATCAAGATTTTCGGTACTCATTGTAGTACTTTTTAGCTCTTCTATTTCTTTAGATTGTGTTGCTTCTACATTGAACTCTGCTAGGGTTGTACTGGTAGATCTAAGTCGGATATTTAAAGTGACATCTGAACTGATGTCTATTTCTTTTTCCATTTTTTTATATCCTGTGAAGGAAAAAAATACTGTTACTTTCCCGTCTTTTATGTCTTTGGGAGAAATTGATAAGGAATAAAAACCGTAAACATTACTGGAGGTTGATTTTGTAGAACCTTTTACATAAACAAGAGTAAAAGGTAAAACTTCTCCGTTTTCCTTGTCAGCAATTTTTCCACTAATCGTTTGTGAAAATGAAAATTGCGCAAGAGCTAAAAGAAAAAATAACGAAAGTTTTAAGTGTTTCATAAGGTTTTTTTTGAATTTATTTCTTGACTCTTATAAAAGTAAAAATAGTTAGGTGATATTGAATAGCTCTTAACGATTATTAACAAACAATATTTCAATAGTATGAAAAAGCCTCTAATATTAGTAACCAATGATGATAGGATAATAAAACTATATGCAATAAGCATGATTTTTTCATATCATACAACCTCAAAAAGTTTTTTTTATTGCCTGATTTATTAAAAATAACATCTACTTAAAAAGTCTCAATTTCTTGAATCAGATAAATTATAAATTCATTATCAAAAATCCTTTTTTTAAAATTGTCTTTATAATCTTTTTGAGAAAAAGAAAATGAAACCAATAGCAGGAACAATAGAAATAAAATTATTATTTTTCATACTATTATAACCTGTATTTGGTGATTTTGTTAAATAATTTATTTAAAAAAAGCATTATTTTAATTTTCAATAAGTCTAAATTATAAATCTTATATTTGTTTTTAGTAAATGAAAACAGACAATTTCACATGAAAAAAATTATTATTTTATCCCTAACTTCAATTTTTCTTATTTCTTATATTGCTTCTTGTAAAAAAGAAACCACAACTGAGCCAGATTCTAAACCTTGGGATGGTTTAGAAGGACAAGTAAAGGATTTCACAACTTTTGATAATGAAAGATTAGCATTTGGAGGTGGTAATAACCAAACATCTGAAAAAACTTTTAATTTACATGAGGTGCCTAATAATGTTAAGAACATTAAAATGTACATTAAGCTGGAGTGTCCAACAGGTGGTTGTAATGCTTGGGATGTGTATGCAAATATTAAAGTGAAAGATATTTCATCTGGAGAATGGTATGAAATAGGTAGATATATAACTCCTTATGGTGTTGATAATTCTGCTTTTCCAGATGGGTATGAAATTGATGTAACCGACTTTAAATTTCAACTATCTGGAGCAACAGAGTTAAGAGCAAGAATAGAAACTTGGGGAGCGGATGGATGGAATTTGACCGTGAATTTTAAATATACTCTTGGTCAGCCGGATTATGAATATTATGCCGTGAATGATTTGATGAAATATGATGAGTGGTCTACTTCTGGAGTCCCTTACGGTATTGCTCACACAAAAGATTTGACAAGAACAATTACTGTACCTGCAAATTCACAAGAAACTAGTTTGAGAACAATAATATCTGGTTGGGGACATACTAAACCTACAGATACTGATGGGAGACCGTGTGCAGAATGGTGCTTTAGAACTCACAAAGTAAAAATTGATGGAAACGACAGTTTTAACCACCAAATGGGGTCTTTATCTTGTTCTACAAACCCAACTAACAACCAAGCTGGAAATTGGCAACCAGACAGAGCTGGTTGGTGTCCTGGAATGGCTGTACCTTTAAGAATAGATATGTTTACTTCGCCAAAAGCGGGAAATTCAGTTAGTTTCGAATACTTTTATCAACCTTGGACTAGTAACGGAACTTCAACTTCGGGAACTGTGGGAGCATATTATGCAACCTCTTGTTTTGTAATTGTAAAAAGTGACACCCCAATAGATAAACCAGTTGTAGTAGACTAATTCAATTCGTTTTAAAAACTGATACGCATCATTAATAGCTTGAAATAATAAACCACATTTTCTTTTTGAAATTTTAATTTTGTTCCAATCTTGGAAAGTTCTTGTTTTTTTATTTCGAATCCAATTGTTAACTTAATTCCCAAAAATAAAATGGCTGATTTTATTACCATTTCTTTTTTGTTCATCCATCTGTTTAAGTTGGGGTAGTATTTCATCTTAAATAAAAAATTAAAGAACTAAATAAAATGTTTTTAAATATTGATTTCATGAACTAAGTTTTTTAATGTAATTCGTAAGACAAAAAAATTAACGATAAAAGTCATAGAAAATTTTCTTAAATCAACTTTACATTTAATAAACAAAAAGGTACATTTGAAGTGTAAAAAAATCAAACTATGAATTTCGAATTATCAGAAGAACAATTAGCTGTACAGCAAGCAGCTAGAGATTTTGCTCAAAACTCTTGTAAACCAGGTGTTATTGAAAGAGATAGAGAACAAAGATTCCCTGCAGAACAAATAAAAGAACTAGGAGAGCTAGGATTTTTGGGAATGATGACTAAGCCAGAAAATGGTGGAAGTGGAATGGATACAGTTTCTTACGCAATTGCAATGGAAGAGATTTCTAAAGTAGATGCTTCTGTATCAGTTGTTGTTTCTGTTAATAATTCATTAGTATGTTACGGTTTAGAACAATACGCTAACGAAGAACAAAAGAAAAAATACCTACAACCCCTTGCAAGAGGAGAAAAAATTGGTGCTTTTTGTTTGTCTGAGCCAGAAGCAGGATCAGATGCAACTTCGCAAAGAACTACTGCAATAGATATGGGAGACCATTATTTACTAAATGGAACAAAAAACTGGATTACAAATGGAAACTCTGCTTCTACTTATTTAGTAATTGCACAAACTGATGCCGAAAAAGGTCACAGAGGAATTAATACTCTTATTGTTGAAAAAGGAATGCCCGGTTTTGAAGTTGGAGCTAAAGAAGATAAATTAGGAATTAGAGGAAGTGATACACATACTTTAACTTTTACGGATGTAAAGGTTCCTAAAGAGAATAGAATTGGAGAAGATGGATTTGGTTTCAAATTTGCAATGTCTACTTTATCTGGAGGAAGAATAGGAATTGCTGCACAAGCATTAGGAATTGCTGCTGGAGCTTATGAGTTAGCTCTTCAATACTCTAAAGAAAGAGAAACTTTTGGAAAACCAATTCATCAACATCAAGCAATTGCATTTAAATTAGCTGATATGGCTACAGAAATTGAAGCTGCACGATTATTAGTGTACAAAGCTGCTTGGATGAAAGACCAAGGAATGGATTACACAGAAGCTTCTGCAATGGCAAAATTATATGCCTCTAAAGTTGCAATGGAAGTAACGGTTGAAGCTGTACAAGTACATGGTGGATACGGATTCGTAAAAGAATACCACGTAGAAAGATTAATGAGAGATGCTAAAATCACTCAAATTTATGAAGGAACTTCTGAAATACAAAAAATTGTAATTTCTAGAAGTATTTTGAAATAAAAAACTTAACTTACAAGTAATTAATAAAAACATCTCGGGTTTTCGGGATGTTTTTTTATGACTAAAACTAAAATATTATGAGAAGAAATGCAGAAAATAAAGAATGGAACGAGATAAAAACAAATGACAGTTGGGCAATTTTTAAAATCATGGCTGAGTTTGTTGAAGGATACGAAAAAATGTCAAAAATAGGACCTTGTGTTTCTGTATTTGGATCGGCAAGAACGAAAGAAGACAACAAATATTACCAGTTAGCTGAAGAAGTCTCGTACTTACTTACACAAAACAATTACGGAGTTATTACTGGTGGAGGACCCGGAATTATGGAAGCCGGTAACCGTGGAGCAAGACGTGGAGCAGGAATTTCTGTAGGATTAAATATCGAATTACCCTTTGAACAATCTTCAAATGAATACATTGATGCAGACAAATCAATCGATTTTGATTATTTCTTTGTTCGTAAAGTAATGTTTGTGAAGTATGCTCAAGGATTTATTGCATTGCCAGGTGGTTTTGGAACTTTAGACGAATTATTTGAAGCATTGACATTAATCCAAACTAAAAAAATTGGAATATTTCCAATTATATTAATGGGAAGTGAATACTGGAAAGGAATGATTCACTGGATTAAGCAAACTATGCTTGGAGAAGAAAATAACATTAGCTCAGAAGACATGAACTTCATACAAATTGTAGATACTCCTCAAGAAGCTGTAGATATAATTAACAAATTTTATAACAACAATAAATTGAGACCAAATTTCTAATCTAAATGATAAAGAAACTTCTGATATTTTTAGTGCTCAATTTTATTGCTTTAGCAATTGGTGGTTTATTTACTGGTTCTGGAGTTTCTTCGAATTGGTATCAAGAACTAAATAAAGCTCCCTGGACTCCGCCCGGTTGGGTTTTTGGAGTAGCTTGGACTTTTATCATGGTTGCTTTTTCATTTTTCATGGCGTTTTGGTGGGAAATAGCCGAACACAAAAAAGGAGTGGCTATACTCTTTGGAATCCAATGGATTTTGAATGTCAGTTGGAATCCTATTTTTTTTTATGCTCAGCAAGTAATTCTTGGATTACTCGTCATTACTTCTCTCACTGTTCTTGTAAGCTATTTATTCTTTGGAAACTGGAAAAAACTAAGAATTAAAATTGTATTTATCCTACCGTATTTGATTTGGTTAGTCATTGCTACTTCCCTTAATGCATATATTATATTTAATAATTAAATGAAAAAATCTATTTTTTGGTTCCGTAGAGATTTAAGATTAGAAGATAACATTGGTTTGTTTCAAGCGCTTTCTCAGCCTAACACTGTACAACCTATTTTTATTTTTGATGAAGCTATTTTAGATGAATTGCCAAAGGATGATCCCCGAGTTAATTTTATCTACAGTAACTTATTCCAGATAAATCAAATACTTACTAAAAATGGTTCTTCCCTTTTAATTTTGAAAGGAAAACCAGAAGAAATTTGGAAACAATTAATTGAAAAACATGAAATTGAATCAGTTTTCTTTAACAAGGATTACGAACCCTATGCTAGGAAAAGAGATGAGAAAATCATTCAATTATTATCCAAAAATAATATTAAGTGTTCTGTTTTTAAAGACTCTGTCATTCACGAAGAAAATGATGTCCTGAAAAAAGACGGGACTCCTTATACTGTTTATACTCCTTACAAAAACAAATGGCTAGAGTATTATACTCCCAAAGAATTACTACCACCTATTTCATTTGAGAATTTTAATAAATCGGATCATCAATTCCCTTCTATGAAGGAATTAGATTTTGAAAAATCAACCATTCAAGTCCAAGATTTTAAATTATCTCACCTCTCTACTTATGGAGAAACGAGAAACTTTCCTGAGTTAGATTCTACAAGTTACTTGGGTCCTCACTTGCGTTTTGGCACTTTAAGTGTTAGGCAAGTGATTGCACAATCTAAAAACACCCGAGACGAAGTATTTTTGAGTGAACTAATTTGGAGAGAGTTTTTTACGCAAATATTATTTCATTTCCCTAAAGTTGTTACCCGTAATTTTCGCGCTAAATATGATGGAATAAAATGGAGAAATAACGAACAAGATTTTAAAAAATGGTGCAATGGAAATACTGGTTACCCAATGGTAGACGCAGGAATGCGTCAATTGAATGAAACGGGTTACATGCACAACAGAGTGAGAATGGTAACTGCTAGCTTTTTGGTGAAGCATTTACTCATAGATTGGACTTGGGGAGAAGCTTATTTTGCAAAAAAATTATTAGATTTTGAACTGGCTTCGAACAATGGAAACTGGCAATGGTCGGCAGGGACTGGTTGTGATGCAGCTCCTTATTTTAGGATTTTTAATCCAATAGAGCAATTAAGAAAATTCGATAAGAATCAAGTCTACATCAAACAATGGATTCCCGAATTATTGTCTGGGAACTATGCATTACCAATGGTAGAGCATAAAATGGCAAGAGTAAGAGCATTGGATACTTACAAAGAAGGAATTGAAAATAACTAATCTTGTTGGCAAATACCAACATTATAAACCAATGAGAAATTCCTCCTGCTTATGGTATTTGCCCTAATTATCGACCTGATAGCTTTTGGGTAAACTATCATGCATTAAGTATTGGAGGAAAAAGAAAAGATATTACAAAGCAAGATTTATTAAGTTTATCTAAAGAAATGAATATAAAAAAGCAGATAAAATAATAACTGAAGTTAATATAACATTCCAGAATTGGGAGAGTTAAGTCAATAAATTGGATATGAATACTAAATTAAGAGATTCTATAAAAGGATTTAATTAAATCCAACTCCCTTCAATTGGCCTTTCCCAATCGTTCAAGAATTGTTCTTTTGATGCTATTAATCCATTATAAAAAGTAGTTGATTTGGCTATTTCTCCTGCAGCAATTTTATTTCTTAATTCAATAAATGGCAAAGTAATAATTGATCCTTCATGATTAATAGCTACCAACATTCTATCCATTAATTTTACTTCCAAAATTTGTTCTAATTCTTTAATGAAGTTTAACGAAGAATCTTGTGCTCTTCCACACATTGTATCTTCTGTATCGGCAAATATGGCAATGAATCTACTGTGAAGAATCTGAATTGTTCCTTTTACTAATTTGCCGTGCGAATCCCATTGTGACAAGAATACTTCCGAATATTTTTCAATATCCAACAATTGAGTTTCTGTAAAATCTTGGTTACTGGTGTAAACCCAAGCCTTTGCTTCGTTTTCTATTTCAGTGAAATCAGCTCCTAAGTTTATGTTTGTTTCTGTCATTTTGTTCTCTTTTTTACAAATCTTGCGCTTGAGCAATAAGCTCTGCGATATCCATCACGTGAACAGAACCTTCTTTGTTGGCTAATTTAATCCCATCTGTCATCATTGTATTACAAAATGGGCACCCTGTTGCAATAATGTCTGGATTTAACTCCATGGCATCTTCCGTTCGTTCTGCGTTTACTTCTTTGTCGCCTTTTTCTGCTTCTTTAAACATTTGCGCTCCTCCTGCTCCACAACACAATCCTTTGCTTTTACACCTTTTCATTTCTACCAATTCGGCATCTAGAGTTTCTAGTACTTTTCTTGGTGCTTCATATACATCATTAGCTCTTCCTAAGTAACAAGGATCATGAAAAGTAATTTTTTTTCCTTTGAATGGTTTCCCATCTTCTATTCTCAATTTTCCAGAATCTATCAATTCTTGAATCAATTGAGTGTGGTGAATAACTTCGTAGTTTCCTCCCAATTCTGGGTATTCATTTTTCAATGTATTAAAACAATGAGGACAACCTGTTACAATTCTTCTCACTTTGTATTCATTCATTATCTGAATGTTTTGCATAGCTTGCATTTGAAACAAAAATTCATTTCCTGCTCTTTTTGCTGGATCTCCTGTACAAGATTCCTCTGCTCCAAGCACAGCAAATTTCATCTCTACCTTGTTCAATATTTTTACAATTGCCTTGGTAATTTTCTTTGCTCTATCATCAAAACTCCCTGCACAACCTACCCAAAATAATAAATCAGGTGCTTCTCCTTTTGCAAGGTACTCGGCCATTGTATGTACTTTTATTCCACTCATAATTTTATGACTTAAAAACTTGTATATTTTCTTTTGAATCTACTAAATCAGTAAATTTTCCTACAAATCGGGTTGCTCTCACAATGTGATTATCTACCCAATGGTAATTTCCTCCTCTTGGTTTCCCAAACATAATTCCATGGTAGTTAAAACCATGCTTTGCCAACCATGCTTCGGTAACTTCTCTATTTTCTTCTACTCTTGAGGTGAAAAATGTAATAATATGTCCTTGCTCGTACCATTTATTAAGGGTTTCTAATGCATCAGAGTATACCTCTGCTGTTCGCATTCTTTCTGGCTCCTCATTAGGAATGTCATCACAAATAGTTCCGTCAATATCTATCATGTAGTTCTTCACTTCCTCTGGAAGCACTGGACTAATATGTTTACCGTCTACTAATTTATCTATTAAATTCATCTGTTTTATTTAATTACTCTATACTCGTTTTATAAACTCTTTATAGCCTCAGCCATCTTATTAATCTTTGGATTTACTCGTCTTTCCATTTCAATCTATCTGCTGCAGGAAATTGCCAAACCGCCCCATTATTTTCAATGTTACTAAACATTCCTGTCAACTCTGAGGGTGCTTTCGATTCCTCCATCACTAAATACCTTCTCAAATCTACAATAATTGCCATAGGATCTATATTCACAGGACAAGCATCTACACAAGCATTGCAAGTTGTACACGCCCATAATTCTTCTGGGGAAATGTAATCGTGAATCAATGTTTTTTCATCCACTTTATCCTTTCCATTCTTTCTTTTATAATCTCCCAACTCTACCATTCTATCACGGGTATCCATCATTATCTTTCTAGGAGACAATAATTTCCCTGTTTGGTTGGCAGGACAATTATCGGTACACCTACCACACTCGGTACAGGTATAAGCTTGTAGCAAGCTAGTCCAAGGTAAATCGGTTACATCTTTCACTCCAAAAGTCTGTGGTTCCCCCACTGGCTCAGCTGGAGCTGCATAAGGATCTGCTTCTGGATCAAACATCATTTTCACTTCGTTCGTTACAGCTTCCATGTTCGATAACCTTCCTTTTGCTTCGAGGTTGGAATACCAAACATTTGGAAATGCTAGGAAAATATGGAAATGCTTAGAATACGGCAGGTAATTCATAAACACCAAAACCATAGTTAGATGTCCCCACCAACCTATTCTTTCCAATAAATGTAACGTTTCCGTTTCCATTCCTCCAAAAATCATTGGGCCATACCATTGGCTCATTGCAAAACCATAACTCCCTTTTCCTTCTGCAATGTGAAGTGCTTCATCCGCTCCGTTCATTGTGAAAATAAAGAACACGAGTAAAATTTCTAAATAGAGAATAATATTCCCATCTAATTTTGGCCAGCCTGTCATTTCATCTTTATGAAAACGAGGAATTTTTAATAGATTTCTTCTTGCCAAGAATGCAAAAGTTGCAATTAATGCTAAAACAGATAGGACTTCTATAATACTGATTACAAGCGTGTATAAACCTCCTAAAGTTGGATAAAACAATCTGTGACTTCCAGATATTCCATCAATTATTATTTCTATTAATTCTATTTGTGTAAGCAAAAATGCTACATAAATAAACAAGTGTAACAAAGCTGGAATAGGACGAGCAAACATCTTTTTTTGACCCAGTGCGACTAGTGTCATTGTTTTCCATCTTTCTCCTTTTCTGTCATTAATTTTCTTATCCCTCCCAAGATTAATGTTTGCAATTACTTTCTTTACATTGAAGCCAAAGAATCCCATTGCTCCAAAAAATAAGACTATAAAAATGATGCTTCCAATTCCCATAAATAGTTGTGTGATTTTATTACAATAAAGATAGAAATTGATTTAGTTTATTACAAGAATTACAAAGAGATATATTATGTTAGAAAATACTTTGATTAAAATCGCTTAAAAGAAAAATATCCTATTTCTTGAAAAGGTACTCCTAAATTCAAATTAAATTCATTAATATTTTTCTCAATCAGGTAGAAAATGTGGTGGAAAGAGCAATTATTAATTAGAAAACCTAAACCTTCCCAATAGTAAGTAATTCATCCCACTGAGTAGTAAATCGAGGGCTTCTGTGTTCTTTTATTAATGCCCATTGTTTTTCTCTATTACCAACGGTAGCTACTTTTACTTTATTTTTTCCGTACTTATTATTCAGTTTATCAATTGCTTTTGTAAGTGCCTCACATTCTATCTTTTCTTTAAAATCGAAAAGGCTAAACTGGACTTTATTATCAGGAACTAAATTAAATAGGTTTACTCCTACTTTTTTGTAACGATAACCAGGGCGGTATATTTTTCTTAATGCTTGCAAAGCTACTTTAGTCAGTTTTATAGTGCTAGAAGAAGGTGTTTCTAGTGTAATTACAACCTTATTTCTATATTGTTTATCCGTATCACTAAAACTATTGGTTGCAAGAAAGACTTCAATTTTCCCTGCTGCTGATTTTTGCTGACGCAATAAATCTGCTACTTCGGAGACATAAGAAGCACAAGCTTCTTCTATCAGTCCATACTCATTGAGCTTATACCCAAAAGATTTTGCTGTTCCTATTCCTTGCTTAGATTTTGGCAAAGGAACTAACTCATTACAAGTTTCTCCTTGTAATTCTCGCCATAATCTTTCTCCCAATACCGTCATTTGTTTTCGTACCCAAGCCACCGGTAATTTCGAAAAATCATAAGCTGTTATTGCTCCTGTACTTTCTACTCTCACAGCATGTTTTCGTCCAATTCCCCATACATCTTTTACCAAAATTTTCTTGAGCAGATGGATCCGTTTCTCTTCAGAATCTACCACATACACTCCGTCATTCTTCGGTTCTTTTTTTGCGTATCTATTTGCTAATTTAGAAAGAGATTTTGTCTTTGCTACTCCAACTCCTACAGGTATTCCCGTGTTTTGATGTACCCTGTCCTTTATTTCGGTTGCTAATTCTTGAACACGAGAAGCGGAATAGCCCGATAAATCCACAAAACTTTCATCAATGCTGTATTCCTCTACCAAAGGTGAGAACTCTCTCAAGGTATTCATTACCCTTTGCGACATATCGCTATATAACGTGTAATTGGAAGAAAAACAAACTACATTATTTTGCTCTAGTACTTTTTTAATTTTAAATACGGGCTGAAACATAGGAATATGAGCCAAAGATTTGGCTTCTTTATTAGCTGCAATAATACAGCCGTCATTATTACTCAGAACAACTACAGGCTTTCCTTTCAAGTCTGGTCGAAACACCTGTTCGCAAGACGCATAAAAACTATTACAATCTACAAGAGCAATCATTATAATACCGATTTAATGATGTGAGTAATTGTTCCCCATAATTGTGTTTCTTCTTTAGAATCGAAATCCATTCGTTCTATTTCAAATACACCCTCTTTGGTTACACAAACAAGTTGAGTTGGTTTGGGCTGAATTGATTTATCTATAATTAATACGTCTTTTTCTGCTATTCCAAACTCGGCATAACTTTCATCTACTACACGAATGAAAAAAGTAGAATCTGGGTTTTTAACTAATACTTCATTCAAGTCTATTCGAGGTTCAGCATAGTGAGTAGCTGGGCTAGAAAAACCAGTTTGGGCAGGTTTTAATACTCGGAATCCTCTCTCCGATTTTTTAATTAGCCCTTTATTTTTTTCTATACCGTCCATTACTTATTTTAGCCAGATAATTACACTAATTGATGATAATTAGCGACTTGTATTAATTTATTTTATTGTAGGATAGCAAGAATATACTTAAAAAAAGCAACCGTAATCTTAAAATTACTGAATTATTCTTCTATTTTTATTCGTTAGAATCTTCGATATAAATGTACAAAAAATTAAGGTTGTTCGTCTAAAACTTTTCTTAATTTTTTCTCGTCAGTAGCATCAAGCTTTACACCTTTATCTTTCCCTCCAAACACTGCAAATTGCAAGTATCTTTTTGGATGTTCTTTGATGTTGTTTACCAATCTTTCTGTTTCTTCGAGCATAGAATTTACATTATTTACCAATTCATCACTGTAGATTAATTGATGCGCAGAACCTGTTCCGTTATTAATCTCTTCCATTATTTTGGTAACTCCTGCTAGAGCTTCTTTTGCTTCTGCAACTGTTCCAGCTATATCTACTCCTTTCAGGGAGTCAGAGATTTCTGAAAAATTAGTAATTAAGTTTGTTACTTTTTGATTGCTTTTTTTAAGATTCTCTGTAATGGAAGCAACATTTGCTAACGTAGATGCAATTTCGGCTGTACTTCCTTTTACTACTTTATCCACATCTACAATAGTCGTGTTTAAGGTATTAATTGTAGATTTCATTGAGTTCATCATTTTTCTCAAGTTTGCTCCATCAGTTCCCAAAACAGTATCAATACTAGCTAATGATTTATTTAATTTTTCCAATAAAAAATTAATTTGTTTCTCTATTGGGTCAATTTTTTGTGTAGCAATTTCAGAAATCCCGTATTTAAAATCAGGATTAATTGTATCGCCTGCCTGCAGTAGGTTATTGTAATCTTTACCCAATACTATCTCGATCGAACTAGTTCCAAGAAAATCAGAAGCAAGTCTTGCTTTAGAGTCTTGAGGGATTTTCAAATCTTTTTCGTCAATACTCATTTCTGTTACCAGCCTATCTTGCGCTTCATTCAAATCCACATTCAATACAACTCCTATTTGTTTTCCTCTAAATTTTATGACAGATCCAGGCACTAATGCTTGCACATTTCCATAAGTGGTATAAAAAGTCCTGTTGGTATTAAAAACATTCTTTCCTTTCAGGAAATTAATTCCAAATAATAATAAGGCTATTGCTCCAACTACTGTAATTCCAATGACAAATTCTTTTTTATATTTCAAAATATTGTATTTTAATAGTTTAATTATTTTCTAACTTAATCGCTTTTTGTAAATCTACTCTTTTTCCATCTACAAACCCCATAACAAATGCATCTTTGTATCCTTTTGTTTTAGCCCTTTCCAATGATTTTTTTATCGAAGAATGAGAGCTAGTCATTCCGTAATAATAACGATAATACTTTCCGTCTTTTTTAAGTTCTACACCTCTTAACCCTTTAAAGTTATACGATTTTGGTTCAATTTTATTGGTAGAGGAAGCCAATTGAATTTTAAAGACAACCTCACTAGAATTGGAGGTAGTTGTTTTTACACTTGGCTTTACATCCGATTTGTTTTTATAAATCTCGTTATAAATTTTATCTCTGTTGCTTTTATGTCTTTTAAATGCATTATAAATAGCTTGCGCCATTTTTTGCTGATTTACAGATTTTTTTAAGTAAGTATTTTCTGCTGCATTGGTCAAGAAACCAGTTTCTATTAATACACTTGGCATGGTTGTTTTGTACAATACTACAAATCCAGCCTGCTTCACTCCCCTATCTTTTCTTCCTATTTTTTTAAACTCTTTTTGTATTTGACTAGCAAATGAAATACTTTGATTCAAATAAGCACTCAATTGCATGGTTCTAGCAATCAATCTTTCTGGTGTAATTTTCTGATATTTACTACTCGAGTTTTCTTCCAATTCTATTACTGCATTCTCACGGGCTGCAATTTCTTTTTGTTCTTTCGTTTTGTGTAGACCTAGCACATAGGTTTCAGTTCCACTTGGCGAAGATTTTGTATTGGCATTAGCATGAATACAAATAAATAAATCTGCTTTTTTTGTATTAGCAATTTTGGCTCTATTATCTAGTGTTACAAACTTATCCGACTTTCTTGTATAAATTACTGTCACATCTTTATTCCCTGCTTCAATCAATTTCCCAAGCTTAAGAGCAATGTTTAATGCAATTACTTTCTCTTTGGATCCTGTCCCCGAGCAACCGTCATCATGCCCCCCATGGCCAGCATCAATTACTACATTTTTGAATCTGCTTAATTGCGAAAATGAATTAACTTGAAAAAAAACAAGAGCTACCACAAGAAATACCCCGTTAAAACGTTTGGTCATAAATCTTAGAGTAAATCGGTTCATTTTTTCTAAAAACATAGTTTTTACATTAACTTTGTTGCAAGTAATTAACTTTGAGTAAAACAAATTTAACATTATACAATTCAAGTACATATTCATAAGGCTGATAGTTATTAGCGGTTTGTTGTTAACATTGTGTCTTCCGCAAGTTAGTTTTAGTCAAATTGGACAATCTGTTTTTTCCGATTCTCTTCAAAAAGATTCTATAACAATTGATACAGTTAAAATTGATAGACTACTGGAAGAAACAATCAATTACAATGCCAAGGACTCCATAAGGCTTAAAGTCATTAAACAAAAAGTATACTTATATGGGAATGCTTTAGTGAAATTTGGAAAAATTGAACTAAAAGCGGGATATATTGAATACGATTTGAAAGGGAAGAATGTAAAAGCATATCCAATCTTAGATTCTGCTGGAAACAAGGTGCAATTTCCTGAGTTTACTGATGGTAACGAGACATTTACCGCCAAAATGATGGCTTATAATTTTGAAACAAAAAAAGCCTACGTAGAAGGAAGTAGATCCAAACAAGGCGAAGGTTTTATTCATTTTGACCAAATAAAAGTTTACCCTAATAAAGAAACGCATGGGAAAAACGGGAAATACACTACGTGTGATTTAGATCATCCACACTATTATTTTAAGATTTCTAAAGCCATAATAAAACCAGGTAATAAAATAATTGCAGGTCCTTTAATGTTATACATTTCAGACATTCCTACTCCCTTAGCTTTGCCTTTTGGTTTTTTTCCAAATCAAAAAAGAAAAGGAGCTGGAATTATTATTCCTACTTATGACAATAACGTGAGTTGGGGTGTGGGTTTCTTGAATGGAGGATATTATGTTCCGTTTGGAGAGAAAGTTGATTTACAACTTACAGGAAGTATTTATACTAGAGGAACTTGGGGACTAAGAGCTATTTCTAGGTACAAAAACAGATACAAATATTCAGGAAATTTACAATTAACGTATCAGAATAACCTGAATGGAGATGAAGCTCTTCAAGAGTTAACTGGGTTTTCAAAAAGTAAAGCATATTCCATAAGGTGGACGCATAATCAAGACCCTAAAGCAAGACCAAACTCTAGTTTTAATGCAAATGTAAGTTACAACAGCAGTGCAAGAAATGACATAAACCAAACGGGAACAGGTTTTTTGGACAACTCTTATAGTTCTGCTATTTCTTATAGAAAAACATTCCCAAATACTCCTTTTAGTATCAATTTGAATGCTTCACAAAATGGAAAGTACACTCATTCAACTAAAGAAAATGTTCAAGATTACAACAACTTAACTTTTAACTTACCTGATGTGAATTTTGCCATGAACAGAATTTATCCTTTAAAAAGTATTGATAACGAAAAAACAAGAGGTAAAAAATGGGCCAAACAAATTTCTAAAATTTACTTAACCTATAACACCCAATTCAAAAACACAGTTAGTTTTATTGATACAGCAATTGACAAAAACAACTACCTATCACTTGGTTCTCAAATGCGAAATGGATTTTCTCACAGTGCCAGCACAGGAACATCTTTTAAAGTATTGAAAAAGTCAGTAACTATAAATCCATCTATTAATGCAAATGAAAGATGGTATTTACAAAAACTAAACAAAACCTATGATGCTACTTTAGATTCTGTTTTGATTGATACTTTGAGAGGAATAAAAAATTGGGACAGAGCATTTAATGCTAGTTTTAATCTGAGTGCAACTACAAAGTTCTATGGAATGTATCAATTTGCAGGATTTGCAAAAGGAAAAAAGAAAGCACTGATAAGGCATGTACTTACTCCTTCCTTGAACTTTAGTTATAACCCAAATTTTAGTACACTAACCGATTCATTAATTCAGAATAATACAGTAAAAATTAATCCTTACTCGCCCAATGCTTTGGGGATTTTTGGTTATCCACCCGATTCTGAATCAGGGAGGATTACATTTTCTCTTGCAAATTCGCTTGAAATGAAAATTAAAGAAAAAACAGACACTGGATTGGTGTACAAAAAAGTAAAGTTAATAGACAACTTCACTTTAAGAACAAGTTATGATGTACTGAAAGAGGAATTTAAAATGAGCAACATTACTACTTCTGGGCGTACTACTCTTTTCAAAATTTTTACTGTTACTGGAGCTATGAATTTTAGTCCATATTCAAGGGATACAGCTGGTGGATTAATAGATGCTTATATCTTTAAAGAAACAAAAAAAATAGCTCGACTCACAAACGGAAATATAAATTTAAGCTTTGCTTTGTCGCCTGAGACATTTAAAAAGAAGGAAGAAGAAAAAAACGAATCGAGTGATGAGAATGAAAAAAAACCTGAGTCGGAGTATGAAATTCCATGGTCAGCAAATTTTTCTTACGTGATGAGTATGAGTAAAACTTGGAGTTCTTTCTCTAACAGAGATTCTTCTATTTATACTCAGTCTGCTAGTGTTGGTGGAAGCGTTAGTTTTACAAAAAATTGGCGAGTTGGTTTTAATGTAAACTATGACATTACGAATAAAAATTTCTCTTATTCTAACATAGAAATTTACAGAAACCTACACTGTTGGGAAATGAGACTCTCTTGGATTCCTTTTGGTCCCAGACAAAGTTATAACTTTGGTATTAACGTAAAATCTTCGGTCTTGCAAGATTTAAAATATGAAAAAAAATCTCAACCCAAAGAATTTCGTTAATTTTGAACGTTAATATTTAAATTAAAAGCTGTGATAAAAAAATATTCAATCTTACTCTTTATTCTCATTTACACAGGATTTAATGGGTACTCACAAGAAGAAAAAGAACCACTTGTAATAAAAAAATGGACAGTAAAAAGTCTTGTTTTTTCACAACCCTATACCTTTGAAAGAAGTGACGCTTTGCCTAGTTTTTTTACAGGAATTGGAGCTAAAATGAATTACGAAAAAATATCATATCGTATTTCTTTTGAACACATTAACTACGTCAAAGAAGTAGAAGTACTTTCTCAAAAAGGTTTCTTTCGTGAGAATACATTAAGACTTGGTGCCGAATATAAAATGAGACATAATGAGCTCATAAACTTAAACTTCTTTCTAGATGCTGGAATATCAAAAATATACGAAGAAGCTAACATGAAAATAATTGATAGTAATATAGATATTTATGAAAGCTATGACGGTTATGGCTTAGGAGCAATTTTTGGAATTGGTTTTGATTATTATTTAAAACCGAATTTTTCTTTGTCGTTAGAAACAAGGTTAGATTTAATTCATATTTATGGAGATTATCACAAAGAAAACTTGATCCAAAAATACACAGTAAACTACGTTACTACTCATGGTAAATTCAACCTAAACTTATTGGGTAATTTTAGCATCAATTACCACTTTTAATACAGAACAATGAACAAAATATTTTCTACACTCCTTATTTTCATTCTATTTCTTTCCTCTTGTCAATCTACAGCACAAAGTTCGCTTTACGACTCTAAGAGCAAGAAAGCCATAGAGTTATTCAAAAAAGGATACAATGAATACCGCAGTAGTGCTGGAAATGAAGAAAAACTAAATAAAGCTGAAAATTACCTTAACAAAGCGATAAAAAAAGACCCTAATTTTGTTTCTGCTTATATGTTGATTGCCGAAATTCAGATACAAAAACAAGACCTTGAAAAAGCGATAGAATATAAAGAAAAAGCTTTATCCATAAACCCAGAATATTCTAAAAACGAATATTATTACTTGGCTCAATGGCAAATGAGAGCAGGACAATATGATAAATGTAAGATAAACTCTGCTCGTTTTTTAACTTATAGAGGCACAAACGAAACGTTTCAATACAATGCTAAACAATACGTTAAAAACTGTGATTTTGCCAAAATCGCTTTGAATAACCCAGTAGATTTTACCCCACGAAATTTAGGGAAATCAATCAATTCTGAAAATTTAGAATATTTTCCTTCCCTTACAGGAGATGGAAAAACACTGGTGTACACAAGAGTTGTGAAAGACCAAAATGCAATCATGCGTGGAGGAAAACAAGAAGATTTATACGCATCAACAACAAATAAATTAAATGAATGGGAAGTTTCTGAAAAATTTTCTTCTCAAATAAACTCACCTTATAATGAAGGAGCACCCACCATTACTGCAGATGGAAACTTTGTGATTTTCACCTCTTGTGTTGGCAGAGACGGGTACGGAGGAGATAGAACTGGGAAAGGAAGTTGTGATTTGTTTTATGCAAGAAAACTAGGAAAAAAATGGTCTAAACCAAGAAACTTAGGAGCACCAATCAATACAAAACACTGGGAGTCTCAGCCTTGTTTTTCTGCAGATGGAAGAACACTTTATTTTGTGAGAGCAATTATAACAAAAAGAGGAAGGCACGATCCAGGCATTCAGGATATTTATGTGACAAAACTATCGGACAAAGGCTATTGGTCTCTTCCAAAAAAATTACCAAACACAATAAATACCCCAGGAAGAGAAGAATCTGTTTTTATTCATCCAGATGGGCAAACGCTTTACTTTGGATCTAACGGGCACACAGGAATGGGTGGAATGGATTTATACCTTTCTAGGTTACAAGATAATGGAGAATGGGGAACGCCAGAAAATTTGGGTTACCCAATAAATACGTGCGACAATGAAAATAGCATTATTGTTTCGCCTAACGGAGATCTAGCTTATTTTGCATCTGACAGGGATGGAGGTTTGGGAGGTTTGGACTTGTATTCATTCGAATTACCAGAAAAAGCAAAACCTTTCTTAACGACTTTCATGAGAGGGAAAGTATACGATTCTGAATCTCAAATTCCTCTGGGAGCTACGATTAGCGTAATTGATTTGAAAACTAGAAAAGTACTCCTGAAGACAAAAGCAGATAAATTGAATGGAGAATACCTAGTAAACATTCCAACTAACAAAGAGTTAGCTATTAATGTTTACAAAACTGGTTATTTCTTTTACTCAAAAAACTTCACTCCTACTAATTCCAAAGAACCGATTTTGATTGACATTCCTTTGGATAGAATAAAAGCAGGCGATAAACCTTACGTATTAGAAAACATATTTTTTGAAGTAAGTCAATACAATTTAAAACCAGAATCTAGAGTAGAATTAGATAGGCTTTTCCAGATAATGAAAGAAAATAGCAAACTAAAAATAGAAATTGGAGGCCATACAGACAGTGACGGAGATGACGACAAAAATATGGAGTTATCAACGAAAAGAGCTAAATCTGCAATGAATTACTTGTTAATGAAAGGAGTTGAGGCTCCAAGGCTATCTTACAAAGGGTATGGAGAAATGATGCCTAGAGTAAAAAATGATACGCCAATAAACAAAGCACTGAACAGAAGAACAGAAGTGAAAATTATTGGAGAAGTAACTCCAAATAATTAAACCTTTAATTCATAGTATTTTCTTAGTTTCCTTTTTTATTACAGTTGTAATTGGGAGTAATAATGAACACGAATTAGTAAGGATTTCCTATCCAATAAAAACTAAAAAACTCACATTCGAAAAAGACATCAAACCTATTATAAATAAATATTGTGGAGGGATATTTTGCCACCATAGGGTACCTTCAACTTAGACAAAGTAAAAGTGGTGAAAATGTTCCTTAAAAGGGTTAATTTTAAGAAAGAAGTGATTGATGACAGGACTATGCCAACAAGAAAAAAATTACCAAAAGAAGAATACAGTACTCTTAAAAAATGGTTGGAAGAATGAGTTTTGGAAAAATAAACCGCTTTATTTCTTTGTACTTCAAATTACATTCTTGAGTTTATATTAGTTCGTTTTATCAACTATTTTTAAAACCATAAGCAGTATATTGCTTTTTAATTAAGGATTACAGTATCTTTACAGCCTAATTTATAGATATGAAAGATAAGAGAAAAAAGAACGAAGCTTTAAGATACCACAGTCATCCAAAACCAGGTAAAATTGAAGTTGTTCCAACAACAAAATACTCCTCACAAAGAGATTTATCTCTAGCCTATTCGCCTGGTGTAGCAGAACCTTGTTTGGCTATTGCTGAAAATAAAGAGGACGTTTATAAATACACATCCAAAGGAAATTTGGTTGCAGTAATATCAAACGGAACAGCTGTATTGGGACTTGGAAACATTGGTCCAGAGGCCTCTAAGCCAGTAATGGAAGGAAAAGGATTGTTGTTTAAGATATTTGCAGATATTGATGTATTTGATATTGAAGTAGACACAGAAGACATAGATAAATTTGTAGAAACTGTAAAGAATATTGCTCCTACTTTTGGAGGAATAAACTTAGAAGATATAAAAGCGCCAGAAGCCTTTGAAATAGAGAGAAGATTGGTAGAAGAACTGGATATTCCAGTCATGCATGACGACCAACACGGAACTGCAATTATTTCTACAGCAGCACTTAAAAATGCTATAGAGATTACTGGAAAGAAAATTGACACAGTGAAAATTGTGGTTAATGGAGCGGGTGCAGCTGCAATTTCTTGTACTCGACTTTATATCTCTCTTGGAGCAAAAAAGAAGAACATCCTAATGTGTGATAGCAAAGGTGTGATTCAAAAAAGCAGAAAAGATTTAACTCCACAAAAAAAGGAATTTGCTACCGACCAAGTCGACCAAATAACTTTGGAAGATGCAATGAAAGGTGCAGATGTTTTTGTAGGATTATCCAAAGGAAATATTGTAACGCCTGCCATGTTGCTTACTATGGCAAAAGATCCGATTGTATTTGCAATGGCAAATCCTGAACCAGAAATAGATTATAACTTAGCAGTATCAACACGAGATGATATAATTATGGCAACAGGAAGATCTGATTTTCCTAACCAAGTAAATAACGTCCTAGGATTCCCATTTATATTTAGAGGAGCCTTGGATGTGAGAGCAACAAAAATAAACGAAGCTATGAAAATGGCGGCTGTTCATGCCTTGGCAGATTTAGCAAAAGAATCGGTACCAGAACAAGTTAACATCACTTATGACGAGGTAAATATAACATTTGGAAAAGATTATATCATTCCAAAACCATTTGACAATAGATTAATATCTGTAGTTCCTCCAGCTGTTGCAAAAGCAGCCATGGAAAGTGGCGTAGCATTACAACCGATTACAAATTGGGCGAAATACCGTAACGAACTTGAAGATAGATTAGGAAAAGGAAATAAAATTGTTCGACTCCTTCACAACAGAGCAAAATCAAATCCGAAACGAGTTGTTTTTGCCGAAGGCGATCATTTAGATGTTCTTAAGGCTGCACAAGTAGTGTATGATGAAGGTATGGCAATTCCAATTTTATTGGGAGACAAAGAAACCATTGAAGAACTAAAAGAAGAAATAGGATTTGATGCTGACATTGAAATAATTGACCCGAAATCTTACAAAGAGAGAAAGCGTAAAAGAGAATTTGCAGAAAAATACTGGGAACTAAGACAAAGAAAAGGAGTTACTCTTTTTGATGCTGAAAAACTAATGAGAGATAGAAATTATTTTGCAACTATGATGCTTAACGAAGGACAAGCAGATGCTTTTATTTCGGGATATGCAAGAAAATATTCTTCGGTATTAAAACCTTTGATAGAAATTATTCCTAAAGTAGAAGGAGTAGATAAAATATCATCTACCAATGTAATGTTGACCAAAAGAGGTCCTATGTTCTTCTCGGACACTGCAATTACTCCAAACCCTACCGGAAAGGAATTAGCTCTTATTGCCGAAATGACGGGGACAGTAGTAAGAATGTTTGGATTAACTCCAGCCATAGCTATGTTATCTTACTCAAATTTTGGATCGGTAAATAATCACTCTTCTAGAAAAATAAAAGAAGCGATAGATATTTTACATGAAACTTGTCCAGAGCTTGTTATTGATGGAGAATTACAAGCAAATTTTGCATTAAACCCTACCTTACTAAAAGAAAAATTTCCTTTTTCTAAATTGGTTGGTAAAAATGTAAATGCACTTATATTTCCAAACCTTGATTCTGCTAATATCAATTACAAACTATTAAAAGAACTAAACGAAAGTGATTCTATTGGCCCAGTAATTATGGGGCTTACTAAACCTGCTCACATTTTACAATTGGGAGCTAGTGTAGATGAAATTGTAAACATGACAGCTCTTGCTGTTGTTGATGCACAAAACAAAATAACCAAGGAAGAATAATAGATATCATAGGATATCCCTTGGAATACAATAACCCAAAACTAATGACTTTTAATAGTCGTTTCATTTCTACTAGTTTATATTATCCGTTTTATGAATCATAAAAAAGAGGGTTACAAACTAGAAGAAAAGAATGTGTGGATTTAAGAAATAAAACAATTATCTTTGCCCACTTTAAAAATAAGAGATGAACATAGACAAGACAAACCCTTGGCACAAAGTAAACATTGGAAAAAACAATCCAAACATTGTAAATGGAATCATAGAAATTCCTAAAAACACAAGAGCCAAATACGAATTAGACAAAGAATCGGGATTATTATTGATGGATAGAGTAATTTATTCGTCTATGCATTACCCTGCCAATTATGGATTCATTCCTCAAACTTATTGTGACGATAACGACCCTCTGGATATCATGGTGCTTTCACAAATAGAAATCGTGCCTATGTGTATCGTTTCTGCCAAAGTGATTGGAGTAATGAGAATGATTGATGGCGGAGAAATGGACGACAAGATTATTGCTGTAGCCGAAAACGACATGAGCTTTAATCACATAAACGACATTGATGAATTGCCTGCTCACTGGATAAAAGAATTGCGTAACTTCTTTGAGGATTACAAGAAATTAGAAAACAAAACTGTAGAAGTAGAAGATTTTCAAAATGCTGAAATGGCTAAGAAAATCATTGAACAAAGTATGTTGGATTACCAAGCTTACATAGCTCAGTAGTCTTTTTATTAAAAATTGAAAAAGCTTCAAATTCTTCTGAATTTGAAGCTTTTTTTTTGGCATTTGCCGAAACACAAAAAAATAGTTGTTTTTTTTCAAAACAACTGACCTCTATATTTCTAAACACTAATACCATAGCCGTATATTATACGTATAAATATACAGCTATGCTTTTATGAAAAAAAAGAATAGATAAACTTATTAAAAAAAATAAGTTTAGACATAAATATTATAACCCTTTATAAATTATGAAGTTAAATACTGAAAATTTACAATTAGAATACTTACATTTGAAAAACAAACGAATCAACACATAGTGGATATATAGTTAACTGTTAACTATATTCCATTGTTGTAGCTAATGTAAAACCAGACTTAAATTAAATAAAATTATGGCAGATAGACCGAAAATTAAATTGAACCTTTCAAAATCTGATAAAGTAATAGAAATAACTAGTTGGGCATTATTAATTGGGATTTGGGTTTTAGCAATATTGAACTTTTCTGATTTACCCGAAACTATTCCAACACACTATAACGGAGCTGGTGAAGCAGATGGATTTGGTGAAAAGACAAATATTTTTGTTTTACCAGTTATTGGTACAATACTATTTATTGGTATGACTATTCTGAACAATTACCCACATATTTTCAATTACCCATCAACAATAACAAATGAAAATGCGTATAACCAATATTCGAACGCGACAAGAATGATAAGAATATTAAAATTAGTAATTGTTCTAGTTTTTGGACTTATCCTATTTAATACTTTACAGAATGCTAATGGAAATACTGACGGACTTGGAAATTGGTTTTTACCATTAACTATTGGTTTATTTACTATTCCTACTTTATACTTTTTGATTAAGTCAATGAAAATAAAACCAAATGAATAAAACACTAGCTACAACACGGTATAAAAATAATAAGGGGTAAGCGTCAAAACGAAAGTTAGTGCATATTTACAAAGTCCGCCAAATTTTCAATTTGACGGTTAAAAGAAAAATAACGGTAAAATTGTAAATTTGACTAAGTGCTAGACTGAAAGTAAGTTCATTTTTAATCCCTTACTATTCTTATACAAACCGTTACCTGCAAGCTGAACACCGAACTTATGAAAAAAATTGGAGCAATAATTTTACTGCTGATTTCCATAAATACATTTGGACAAAATCTATCTGAATGTGGAATTGACAATAATCCGAAACTCACTCAAACGGAATCTGAATTTCTGACTGAATATATGAATAACGAACAGCGGAAAAATTATGATTTGACAGACAAGAAAGTGATTTTTATAACTGGAAATAGTGCTCATAAATCCGGAACGAAAACGGAATATTTTGATCAAATAAAAGAGTGGAATGTAAACGGAAATAAGATTGCAACTTGGATTGTCAAACTGAATGAAAAAGAACGAGAAATATCTGGTGATTATGATGTAATAATCACATATTGGGTCAAAGTTTTGACAAAAAAAAGAAAGAAGAAAATTATAAACGAAATAAAAGCCAGCAGGTAACACTATATATAGCAAATTGGGCGATTAGTTCTTAATCGAAAGGTTGTTGATTATTTGCTAAGTCGCCAAATCTTTTGATTTGGCTTTAGAACAAAAAAGATAAAATCAAAATGTTTATATTTGGCTAGAAGAAACTTAAAAACCAACTGCAAACCACTACCCTTCGTTTCTTATATTTAACATTGCAAATAATTATAAAAAATATAATGAAGAACTTGATTTTTATTATGATAATTTGCACTCCTATGGCTTCAAATATAATCTTCGACTTTAATCAAAAGTCAAATCTAAAAGACTGGGTTATTGTTGATGATGTTGTCATGGGAGGGAAATCGACAGGCTCCTTTGAATTAAGCCCTGAAGGTTATGGTATTTTTAAAGGTTCTATATTATTAGATAACAATGGGGGATTCTCTTCTATAAGATATAAATTCGATAGAAAGTCCATTAAAGAATTCACCAAAATTGTTTTTAAAATAAAGGGTGACACAAAAAAGTATCAGTTTAGAATAAAATCCAATTCAGCAGATTATTATTCCTATATCACAACCTTCTCAACAAATGGTGATTGGCAAGAAATACAAGTACCGTTAAAAAGTATGATTCCATCATTCCGGGGAAGAAAGCTTGACAAATCAAATTTTTCAGATGACGGCATTGAAGAAATAGCTTTCTTAATTGGTAATAAAAATGAAGAAAAATTTCAGCTACTTATAGATAAAATAGAATTAAAATAAATCAAGTGTTAAAACTATCTAAAACAAGGTATATAACAAATAAAGAGTTTGATGGTTTAAGAAAGTCCAGTGCTATTTCAGAACAAAAACCTTTCTTAACAGGCTAATAAAATAAATATATTTATTTCATTCGTTAGCAACCTTTTCTAAATATAATCGTCTTAAACTTGATTTAATTTACCAATTATAAAAACATTTTCTATGACCATTAATTTAAAGAAGACCTATCTCTCACTATTAATTTGTTTAATGTCTTCATTAGTATTACAATCACAAACAGAAGACATTAACGGAGACGGGACTTTAAATATTTTAGTGATTGGTACCAGCAATTCGATAGAGAATAATTTTGAGGAGTTCTCACCAAACCTAATCTCCACTGAATTACAAAGCATTTTATCAGCTGACACTTCAATCTCTATTAATGTAAATGTAGTAGCAGAAGATATTTATAACATGAAACCTGTTAGCACTGGTATCGCAGGTTCGTTTACTGCAATCCGAAACTATTACTGTCATTCCCTAACCCAATATTACTTTTGGCCTGATGGGAACGCTGCTAGAATGAATAACTTAAAGGGAACCAATGGTATAGATTGGGATTATGTTGTAATTGGTGCAGATCCTTATATGATATCCGAAATGCCTGGTTACTATTCTCTAGGGGTGAACAAAATTGCAGCAAAAATTAACGAAGGTGGAGCAATACCTCTACTTTTAATGGAGTGGGTTAAAGACTCAACACTCATTAATCATTTTGAAGAATTTACTTATAGAGCTGCAGATGGTTCAAGAGAACCTCTTCAGGTTATTCCTGGTGGTCTTGCTTGGAATGCATTATCTTCAAGCTTGAAAGATATTGCAACAGTACATCCTACACCTAACGGTGCTTACTTAGCTGCTGCATCAATATACTCTCACCTTTACAACAGGAGTGCCTCGTCATCTCAGTATACCTATAATGATACAATAGCAGATATAGCTGAAACTACTTTGATTAACTCAATAAATCAGACTCACTATGTTGGTAGTCCAACTTTTCTATCTCCATTCAAAAATTGTGGAGTTACCGACCAAAGTCTTATCTATAACCATCAAGGTACAAGTACAGAAAATGGAATTTTAACTGGCTTACAATGGGTGGTTACCAAGAATCAAAAAACACTACAATATGGCGCTAGTGCTCCAGTACACTTCAACTATGGTAGATCCAGTATGGGTGGCACACATTTGTACAACATCGATTCTGTAAATTTTGACTATTCTTTTGGCTATCCATTACAAGATGATGCCAGTACAGGATTGGTTACAATGTTATATGGATTAGATAAACGAAGAAATACGAGTGATGTTGAAACTGATTTGGGTACAGCCCGTCAGATGATTAATCAATCGGAATTACCATTTGCTCGAAATGTACCCTTACGAACTTTAATCGCTCAAATGTTAGAAGAAATACCTGGGGTTAAAATTTATCCGGTTGGTGATCCTTGGCATTTAAGTAGTGATGTAAATAAAGCAATAGGTACTTATATGTATACCATTTTAACAGAAGATTGTTCATGCGATACTATGCCTTCAGACCCCACCAAATGGCGTACTTGGATGGCTCATAAGATTGGCCAAAGAACAGCATGGAACGTAATGTCTATGAACGAAGTATCTCCTTGTAGTGATATCAGTGTAGATGCTAAAACCTTTTGTGGTCCTTACACATGGATTGATGGTATTACCTACACAAAATCTGATTCAACTTCAACATATACACTAACAAGTTCCGAAGGATGTGATTCTGTAATAACACTGAACCTATCAATCGATACGATAAACTTATCAGTATCACAATCAGGAATAAACTTATCAGCGAATCAATCAGGGTCATCCTATCAGTGGTTAAACTGCCCAACAATGTCTTCTATTCCTGGTGCAACAAACCAAACTTATACGCCTACAAACAATGGTGATTATGCCGTAGCTATTACTAATAATGGATGTTCTGATACTACCGCCTGCTATACAATAACTAGTGTTGGTATTATGGAGAATGGTTTTGGGAATGGGCTACTACTCTACCCAAACCCTACTAATGGTAATTTCTCAATTGATTTAGGAGAAAGTTATCAAACTACAACTATTATTATAACTGATTTAGTTGGAAAGGTAATCCAGACCCAAATATATAATGAAAGCCAATTGTTAAATCTGAATATAGAAGAACCAGCAGGCATTTATCTGTTAATGATTGAATCGGGAGATAAGAAAGCTATAATTAGATTGATCAAAGAATAAAACGATTCAACAACTTCATGTGGACGAAACAGAGAGGCTTACGAAAAAATAAGTAGAAAATATGAAAATGGAGAAAAACTGGTGAATGGAAAGAATACCATAAAAATGGGGTATTAAAGTCGGTTGGAAAATATGAAAATAGAGTACTAACTGGTGAATGTAAATACTATGATTAAAATAGAAAATTTATAAAAACTTCAAACTATTAATTATAGAAAACAGATAACGATTTGCCAACAATAGCTATAAGTAATTGCTTACTCTCGCCTACTTCTGAAAATCCTCTCGGACTTTCAGTTTGGTCTGTACTTACTAAGTTATCCGCTAAACAACGCAACTATTCATAACCGAGACCGCTACCAATAAATAGAAGTAGCTAGTCAAATGTCTTACCTATGAACTTTGAATTTAACAACCTAGCTACCGCCATGTAATTTGGTTTAAAATGCACTTTATCTCCAATTTTATATCTTTTCTTTCCCTCCTTTGTTATGTTTTTCCCAATATCAATCACCATCATATCTGAAGTTATTCCTACAAACTTTATGTCTTTATCTATCGCTTCTATGTCGTCCTTTTCTACATCCAGCATCCCAAAATCAAGAATTGCCTTAAAAGATGTTTCACTTCTATCTTCCTCTCTAAAATCTGCCGAATGACCAATATTCGCATCTCCCATAATCCCTTCGGGTACAATCTTTTTTTCTTCCAACTCAATGATATTGGCCGTAAACTCAAACGTATCGGTATGTAACTCCTTAAACTGTTTGTTTTCTAGAGGACTGATTCCAAAAAAGGCGGCTTCTCCCACCCTAAAATGGTTGATATCTTTGGGAATCATTTTATTCTCGACTAGCGGAAGAGTAATGGAAGTTCCTCCCGATACATATTTCAAATCGCGATTAAATTTTACAGAAATCAACTCCTTGTAAAGCGACAACTGCAGCAATTTATCGTAACTCGGTTCTACCCCATACATGCACCCCAGGTTAGATCCTATTCCAATTACTTCAATGTTGGAAAGATTGAACACTTCCTCGTAAAAACTCATTAGCTCTGTTCTTTTTACTCCTTCTCGTAATTCTCCCAGCTCCACCATAATAATTATCTCATGGATTTTATCTGCTTTCTTAGCCGACTCATTAAGTGCTTTTATTGTAGCAAAGGAACTATTCAAAGAGATATCAGCATAGTTTACAATCTCATCCGCATATAATACTGCAGGTGGCTTTATGTAAATCGTCCTCATTTTAGGATTCACTTCTTTTAGGTTTTTCAAACTAGTGAGTCTAGAATCTCCAACAGAATCTATTTTTTGAATAATAGCCTCTGTGAGCACATGCTTTAAGAATTCCTTGTCTCCAGAGAAAACTTTGGTAATTAAACTCCAAGCTATGTGATGAGAATCAAAATACTCACCTAAATAAGTAATATTTTCTTGTATCTTTTTTGTGTGAATTATTAATTCTGCCATGGTCTATTTTTTTAAACGCATTTCCAAATAAGGGGCCGTAAAACCAAGTTTTTCGTACAAATGCTTTGCTGGGTTATTCGCTTCTACATGTAAAGCAATGTCTCCTTTGGCAAAGTTTATGGCTTCTTGCATGAGTTTTTTTCCTAATCCTTTTCCTCTGAAATCCTTGTGTGTAGCAATGTATACCAATATGTTTTCTGGAATATACCCACTCATGCCTGTTTCATTAACAACCGTAACACCCACAATCTTCTTGTCATTCGTAAGCATTAAAGTAAACCCTCCGTGAGAGGCAAACTCTTTCACAGAATAGCTAATCGCTTTTGTTATGTCTTTTTTTGCGTCTCCATATTCTTCGAGTTGAGTAAACAAGAAATTAACCAATTCATTTTTTTTGGAATTAGTAGGTTTGTTTACTGCGTCAAATTTTGTTGTTTCAATCATAAATTAATTTATTATCTCTATAACCTATCATAAATAAAGTGACAACCTATTAATACTAGCCTTTTCTTTAGGTTTCGGGACTTGTGAGAGGATTATGGAAAAATGAGGCATAAAAAAACCTCTCAATTCAAAATGTATTGGGAGGTTTGATTTTTAATACTATTCTAACCTTAACTCTTCTTCACAAACTGAGTCAGAATAACAATTCTTTGTCCGTTTACTTTTCCTTCTATGTGTTCTGGATTATCGTTTACTAAATTGATATTACGCACTGGCGTTCCTCTTTTTGCTGTAAATCCAGCTCCTTTCACATCCAAATCTTTAATTAACACGATAGAATCTCCTTGATTCAAAATAACTCCGTTACTGTCTTTGTGTATAATTATCATTCCCTCTACTCCTTCTCCACTCGCTTTTGCCCATTTCAAGATGTCATCTTCTAGGTACATCATATCCAATAAGTTTTGAGTCCAGCTGTTGTTCAATCTTGTCAACATTCTCCAGGCCATTACTTTTATGGCATCCGTCTCACTCCACATGCTATCATTTAAGCATCTCCAGTGGTTTTCATCATTGTCATCTGGGTTATCCATTTGTTCCCAACAAGTATTACAAGCAAATACAGCTTTGTTAGCCGTTCGTATCTCAATAGGTGGAATGTCATATACTTTTAGTCCGTTTGTGTCTCCACACATCTCGCATTTCCCTTCACTTCTTGATTCCAATTCTGATTCTACGCTCATTTTATTGTTGTTGTTTATTAAATCAAAGGTAGGAAATTAGTTTATTTTCAAATAGATAAAAAATAACTTTATAGTTGTACCGAAATGAGAACAGCATCCTTCATATTAGCACTATTTGTTTTTGGCTTGGCAGTAATGCCTTGAACCGATACAATGATTGCAGATCATAACTACAGTGAAATAGAAATCGTTTCTCACTTAGATGATAATTCTCACGGCCACAATCACAGAGACGAAGAAGATGGTTAGCAAATCAATTCTTTAAAGAATTATATTTTGGGTAGTCTTAATCAAGGCAATATACCTTATAAACACTTGTATTATAGCTAATAATAATAACAACACCTGTTCCATCAATTTACAAAAGAAATGACTAATTTTATATAGACTTAAAAAAAACCACTTCCAATGAAAGGAATAGGTCTTTCTAACCGTTAAATAAGTAACTAAATAAATTTCAATATTATGAGCACAAATGCAATAGGTATCGACTTAAATAAAGCGAAAGATTTATCGAAAAAATTAAATGAATTATTAGCTAATTATTCTATTTTTTACCAAAATACAAGAGGTTTTCACTGGAATATAAAAGGAGAAAAATTCTTTGAACTGCACGTTAAATTCGAAGAATTATACAATGATTTATTATTAAAAATAGATGAAATTGCTGAGAGAGTATTAACTCTTGGTCACACTCCAGAGCATAGTTATTCTGAATATTACAAAATTTCTAAAGTAAAAGAAACAACAAAAGTATCGAATGGAACTGTGGCTGTAAACCATATTTTAGATTCTTTTAAAACGGTAATTATGATGCAAAGAGAAATCCTTGATTTATCAGACGAAGCGAATGACGAAGGAACAAATTCTTTGATGAGTGATTACATTAGCCTACAAGAAAAAGAGGTGTGGATGTATTCTTCTTTTATGAAGAAATAAAAAATAATTCATCAGAGGGATTCCAAAAGATAACTATTCGTCAAAATCGAGGGTTATCTTTTTTTTATGCCTCAGTTTTTTCTAAACAAAAGAATAATAACTTTTACCACGAACATTTTTAACTATTACTCTTAGACATAATTATCTAAAAATCAGTAGTTTTTAATTTCTATTTGACTGCTCAAAGCACTTCAAATCGGTTTGATTTATAGTCATTATTTAAATTCATTGATTCTATTCACCAATTCATTTACATCATTATCAATGATTAGCATATCCATTGCGCTTTCATCCAAATATTCGTACTTGATAAAAGTTCCCAATAATTCTTCAAATTTTTTGTAAAAACCATCAATGTCATACAAAGCCATAGGCTTATGAATAGCATTTATTTTATTTAATGTGAATACGTCCAATATTTCATCTAAAGTTCCAACTCCCCCTGGTAAAGCAATAAAACTATCCGAAATTTCAACCATCAATTTCTTTCTCTCAAACATATCAACTGTAGAAATCATTTCTGTTAATCCATCATGAGAATTTTCCTCAGACAATAAAATGTCTGGTCTAATTCCAATCACTTTTCTACCGTGATCCAAAAAATTATCAGCTATCAATCCCATTAATCCTCCGTTTCCTCCTCCATAAACTAAATCATAGTCTTGAGAAGCTAAAAGAGCTACTAATTCTTTGGTTCTCTCTATAATTTCTGGAGAATTACCTGTTCTGGCACCACAAAAGATACATACTTTTTTACTCATAATTTTTAATCTATTTCTACCATTAATGGACAATGATCACTGTGCACTGCTTCTGATAATATTACAGCTCTTTTCAATCTACTTTCTAAGGATTTACTCACCATGTGATAATCAATCCTCCACCCTTTGTTGTTTCCTCTTGCTCCAAATCTGTAAGTCCACCAAGTATACATATGAGGTTCGTCATTGAAATAACGAAAAGAATCTATAAATCCTGAGTCTATAAATTGAGTAACCCATTCTCTTTCTTCGGGTAAGAATCCTGAGGATTTTTTATTGCTCACAGGGTTATGAATATCAATAGCTTTGTGACAAATATTGTAATCGCCAGAGATAATCAAATTAGGAATTTCCTTTTTTAATTCATTGATGTAGGCTTGAAAATCAGCCAAAAAATCCATCTTATAGCTTTGTCTATCTGGATTACTTCCAGAAGGAAAATAAACACTGATAACTGAAAAAGTATCGAAATCGGCTCTTATAACCCTTCCTTCTACATCATATTTTTCGTTCTCCATTCCATATTCTACATGGTTTGGCTTATCTTTTGTAAGAATTGCAACACTGCTGTATCCCTTCTTTTCAGCAGAGAACATGTACGTGTAATATCCCATTTGGGTGAATAACTCCGTATCAATTTGCTCGGGTTGTGCTTTTGTTTCTTGCAAACAAATAATATCCGGATCAACGGATTTAACCCACCCAGACCAATCTTTTGTTAAAGCTGCTCGTATTCCATTTACGTTATAGGAGATTATTTTTGTCATGGTAGTTTACTCGTGTTGGTTAGTTACAAATTGTTATTTGCTAGTTTTTTTTTGCTTTTATTAGCTAATTAGATTACATCCATCCAATCCCTGCAGCTTCTGCAAAAGCTCTAAAAGGCCAAGGTATTGAAGCAAACATTATAACTAAAGCTATCAAGAAATACCAAAAAGTAAGTTTATGTCTTTTTACCGAATCAGTAATTTTCTTTCCTTTTATCCTTCCTATTGTAATCAATGTAATAGCAATTAGCATCCCTACAAGGTGTTCCATAGTGAAAAATCTAAGTAAAGCATTGGACATTGTATTTTCGTTAAACTGAACCCAATCACTTTTGAAATAAAGTACTAGACCTAATAATAACTGAACGTGAGTAAAAATAAAAGTTAATAAATTTAACTTATCATCTTGTTTTGTATATTCTTTATTTCCTTTCCATTTTTTGAGAGAAGTAATAATTACAATTAAAAGTAAAGCTAAAAGCACGTACCTATTTGCTGAGTGAAGGTGTTTAAATCCTGTTAACATAGTTTTATTTTTTTAATGGTTTTATATTACAAATTAACAAATCTTTGTTGTAAAAAAAGGAGAATATGAGATTAAATTAAGATATTTGTAAAAATTTAAAACATACTCATGCAACCAAGAACAGCACAAAATTCTTTAGCCGTTTCTACACACATTGTATTGCCCAATGATACTAACTTTCACAATAATTTATTTGGAGGTATGCTAATGTCTTGGGTAGATATTATTGCATCTGTAGCTGCCCGAAGACATTGCAACAAACAAGTAGTTACCGCTTCTATCAATAGTATTTCATTTGATAAACCGATAAGATTGGGTGAAACTGTAACCCTAGAAGCAAAAGTATCACGCGCTTTTAATTCCTCTATGGAAATATACATTGACGTATGGGTTCAAAACCTGAGGACTGGAGTGAAACATAAAAGTAACGAAGCAATTTCTACTTTTGTAGCGCTAGATGATGATGGAAAAACATGTGTAGTTCCTGAACTCATTCCAGAGACTGACGAAGAAAAAAGCAGACATGCTGGAGCTCTTAGGAGAAAGCAATTGAGTTTAATTCTTGCAAAAAGAATGAAACCGAAGGATGCAAATGAATTAAAAGCATTATTTTTAGGAGAAGATTAAAGAAGAATTATATAGTTTTAAAGTTCCAAAATTCTGTAAATCAATAGTTTTTGGAAAATTGAATAACAAAAGATAAAATTATGACCGCTACTCTCTGTTTTGATATTTTTACAAAAGTAATTGATACCTATCATATTTCTGATGATGTGGACTTTGCAATGAAAAACCCTTTTGAAGGAATTGAAGGTTTGTTGTATCACAAATCTTGGATTGACACAGTTCAATGGCATTTGGAAGATATTATTCGTGATCCAAACATTAACCCTGTTGACGCTTTGGTAATCAAAAGAAGAATTGACAAATCGAACCAAGACCGTACTGACATGGTAGAGAAAGTAGACGATTGGTTTTGGAATTATTTTGGAACAAACAATGACCTTTCTTGTGGTAAAATAAATACAGAATCTCCTGCTTGGGTGATTGACAGATTATCAATTTTGGCACTTAAAGTTTATCACATGCAAGAGCAAGTAGATAGAACTGATGCTGATGCAGCTCACACTGACAAAGTTCAAGAAAAACTTAATGTTTTACTTGAACAAAAAAGAGATTTATCATTAGCTTTCAACCAATTGATTGATGATGTAAACGAAGGAAGGAAATACATGAAAGTTTACAGACAAATGAAAATGTACAATGACGAAAGCCTGAATCCAGTACTTTATAAGAAGTAAAATAAGTCGGACTTCGAGACATTTTTAATTTTTCGTTTCACTTCAAATTAAAAACACTCAGTCCTCAGTTCTATCAATCCATGAAAAAAAGCAAAAGACATATTTTGGTAATTCGTTTCTCAGCAATGGGAGATGTTGCTCTTACTATTCCTGCTTTGCTCTCGGTAGTAGAATCTCATCCTGAAATTCATATCACTTTAATTACTCGTCCGTTTTTTGCTTCATTTATTCCAGCTCATTCCCGTATAAAAGCAGTAGGTATTAATTTGGAAAACTACAAAGGGTTGATGGGATTGAGAAAACTAACTAAGCAGCTCTCTAACGAACATCAAATTGAGGAAGTTATCGACTTACACAATGTTTTGCGTTCGAGAACAATTACTTCCTTTTTTAAGTTAAAAGGAATAAAAGTAACTACGTTTAATAAAAACCGAAGTGCAAAAAAAGAGATTATCTCGCATCAATCTAACGAGAAATTACCTCATGTAACGAATCAGTATCTTAATACATTCGCCAAAGCTGGTTATGAATCTAAACTCATGGAAGGCCCTTGGATAAAACCTGAAACAAAACCTCAACTTACCGAATTTTTATCTCAAAACAACCTCAACTCCAAAGAAGCAAAATGGATTGGGATTGCACCCTTTGCAGGTCATGAAGCCAAAATATGGGGAATAGAAAAAATTAAAAACTTGATTTCTGAATTAACAGCAAAGAATTATTCTGTATTTCTTTTTGGGGGTGGAAATTCTGAAATTGAGCAGTTAAATGACTTAGAAAATAAAGAAAACAAGGTGTTTTCTGTTGCAGGAAAATTTCATTTCCATCAAGAATTAGCTTTGATGAAGAAGCTCAATTATTTGGTGTGTATGGATTCCTCTAATATGCATTTTGCTACTTTAGTTGGAACTCCTGTTGTCTCTATTTGGGGCGCCACTACTCCACTTATTGGATTTTATCCCTTGAATAATGAACACTTGATGGTGCAAGTTTCAGAAAAGAACAAAAACAAACTTACCTTATCTTCTTATGGAAATAAAGAAAGTGAAAATGGATATGATTGGAGGAATGAGATTGCTGTGAAAAGAGTTTTGGAGTTATTATCGTAACTTAAGCATATAAGTTAGGTACAACATTTTAAAAAGTATTATTTGCATCATATAAAAACAATGGATGTAAATAAATTATTTCTTTTGAGTTTATGGGTTTACCCACTAATGTTTAAAGAAATAGGTAGAGTAGTTTTTTTATAATCTGTAAACACACCTCTTTAATTCTCCTCTCAAGAGGAGAGATTCTCGTTTTAATAATTATTTCATCATCAATTATTAACTATTAATTACCCGAAACCATCTCCATAGCTTCATCCACATAATAGTACAAGTCGTTTCCTGGTAATACGCCTCCTTTCGTATCTCTTCTGTCGCGATTTTCTCCTAATCGCACCACAATCATTTTTTGGCTTGGGATAACGGCTACGTATTGCCCCAAATGACCAATCAAAGAATAAAACGGAGTCTCGTGGTCGTAATCTAACCAAAGAGAATAGCCATAAGTCGCTTGAGTTTTATGCATGAAAGCTTTATAGTTTGGTGTTTTCATTAACGAAACAAAGCTTGAGTCTATTAATTGAGTTCCATTCCATTTACCATCTTGTAGAATTAACTGACCAAATTTGGCCAAATCTCTCACATTGGAATACACACAGCAATATGCTTTTTCCATTCCATCTTCGTTATCCAACCCCCAGTAAGATTCCTTACTCATGCCCATTGGTTTCCAAAACTTATCAGACAAATAGCTAGATAAAGATTTTTTGGTAGCTCTAGAAACTATTATTCCTAATAGTTGTGTTACTCCAGATAAGTATTTAAACTCTTTTCCTGATTCTTTTATAAACCCTCTACTTAGCATTTGATCCACTATATTCCTTCCATAATATGCTTTTGCCGTAGGATTAAGTGGGAAATAATAACTCTCGCTCCAATCGTAACCCGCAGTCATAGATGACAAGTCTCCTACTGTGCATTGCTGAGCCAAAGAATCATCCTCGAACTCTTGCAAGTATTTAGTAATTGGGTCACTTAGACTTTCTATAAATCCTTCTTCTATGGCTTTTCCTAATAAAAGTGTTAACATAGATTTTGACATAGAAAATGAGTTAGTTAAACTCGTACTTGTGTATCCATTAAAATACTGCTCGTTTAGTATCTTCCCATCTTTTATTATTAAGAATCCAGCAGATTTATAGGCTTCCAATTCTTTGAGTAGCGTGTCTGTTAAAGGTGTTTTGTTATAGTCTTCGCTTAGTTCCCATTCTTGAACTGTTCCATTCTCGATTTTTCTGGTATCAAAATCGAGTCTGTCGTCAATATTTGCAGTTGTATTTCCTTTGAGGTAAGTTAATTGCACTCCTCTAAAAACGTATTGATTACCTGTTATATAAAGTAGAATTACTGCGGCAAGGATTATAGCTGCTGAAACAATTAGTAACTTTTTGAAAAATTTAAGAATGAATTTCATAGGTGTTTGTTTGAGAGTCTATCAAATATAGCGAATTAATCTATTTACTCAACCCCAATAGCCTAATATCAAAAACCAAAGTCGCCATAGGAGGAATCTTGTAATCGTCTCCCATTAAACCGTGAGCCAAATAAGGAGGGATAATTAGTTTTGCTTTGTCTCCTACTTTCATGTAAGTAATTCCTTCGTGAATTCCGGCTTCTACATTATCTTGGTTTATATGAAATGCTTGCGGACCAATTTCTTTGGTGTTGTATACTTCCGAACCATCCAGTAAAGTAATTGTGTAATCTACCATAGCTCTCATTCCTGGTTCTGCTTTATCTCCCTTTCCTTGTTTGTAAATTATATATTTAAGTCCTGATTGTGTGGTTTTCATCTCCCAGTTTTTTCTAGCCACAAACTGATTTATGAATTCTTGCTCTTCTTGAATCCATAATTTGTTCATGTCCGCAGTTTCTTGCGCACTAGGAACAATCATAGTTTCGTCTTTCTTCTCTTCTGCTTTGCAAGAAAACAGTGAAAAAATTACCAATAGAATTAAAACCTTTTTCATCTTATTTATTTTGTTCTAAAAACGCAGGAAGTTCCTTTTTTATTTTGTCTATCGTTTCTTGTACCGAAAGTTGACTTGCACCTCCAGCTGCATTGATGTGACCTCCTCCTCCAAAATGAGCTTTAGAAAACTCATTCACAGGAATATCTCCTTTGGAACGGAATGAAAGCTTTACAATTTTCTCGTCTTCTTTTACAAATACCGCTACCTCTATTCCAAGTATAGAAAGCGCCATATTTACAAACCCTTCGGTATAGCCTTTCAGTGTATTGTGGTCTTTCATTTCTTGCATGGTAAGACTTACAATTGCCGTTTTTATCTCTGGCAATACTTCTAGTTTATTGTTCAATGTGTATCCTAACAATCTCAACCTGTCAGTTGTATTAATATCTTGGATGTGCTCATGAATTTTTGAGTGGTTTACTCCTCTCTCCATCAAATCGGCAGCAATCAAATGTGTTTTTGGTGTAGTTGCAGGAAATCTAAACGACCCTGTATCGGTTAGTAATCCTGTATAAATACAGTTTCCTATGTCTTCATCTATTAAATCTAAGTCTTCATTTGCTTCTATCAATTCATATACTAATTGGCAAGTAGAACAAGATTTTACATCAGAAAAAGTATATTTTGCATAATCTCCAGGCTCTTGGTGATGATCTAGCATTACTTTGGTACAAGTAGCATTAGCAATTAATTTCCCCAACTCATTTCCTACTCTAGTTTGGTCATTAAAATCAAGTGTGAAAATGACATCTGCTTTTTCTATTAGCTCAGTTACTTCCTTTTTCTTTTTATCAAAAATAAGCATGGATTCATTCTCTGGCATCCACTTCAAGAAACCAGGGTAATTATCGGGATGAATTACTTGAGATTTTATTCCTTTATTTTTCAAATAATGAAACAAACCAAGCGTAGATCCTATTGAATCTCCATCAGGACTTTTGTGTCCAAAAATTAAGATAGAGTTAACTTTATTTAACTCCTCAAATAAAGCAGATAATTGTTGTTTGTCGAATATTGAGTTTGTCATTTTTAAAAGTACAATTTAATAGATAAAAAATTAAAGAATGAGAGGAGTAAATTATTAAAAAATAGATAAAAAAAAGACTATTTCAATTAATTGAAATAGCCTTTTTGAATTTTATCAAGCCTGAGAATTGTTAAATACAATCCAATGCTTCTGTTATTTCTCTTATTAAATCCTCCTGATTTTCTACTCCTACAGATAGTCTCACCAAATTATCGGTAATCCCTATTTTGTCTCTCACCTCTTGACTAAGTCCAATGTGAGTCATACTGGCAGGATGCTGAGCCAAACTTTCTGTACTTCCCAAACTAACGGCTAATTTTATAACTTTAAGGTTATTTAAAAATTTAAACGCTTCTTTCTCCCCCCCTTTTACTTGGAAAGAAATCATAGCTCCAGGACCCGAATATTGCTTTTTATAAATCTCATATTCTTTGGTTCCTGCTTGTAAGTTTCCTAAATAAAATACTTTCTCTACTGCATTGTGTGTAGGTAAAAACTGAGCGATCTCTTGAGCACTTCTTTGTTGTTGCTCCATTCTTATTTTAAGTGTCTCTAGACTTCTTAATAATAACCAGCAAGTGTGAGGATTTGCCATATTTCCTAAGAAAGTTCTCAAAACTTTAACTCTCCCCATTAATTCGGTATTTCCGTTTACTGCTCCAGCAATTAAATCACTGTGCCCTCCTATGTATTTAGTTGCAGAATAAACAACCAAATCAGCTCCATGTTCCATTGGACTAGACCACAAAGGCCCCATATAAGTGTTGTCTACAGCTAAAATCACTTTTTTATCTTCAGTCGAAAAATGATCAGCTACTTCTTTGCATACCGAAATATCTATTAATGCATTGGTAGGGTTTGCAGGAGTTTCAACAAATATTTGTGCTAGCTTTTCTGGTTTCCCTGTTTGGTTTATTCTTTCTATTATTTGCTCTTTGCTATCTTCGGCAGTAAAGCAAACAACCTCTACTCCTATTTTAATTAAAAAATTATTGATAAAATGATCAGTTCCACCATAGCTAGGTGAACTAAATAATAATAAATCTCCTGGATTAAGAAATTCTAATAAAATGGTGCTAATTGCCGACATTCCACTTTCAAAAATTGCACTGTCGTCAGAATTATCCCACAAAGAAAGTCTGTTTTCTAAAATCTCTAAGTTTGGATTATTAATTCTACTGTAAATTAATCCCAAGTTTTCTTCGGCCTCTTTCTCTCTAATTCCATAAGCTACTTCAAAAAATGCCTTCCCTTCTTCTGCCGTTTTAAACACAAATGTAGACGTCATAAAAATTGGCGGCTTAATTGATCCTTCCGATAGTTCTGGTTTGTAACCGTGAGACATCATTAAACTTTCTGGCTTGTAATGTTTTGTATTCATGTGTTATTTTATTTGGTTACACAAAGCTAAACAACCCAATATATTTTACTGCACAATAGCTTAAAATGAGTATTTTCTCCTGTATTTTATAAATAATAAAGTATTTTTATAGTAAATACTTTATTTAAAGGAAAAATTCCTGATATGAAACTAGATACAATTGACAGACAATTATTAGCCTTGCTACAAAGCGATTCTAAAATGAACATAAAAGAAATTGCAAGTAAACTGAACATTTCTAAGACTCCTATTTATGAACGAATAAAAAAGCTTGAAAAATCAGGAGTAATAGATAAATACGTAGCCATTTTGGACAGAAAAAAGATAGTGACTCCCATGGTTGTTTTCTGTTCTGTGTCACTGGATAGTCAAAAACTAAAAGAAATTAAGGATTTTTCGGCTTCTATCTTGAAAGTCCCCGAAGTAATGGAATGTTATTTGATGAGCGGATCTAATGATTTTTTATTGAAAGTAGTTGTGAAAAATCTAAATGATTATCATTTATTTTCATCAGTAAAACTAGCTGCTTTACCCAATGTGGCTCAAATAAAAAGTACTTTTGTATTGGATGAAATAAAAAGAGCAACTGTATTGCCTATATATTAATTCTCCTTTTTATTACCAAAAATTTTAGACTCAGTTCCATCCATTAATCTACCAATGTTTTTGATGTGAGTTACTACAATAAGCAAACTAATAATTACAGAAAAAACAAGGAGCGAAATGTATTCAGTTTTATAAATAAACACAACAAATACTGGAAATGAAATTGCCGCAATCATAGAGGAAATAGAAACTATTCTTGAAATAAATATAATAATAATAAATACACCCATGCAACTAAATGCAGAAATTGGTTCTAATGCAATCACAACTCCCAAGGTTGTTGCCACTCCTTTTCCTCCTTTAAAGTTTGCAAAAAGTGGATAAACATGTCCTATCACGGCTGCTATTCCTAGTGCAATTTGAATATTCATGAATGAATTGGTTAATGTATCTACTCCCAAAGAATGAGATAATACATATACAGAAAACCAACCCTTGAGAACATCAAAAATTAAAACAGGAATTCCTGCTTTTTTTCCTAATACCCTAAAAGTATTAGTTGCACCTGCATTTCCACTACCAAAGTCACGAATATCTTTGTTGTAGAATCTCTTCCCTACCCAAACAGCTGAAGGTATAGAACCTAAAATATAAGCCAAAAAAATTACACCTACTATTGCTATTGTCATGAATTATAAAATTGGTTAATCTTCTATTTTTTCGTCATTGGTATCTTCGTTCTCCTCCTCATCTTCATAATCGTCTTCTTCGTCATCAAATCGCTCCTCTAAATCCGATTGAAAATTTCTCATAAATAACAAAGGTTTGTTTAGTGAAGAAAGCCCATAATAAAAATCTTCCTCGTCTTTCCCTCCTTTTATTTTCTTTTCCTTTACAGGAGTCATTTGTACAATATTATTATACACCTTATCGGTAGAGTAAGTTTGCATTTCTCCATTTTTGTAATAAAAATAATAAAAACCTTCGGGTTTGTATTCTATTAAAAAACCTACTCTATCTCCCGTTCTTCTTTTTTCTATTTGCACATACACTTTACATCTTCTATAAAGTTGGTTTGTTCCCAAAGAAGCAATATTGGCAAAACCTTGAGATAAAAAAGACTCCGTATTTTTGTCCCAATAGAATTGTAAATCAAATAGAGTGATTTTACTCATTAGTTCTTTAGGAAATTTACTAAAACGTCCCGAGGTATAAATCTCATTGATTTTAGCACTTGCTGATTGATTATCTAACATTTGATTTAAGAATAAATCATAATTAGTGCTTTCTAAACTTATTAACTCTTGTACTTCTGCTGCTCTTATTTCTTGGTACATTCTACCCATTAACTGCATATTGACAGGAAAATCGATCTTCATAGATGCATTCATTGTAAGAAATGTATCTTTCAGTTTATTATAACTCATTTCTCCTACTAGTTCTATTTTCATTTGGCTAAGATTACTCGCTACATTTAAATCTCCAATAGAAACAAAACTACAAATCTCATCATCAAACCCTATGTAATTTCCTGCTACTTTATTGTTCAGTAATTTTTCTTTTGGCCCAATCTCAAACAATCCTTTTTCTTTGCTATAAGATAAAAATCCATCTGCAGGCGTGATTGCTTCATCCCCTTCATATTTTTTATCTGCCAAGAAAGCTGTGTAAAACTCTACCCCATTATAACGGCTAAGTGTTGGTCCCGATACTTTGTCTTTGAAATAATCTCCCAATGGAATAATAATCTTATTGGTATCTACAACTGCATTAAATTTAATCCAATCTAATGCCAATTCTTCACAGTTGGTAATGATTTTTGTTTGTCCATCAAAATTGACTCCTAAGTCACTACCCTTTACTTTTATATTCCCATAATACCTAAACTGTGGACTTAAATAGAAGTTAGAATCTTCGCTTATTGTTCCTTCTGCTATAGATACTCCATTTTCGTCTGGCTCTATATTAGAAAAGAAAACCTTACTGTTTATCATTTCATCCGAAGACACTTGATAGTCTCCTGTTGCTATATACCTCTTACTTGATTCAATCTCTACCACTGCATTACTAAAGTTATGATACCGTGTAGTAAAATTAGCAACAATGGTCGCTTTTTTCATTACTTTAATTTCTGCATCTTTAAGAATAGTAAGCTTTCCTTCGTGTGGTATAATTCTCGAATCTGCTACAATAATATATGGTATCTCTTGGCAGTAAATAGAATTACTATCAATGTTATAAGTTGCAATTCTCGAGAAGAACCCTAAATTATATTGTTCTTCTTTAGTCGACACAAAGTTTGAAATAAGGTTCTTGTTTTCATCATAATTTTGAAAATTAGCTGTGTCTATTACTTTCTTAAAATGCATAGTGTTCTCGTCCATCAACCAATCAAATTGATCTATTGAAGCTTTAAATTTATTTAGTGGAAATGCAATTACAGCAGTTTTTGTATTGGAAATAAAATCTCCTCTTCTTTTCGTATAATCCAAGCTCATTTGCATATTAGTAGCTTCCAAAGAGGGGGGGTCATTTTGTATTAATCCAAGGATTTTGAAATCTGCCAAAGCAGCATCTACATTTATTTGACCTAAAACAAACTCTTGAGAATTCACTTCAATTCTATTTGAAGTATATACTCCTTTCCCTGTCATTTTATCTTTGGTAAGAGTAATCTCTCCATTAAATTTTGTCTTGCCATCTGCATATAAATTAATAGAAGAATCTATATTTTTTGTTTTCCAAATACCTTTATGAGGTTGAAAAGTAACAATACAGTTCTTACCTATAATATCTGGTACACTTGGCAAGGTTTGGGATTTATTGGTATACAAATCTACTTTTGCTACTAATGAATCTGGAAAGAATGTAATTTCTTTGGAATTGGCTTTTGAAGTAATAAAACTCACTTCTCCTTTTCCTGTAAGTCCTTTGGTACTTAATTTTAATTCATTGTTATACTTCCCTGGACTTTTATAAATATTTTTACTCACATTTTTAAGAAAAAATCCTAAGGTATAATCATCCATCAATTTTACTTCGCGTTCTAAAGGTGGAAAAATATCAGCTGAATACATTGTTCCTGAAAAAGAAATCCCAGAACTATTAAAAGTCAAAAGGCTATCCATATCAAAGGGTGCTACTTCGAAATAGAAATTTTCTTTTTCGTATATTCCCCCATAAATTTCATTGTTATCGTAATAAATCTTAGGATTGTTACTAACTGATAATCTAGGATAATGAGCAAAATTCATATCTTTTCCCGACTTATTTTCTATTCCATCAATTGTTATCTCTCCTTTAATATTATGGAGTTTAGATAGTAGTTTCAATTGTTTGTTGCTCGATTTATTATCCAAAGGATAAACCCTTATTCTCATAGAGTCTACTTTTTCAAATTGCAATGTAAACTGTTTGTAATCAAATTTAATATCGGAACCAAAATACTCTGTTCTTCCTGCATTTATAACTCCAGAAAAAGTAAGGCTTCTATTCTCTCCAATAGTTATCTTTCCTCCTCTTGGATATATTCTTACAAATTTTCTTTTACTCAAATCAAATTTTCTAACTCCAATAACACTGATTGTTAATGTTTTTAAATCTAAAATTGCATTGTCCTCTTTTTTATTGACCGAAAAGATAAAGACATCATCATAATCACCTGATCTAGTTCTCCCTTGAACATAAGTATATAATTTAGGTTTAATGGTAATTGTTTTGTCTTTTACATTGTAATCAATTAATCCTAAATTACTCATTTTTGTTAGGTAATTACTTACCTCAGAAAACAAACTCTTTGTGTATGATGCAAAATCCACAGCTGATATTTCGTAGTTTTCTTCAAATGACAATTGATAATCATATAAGGATTGAATTAGGTTATTACTTCCAAACGTAAATTCGCTATAATTACTTTGATTGTAATAATTTACTGATTCAAAAGTTGCTTCACTTGCTCCTAAAGATTTTACAGATCCAAAAGTTAATTTTTCTTCGCCTTCTTTCCATGACAAACTTTTGAAATGCATATTCATTTTGTGGTAAGAACTCTCAAATGGATTATCTATATTTATGTTTCTAACCGCTCCAATTATGGCTAATCTTTCAGCTACTTGGTAAGTAAAATCACAAGCCGATTGTGTAATTTGTTCGCCTTTCTTAATAAAAACAGTTGCCGAAGCATCATTCGATACTATTTTATCATTGCTTATGATTACATTTTTAGATTTTATTTCTATGAATTTCTCTCCTTCTTTATTTACAATAATAGAAGCTTTATTTTTTCCTGTTGCTCCTCCTTCAAAATTAATTCCTATAAGTGAAAAACTTCCCAAATAATCAACATTAGGTACTATGTTTTTGAGAACAACACTTTGGTTATAAGAAGTAAAATGAGGGTATCTAGCTCTATCAATAGAAGTAAAGGTTATAACCTTTTCATAGAGTTTTCCTAGTAGTGGATTAGTAAAAAAAGGAGAGTGTAAAGCCACTGAATCTGCACCAAATCCAGCACTTTTAAAATTTATTCTATAAGTAGATAACTCCGCAAAGGTTTCATTTTTTGGCAACTCCAGTCTTTCCCAAGTTACAGTTCCTTTGTTTCCCTTAAATGTGTTGGTTGAAACATTCAACACTCCAGAAGCACCATAAATAATAGAACTGTCGTTTTTGGAAATACATACAAAATTCGAATTTTCAAAAGTTACAAACGCACCCTTTTTATAAGAAAATTTATAAGTCCCTTTTGCCAATTTCCATATTACAGAAGAACTCTCAGAAATATAATTCTGATTAAACAATCCATCTGTTAAAATAAGAAAATCTGTTAACCGTCTTTTATTTCTTGATTCTAAAAGTTTTGTCATTAAATTAGACCAACTATCAAATTCTTCTTTCTTTAAATTTTCTGTTTTCCCTAAGCCATTTATAGATTTAAAATAAGCAAAGAAATAAGGTTTTGGATTTATTTTTTTCTTTATTAATTCATTAGCAAAACTGACTATTTTCTCTTTTTGTTCAGCATTAAACCCAGAAACATAACTTGATTTTAATTCTGATTTTAATTCCTTTGAAAGGGACTTATCATAGTTTTTAATATAGTTTTCTATGTCATCCAAAAAATCATTATCAGCTACTCTAAATTCTGTAACTTGAGAAAAAATTGCAGATGAGATGAACAATGAAAAAACGACTGTGTACAATCTCATAATCTTTATATTTAATTAGTTTTTGATAAATTGAGCTAAAGCCCAGCCTTCTCTTTCTGCCACATCAACAAAGGTTAATCCTTTCTTTGCGGCTTCATCTTGTATGATAGAAACATCAGACGTGTAAAATCCACTCATGTAAATAATCCCTCCTTTTTTCATAGAAGAAACATACTGTTTCATATCGTTAACGAGAATATTTCTGTTTATGTTTGCCAATACAAGCTCGTATTTGTTAGCTTCTGTCAGTAATTCTGCTCCACCTTCTAGCACTTCTATTTTCTTACAGCTATTTAATTCAATGTTATCTATCGTATTCTGAAAAGCCCATTCGTCAATATCTATTGCTAAGGCACTTTTACAATTTAGTTTTTCGGCAAGTATTGCCAAAATACCTGTTCCAGATCCCATGTCTAACACTGTTGTATTTTCAAAATCTATGCCAAACATAGCTTTCATTACCAAGTATGTAGTTTGGTGATGCCCTGTTCCGAAAGACATTTGCGGATTTATTATTATTTCATAGTCAAATCCTTCTTCTTTTTCATGGAAAGGAGCTCTAATAATACAATGCTTGTCAATGTAAATGGGTTCAAAGTTTTTCTCCCATTGTGCATTCCAGTTTTCGTCCTCTATCAAGATGTGAGTAAATTTAAGTATTTCGGTATCAATTGTTTTCAATACTTCTTCTACTTTTTTCAAATCAAACTCTTTATGCTGAATATAAGCATCCAAAGTGTTTCCTTCATTTTGGAAACTCTCAAAATTTAATTCGCCCAAATAAGTAACCAGAATCTCACTCCAAGGTTGTGGTTCTTTCAACTCAAAATGACAGTGATAATAATTCATATTTATATAGAGTTTATGATTTGAATAAATGAATCTACTTCCAAAGAAGCTCCTCCAATAAGTCCTCCATCAATATCGGGTTGTGAAAATAATTCTTTGGCATTGCTTGGCTTACAACTTCCTCCATACAAGATAGAAATAGAATTTGCTACTTCCTCGTTATACTTTTCTTTAAGCGTTTCTCTTATGAATTGATGCATTTCTTGTGCTTGTTTACTTGTAGCTGTTTCTCCTGTCCCAATTGCCCAAACTGGCTCGTATGCAATTACTAAATTTAAGATTTGTTTTTCATCTAAATGAAATAACCCTTCTATAATTTGTGATTTTACTACCTCAAAATGAGATTCACTTTTTCTTTGCTCCAATTCTTCTCCACAACAATAAATTGGTTTCAATTCACATTCCAATAGCCTATCGACTTTTTGAGCTAATATTGTATTCGTTTCATTAAAATAAGCTCTTCTTTCTGAGTGACCCACTAAACAATAATGTAAGTTTTCGCAGTCATAATCAAAGTCTCTCAACATCTCTGCAGATATTTCTCCTGTAAATGCTCCACTTTTATGCTGTGAACAGTTTTGTGCTCCAATTTTAATATCCCAATCTGGCATACTAATCATAGTATCTAAATAAAGAGAGGCTGGAAAAATAATTATTTCCACTTCACTTTCAATCTCGCCTTTTTTAGAGTTAAAATCTACTACGTAGTTAATTACTTCTTCATCCAGAAGGTTCATTTTCCAGTTTCCTGCTACAATCTTCTTTCTCATATTTTTTTGCTAATCTGATAGTAAAAAGTACTTCTTACTAAAACTGTTATTATTTTAAATTAAATATATCAATCATTGATTCCAATTGGTTATTAATGATTTTTAAAATTGATTTTTCATTTAATTCATCATTTTCCCCTATCAATTTATCTACTTGCGATAGTAATACTTTATTGGATAAGACTTCCATTTTTAAGTGATTTAAAACTGTTGTAAATTGGTCTAATCCCATAATGTTTCCAGCTCTACCTGATGCTATCCCAACTAAAATTGAATTTTTATTATTGAATTTACTCGGAGAAATTCCATCCATAAACATTTTTACAGCTCCAGTATAGGTTCCATTATACTCTGGTATTACAAATACAAAACTTGATACATCTGTAACATAGGTCTTTATTAATTCTTCTACTTCATCGGTATGATTACCATACATATTTGTGATGAAGTCACCCGAAAGCTCTGCCAAATCCATTACCTGACTTTCCAATCCTTTATTTTTTAATAAATTTTGGTATGTTTTTGATACTTTTAGAGAATTACTTCCCTTTCTATTTGTTCCTGATATTATTGTTATCATTGCTCTTTTTGTTAATGTACTCTTCTGTAAAATGTGTCTTTTTCTTCTCTTTCGAAAACTTTTCTTGGTTGTAATTTTTAGAATCTCCTTTTGAAATAGATAAACTCTCCCAATCTTTTTTCTTTGCAATCTTACCCAACAAGACTATTTGGCCTACATGATAAGAATAATGACTTAATTGTCTGTTAATAGCTTCTACTATGGTGTGACCTTGGTTTCTAATGTAAATAATGTCTTCCAGTTCATCCCTTTTTAAAGATTCCAAAGCACCAAATAAACAATTCCACCCTTCGTCCCATTTGTTTAATAATTCTTCCTTGGTAATAATAACCGTTTCAAATTCTTGGTCTCTTTTTCTAAACTCTTTTTCGCCATCTGTAGTCTTAAAATCTGTCCATCTAGACATCATATTTCCCCAAAGGTGATTTATAATTACGCCTATGGAATTTTCTACCTCTGAGTTTTGGATAAACAATTGCTCTTCTGATAATTGTGCAATTGTTTTATCTCCTAAAATTTGGTAATACTTGAATTGACTTATAGCGCTATTTAGGTAAGAATCCATAGTTATCACGTTTGAATCGCTCCTACATTATACCTTTCAGTAATAGGTGCATGGTTTGCTGCTTCTATTCCCATAGAAATTACTTTTCTTGTATCTAACGGGTCAATTATTGCATCTATCCACAACCTTGCAGCTGCATAATAAGGATTTATTTGACTGTCGTATTTATTTTTAATCTTGTCAAACATCTCTTTCTCTTTGGCTGGAGTTATTGTTTCTCCTTTCTTTTTCAAAGAGGCAACTTCAATCTGAACCAATACTTTGGCTGCTTGTGTCCCTCCCATTACTGCAATTTCTGCAGTTGGCCATCCCACAATTAATCTTGGGTCGTAAGCTTTTCCACACATTGCGTAATCTCCTGCTCCGTAACTATTCCCCATTACTATGGTGAATTTTGGCACTACAGAATTTGCCATTGCACTCACCAGTTTTGCTCCGTCTTTTATGATTCCTCCGTGCTCAGATTTACTTCCTACCATAAATCCTGTAACATCTTTCAAGAATACCAAAGGAATTTTCTTCTGGTTGCAATTCATAATAAATCGTGCTGCTTTATCCGCAGAGTCAGAATAAATTACTCCTCCAAACTGAACTCCTTCTTTCTTAGATTTTACAATTTTTCTTTGGTTAGCAACAATTCCTATAGCCCATCCATCAATTCTTGCATAACCTGTTACAATTGTTTTACCGTAATCTGCTTTGTATTCTTCAAACTCAGAATCGTCTACAATTCTTGAAATAATATCTCTTACTTCGTAAGATTTTGTCCTGTCTTTTGGAAATAACCCATAAATTTCTTCTTGATTAAGAGCTGGCATTTTTGGTTCTTTTCTGTCGAATCCTGCTTTTTCAAAACCTCCAATTTTATCCATTAATCCTCTAATGGTTTTTAAACAATCTTCGTCATCTTTACTTTTGTAATCACACACTCCAGAAATACTTGTGTGTGTTGTTGCTCCTCCTAATGTTTCATTATCAATGGACTCGCCTATTGCAGCTTTCACCAAATAACTTCCTGCAAGAAATATTGATCCTGTTTTATCGACAATCAAAGATTCATCAGACATAATTGGTAGGTAAGCTCCACCCGCAACACAACTTCCCATTACGGCAGCAATTTGTACAATTCCCATAGAACTCATGCGAGCATTATTTCTAAATATTCGTCCGAAATGTTCTTTGTCTGGAAATATCTCATCTTGCATTGGCAAGAAAACACCAGCACTGTCTACCAGGTAGATAATTGGTAATCTGTTTTCCATTGCAATTTCTTGTGCCCTTAGGTTTTTCTTTGCAGTAATTGGAAACCAAGCTCCAGCCTTTACTGTAGCATCATTCGCTACAATAATGCATTGTTTTCCTGCTACGTATCCAATTTTTATGACAACTCCACCACTTGGACAACCGCCATATTCTTGGTACATATCTTCGGCAACAAAAGCTCCAATTTCTTGTCTTGGACTGTCTTTATCTAATAATAATTCAATTCGTTCACGAGCAGTTAATTTTCCTTTGGCATGGTGTTTATCAATTCTAGATTGACCTCCACCCAAAGCTAGTTTACTCAGCTTTTGTTCCATTCTGGAAATTAAAAGCTTCATTGAATCTTCGTTTTTATTAAACTTAATGTCTTGTTTTTCCATTAATTAGCTCTTTAAATTTAATTAGAAAATATCTTTCCTAATTTGACTTTAAAAATACCGTTTTAATTGATAATTAACAATGAATAATTGAGTTTTGTTTGGAATTGAAAATGATAGATTATTTTATTAAGATGATCGCACCTTCTTCTTAACTATCTTCTGAGGATAAACAGTTCTTATGGCTTTTATTCTAGCAATGTCTTCGGCTGTTTTTACTGCTTCTCGTTTCGCTTTTAATTCTGTGAATGAAACGCCAAATTTATCTAAACACAATTGGTCTCTTAATTGGTTAATTCCATTCATCAGTTCATCTCTTACACTTAAATAAGTTCCATAGCTTGCTGTTGCATCATATTCTAATCCAATAATTGCATCTTTGTTTACGGTTTCAAATTCTCCTATAAGTTTGAAAGCTGAATGCCTTTCTTTCCACAATTTTAATTCGTCTTTTTTTTTCAATTCTCCTTTGTTTATTAATCCTTTTAGGATTCCGATATTCTCTTTGCAGGTCTCTTCATTCACTAGATCCAACTCAGGTAAATTACTCTTTATTTGAGAATTGGAGAGAAACTTCATGACCGACAAATTCACATCTACTAAGAATTTATTACTTTCTCCTTCTATCATTATTTCATTGTCCTTGTTCACATAGATTTCCAATACATTTCTTTCAATGACGGGTTTTGGAATTTTTATGTCAGTAGATTTCTTTGGCAATTGTGCTGGAATTCCTTTTTCGGGTTCCAAAGTAGTGGAAAGAATAATAAAAGCAAGTAACAAGAATGCTATGTCAGCAATAGAGCTAGCATCAATTGAGTGGGATTTTAGTTTCATTGTGAAAAATTTTAAGTGATTAATAAATGAAATTTCTCCTTTTTGTTTGTTCTAAGATAACGGTATTATTCTCGAATTATTGAACTTAAATGAAGCATTAAAACACAAGTCTATCCTATCTCAAAATCTTTCCAAATGTTTTGAAAATTAACCCAACATCTCCAAAAAAACTTTGGCTTTCAATATATTGAAGGTTTAAAGTTAATTTTTTTGGCATTATTTCATTCACGTATTCCTCTTCAGGATTTTCAGAATTCCCTAAGATTTCGTTTTCATTGATGTACTCAATGGAAGCCAAATCGGTAAGTCCTGGACGAACGGTCAATACTTTTAACTGGGCTTTGGTGTATAAATTAACATATTTTGGAACTTCGGGCCTTGGACCCACAATACTCATATCTCCTTTTATTACATTTATTAATTGAGGGATTTCATCTAATTTCAATTTTCTAAGAACTTTCCCAATTCCTGTAATTCTTGAATCGTTATTTCCAACTGTAATTTGTCCAGCTTTATCAGAACCTTGTTTCATGGAACGAAATTTTAGTAATTCAAATTCTTCTTGGTTTTTCCCTACCCTAATTTGACGGTAAAAAATCCCTCCTTTGCTTGATAATAAAATCACAAGACTTATTACCACAAAAAAAGGGGAAAATAGAATTAATCCTAAAATTGAAGAAGTGATGTCGAAGAGTCGTTTTATCAAAATTGAGTTTTATAAGTTAAAGTTAGCATAAATTCTAGTTTCAAGACTTAAGCCAATTCTCAATCATTTGCAATCCGTTCGGAGTAAGCACAGATTCTGGGTGAAACTGAACTCCCACACAATTGAACTCTTTGTGATAAAAAGCCATGTTAGTAAATTCTTTGGTGGTGTAAGCGATTTCTCTCAGTGCATTTGGCCAGTCTGTAATTACCCAAGAATGATACCTTCCTACTTCCTCAATCTCATTCAACCCTTGAAATAATGAATTAGAAGTATCAACTTCTATTTTTGAAGAAACTCCGTGATATACTTCTGGGAGATTTATTAGCCTTGCTCCAAAATACTGAGCCAAAGCTTGATGCCCCAAACAAACGCCTAATATTGGTTTAGAAGCATGGTATTTTTCAATTACTTTCATTAATAAACCTGCATTTTTTGGTAATCCTGGTCCTGGAGAAAGTACTATTCGGTCATAATTTTCCAATTCTTCTAAGTCAAATTCATCATTTCTCTTTACAGTTACTTTTACATCCAAAGACTCGAAGTAATGCACTAAATTATAAGTGAATGAATCGTAATTGTCGACTATAAAAATATGTGGAATTTCGTTTTGGTTCATCTCAAAACAAATGTAAAAAACCTTCTTGAAACAAGAAGGTTTTTTTTCACTATTTATATTGCTTTAAACATTACCTCTGGTCCATATTGTTTAATTTTAGAATTCCCGACAATTCTATATCTTATTTTAGTAAAAGCTACTCTTTCTCCTCTATTCAGTCTTTTTACACCATTCTTCATTGGTCCTGTCAAACTTCTAGAGTTAGAAGTTCCTAATGGAACAATTCCTTTAACTGTATAAGCTTCCATAGAAAAACCAACAACCTCATAGTTAACATCTAAAATAGAACTTCTAGGAGATTTTACTAAGCAAACATTTGCTTGATCTCTTTCTCCTTTTCTTAATCCTCCCGATGTTTTGTTTAAAAAATAAAACTCTGGTTTAGGTACTGATTTCACAATGTATTCTCTACTCATTGTAGAACCTTTTGCTCTAACTGTTACAATTGGAGTTGTACCATTTCTAACTTTCGCTATATATTTTCCGTTTGCCTTTCCAAACTCTTTACATTCTGGACAACTTACGGTAATATCACTAGAAGAGTATCCAGAAAAAGAAGCTTCTATTACATTTTCATAATTATCTGCAAACAACACATTATATTCTGGGGATGAAATAGTTCCCATAGGCTTCCCTACTGTATAATCAAAACTCCAAGGAAATTCTCTTGGGCCATCTGCCAAATCCAAAACCAAAGAACCATTCACAGTTTGTTGACCTACCGAACTCGCTTTTATTGTAAATCTATTGTTGTCACTCGTTAATTCTTGATTCCCAATGGTATATTTTATTGGATAAGTTACATTACTGTCGTAGGCAATTATCCCTACTCTTACCTCCAAAGTATCGCCTTGATTCAAATAATTTTTAGCTGAAATTAACTGAGGCTCAATTTTATTAATTTTCATAATTGGCTCTTCTATTTTACTCGCTACCAATTCCAAGGATTTTTGTTGCGCCATTCTTATTTGATTTCTAAACTCTGTAAAAACTCCAATTGCCCCCACTATTGGTTGATGATCAAATTTCACCAATTGCCAAGCTTCTTGTTTGTCGTGATTATCTAATTTCTCTGGCTGAGAAAGTGTGCTGTAAATAGACAGTAATTTCAATTTATCGGGATGCTGATTTTTTGTCAATTCTTTTGTCAATATTTCATTATTAGCAAGCCATTCGGGTTTCAATTCATAGTTGTTACTTCTCTGCGAATAGTTTCCCATTGCAACTAACAATGAATCCCTCAATTCCATTAACTTCTCTCTTATTTCTCCTCCTCTTTTATATCCTTTGAATGCTTTTTCTCCTCCAAAAAGTCGAGTTGCAATGTCGTAATCTTCTTTGTTTTCTATAGATTCTATTGGACTCCAGGTTGTGTATTGGCTTTCTTTTGCTTTTACAAACCAATCTTTTTGCTTTTCGCTTTCTTCCATCATTTGATTCAAATTAACCAAAATGTAATCGTCTAAAGTATTCGCCATTTTATTTACTTCAATCACTTTGGGTTTCCATTTTAGGAATGATTTTTTTGAATTAATATCCAATTCTAGATTGCTGAATTTGGTCATAAATCCATTAATTCCTTCTACCAAATTATTGTTGTTCACTAGCATTTGATTGTCCTGAGTTACAAATGCATTAATAATTTCTTTGGATACATTGAGCGCCAACATTGCTGTTAACACTAGGTACATCATACCTATCATTTTTTGTCTGGGTGTTTCTCTTCCTCCTGCCATAATACAAGTTTTTGTGCCCCGAGAATTCGAGACTGATTAATAACTAGAAAAAGTAAACCGGTTTATCTTTTTTACATCCTTATAATACTGTGGAAATAAAAAGTAACAGTTTTAAATAATTATTTATCTTTGAATCATGACAGAATTAAACCATTTACTAGAAACAAGAAAGAATTTTATTGGATTAATTGATTCATTAACAACTGAAAAACTCAATAAAATACCGGATGGATTTTCAAATAACATCATTTGGAATTTTGGACATAACATAGTAACACAACAGCTATTGTGTTATAAATTGGCAGGGAAAGAACCGTATATGAATGAAGAAATTATAAATGAATTCCGAAAAGGCTCTAAACCAACACGGTTAGTTTCTGAAGAAGAAATAACTATTTTCAAGAAAATGGCTATCGAATTAGTTTCAAAAACAGAAAGTGATTTAAAATCTGGAATTAACTGGAATTACAATTCTTATACTACGAGTTACAATGTTACTTTAAATAGCATTGAAGAGGCTATCAAATTCAATAACGTACACGAAGGATTACATTTTGGGTATGCTATGGCAATGAAGAAATTGGTT
>CAJJDF010000039.1 GCA_905182785.1 uncultured Flavobacteriales bacterium
ACTTTTACAAAAATTAAATTATGCTTAAATCAATAATGAACTTATTAGGTTTTGGACCTAAAGTAGATTACTCTGAACTGAAAAAAAACGGAGCAATCATTTTAGATGTAAGGTCGCCACAAGAATATAAAGAAGGTCATATAAAAGGATCTATCAATATTCCTGTAGATGGACTAAGAAACAACCTAGGTAAACTAAAAGGAAAAGAAGACAAAACAGTAATTACCTGTTGTGCTTCTGGGATGAGAAGTGCTACTGCCAAAGGAGTTTTGAAAGCTAAAGGATTTAAAATGGTACACAATGGTGGAGCTTGGATTAGCCTAGATTCAAAATTAAATTAAAAAAGTTATATTTTATCTCGAATAAATTTTGAGAATAAAATAAAAAATGTACTTTTGTATCGCTCAAGGAAACAGAGCTAGTTCTTTAAATACAATATTTGCATTGATTCATTATTTTGGTCCGGTAGTTCAGCTGGTTAGAATACCTGCCTGTCACGCAGGGGGTCGCGGGTTCGAGTCCCGTCCGGACCGCCAATTTCAATGCATTTTTTAAAAGCCTTTCAGGAGACTGAAAGGCTTTTTTTGTACCCTAAAAGTTTATTCATTATCTTTTAATATACCTATTGCTTTAAACAAAAAAACTCAACCTTAAAAGGTTGAGTTTTTTTTTTTAAAATCCTATTACGAATTTATATTACTTCTTATACTTCAATACTTCCGAACGTCCTTTTTTGAATATCTTGTTACCTGCAGCTTTTCCTCTTCGCAATTCTTTTTGCTCTTCAAAAGGTAAAGAAGCTATTTCCTTGCAATTATCAGAACAACAAGATTCCATATTTACCGCACAACTCTGGCATTGAATAAATAGTAAATGACACCCTTCGTTAAGGCAATTTATATGCTCATCACAAGCCTCACCACATTGGTGGCAATGAGAAATTACATCTTCAGAAATCCTCTCAGCTCTACGCTCATCAAATACAAAGTTTTTACCCAAGAACTTGTTTTCAAGTCCTTGCTCATTAACCTGACGGACATAGTTTATAATACCACCCTCCATCTGAAATACATTTTTGAACCCTTTGTGTTTGTAATAGGCAGATGCTTTTTCACACCTAATACCTCCCGTACAATACATTACTAAGTTTTTATCTTCTTTGTGATCTTTTAATTGCTCTTCTATTAAATCGAGAGAATCTCTAAACGTATCAACATCTGGTGTTACAGCATTTTTAAAATGACCTATTTCACTTTCATAATGGTTACGCATATCTACTAAAACTGTATTAGGATCTTCTATAAGTTCATTAAATTTTTCAGCTTTTACGTGAATACCTATATCGGTTACATCAAACGAATCGTCCTCCAATCCATCAGCAACAATTTTGTCTCTTACTTTAACTTTTAGCTTTAAAAATGATTTGTTGTCTTGCTCTATCGCAATGTTTAATCTAACATTTTCAAGAAATGGTATTTCATCCAGTTTTTCTTTAAAATCATTAAAATCATCAGCAGAAATAGACAATTGGGCGTTAATTCCTTCGTTCGCTAAATAAATTCTTCCTAAAACACCTTGATCATCCCAAAGAACAAATAAGAAATTCCTGAAAATTATAGGATTAGGTATGTTATGGTATTTATAGAAAGAGATTGTAAGGCGTTCTTTACCAGTCTTTTCAATAAGATCAGCTCTTTCTTTGGCACTTAATGTATTGTACAGTTGCATGCTATACTAGTTTTTAAGGGTTAAAAAATAATTAATCAAAGTTATGAAAATTAATTTTATTTGCTTTTTTGAACTGATATTAATCATTAAATAAATTAATATAAGAGTAAAACTTTTAATATTTATAAACCATAGCATTAATATTCATTCCTGCACCAACTGAGGCTAATAGCAAAATATCTCCTTTGTTTATTTGATGCCCTTCTATCTGATTTTTTAAGATTAAATCAAACAAGGTTGGAACTGTTGCGACTGAACTGTTACCCAATTTATGAATACTCATTGGCATAATTCCTTCTGGCATTTCTTTGTCGTATAATTTATAGAAACGCTCTATAATTGCTTCATCCATTTTTTCATTTGCTTGATGAATTAATACCTTATTGACACTTTCTATTTCTATTCCACTCTTATCTAAGGCTATTTTCATAGCGTTTGGTACATTGGTTAAGGCAAATTCATAAATTTTTCTTCCATGCATTTTTATGTAATTAGTTCCTTGGTCTTCTGCTGGATTAAAAGAACTACCATAATACAAATGATAAGCTTCTTCAAAAGTAAAAGATTGAGCTGCATGACTCAGAATTCCTCTGTCATTATCATCTGCTAATTCCAAAATACAAGCCCCTGCTCCATCCGAATAAATCATAGAGTCTCTATCGTAGGGATCCACCACTCTTGAAAGAGTTTCTGAACCAATCACCAAACAAGTTTTCGCTTCTCCTGCCTTTATAAACATATCCGCTTGAATAACTCCTTGAAGCCATCCTGGACAACCAAAAATAACATCATAAGCCACGCAATTTGGATTTTTTATTTTCAAATTATACTTTATTCTCGAAGCAATACTTGGCAAAAGATCACATTGAGTATATCCATCTCGCACATCTCCAAAATTATGTCCCACAATGATATAATCAATTTTTTCTGGATCAATGGCTGAATCTTTTATAGCTCTCTCTGCAGCAATAGTTCCTATGTCACTATTTTTCATTTCATTATCTACATACCTTCTCTCTTCTATTCCAGTAATTGCTTTGAATTTACTTATTATAATTTCATTAGAATTAGGAATTTTGGATTGACTCTCATTATAAAAGTCTTGCTTTAAAAAATCTTCGTTTCTTTGAATTTTTTCTGGAATGTACGAACCTGTTCCTGTGATAATATTTTGCATAGTTCTTTTTTTTTAAATGTAATCTTATTTTTCGATGAACACTAGTTAATTTTAAAATAAAGGATACAACCTCAAGTTCGGTATTCCTAAAATACGTAACCAAACTATCCTAATAAATATTAAATTCTGATTAAAAGTTTTATTATTTTTAGCTAACCAAAAACTATATCCTAGAACTTATGAAAAACCTTAAATTAATATCAATTGCTTTTCTTCTTGTTTTGATATGTAGTTCTGTCGTTTCACAAAACAATACCAATAAAGAGAAACCATCTCTTAAAACTGCTTTGAATGGATTTAAATTCAGAAGTATAGGCCCAGCATTCATGTCGGGAAGGATAGCAGACATTGCTATTGATCCAATCAATGAAAACACATGGTATGTAGCTGTGGGTTCTGGAGGTGTCTGGAAAACTATAAACGCAGGAACAACTTGGACTCCACTTACAGAAAATATGCCCTTCTACTCTACAGGATGCATTACTATTGACCCAAATAACAATACTTCTATTTGGTTAGGAACAGGAGAAAACGTAGGAGGAAGACACGTGGGAATTGGTCATGGAGTCTATCACAGCTTAGATGCAGGAAAAACATGGAAAGATATGGGCCTTAAAAAATCGGAGCACATTTCTAAAATAATTGTACATCCAACAAATCCAAATATAGTTTGGGTTGCTTCTCAAGGACCTTTATGGAGTTCTGGTGGAGAAAGAGGATTATATAAAACTATAGATGGCGGAAAAACTTGGAAAAACACCTTAGAAGTGAATGAATGGACAGGAACAACCGACCTTGTTATTGACCCTACTAATCCTGATATTTTATATGCAGCAACTTGGCAAAGACATAGAAATGTGGCTGTACTTATGGGAGGTGGACCGGGAACTTCCATTTACAAAAGTGTGAATGGTGGAGAAACTTGGAATAAAATTAATAAGGGCATTTCAGGAGAAAGAAAAGGAAAAATTGGATTAGCAATTTCTCCAATGAACCCAAAAGTGTTATATGCTGCAGTAGAATTGGAAAGAAGAAAAGGAGCTGTATACAGAACAGAAAATAGTGGTGGTAGTTGGCAAAAAATGTCTGAAACTATTTCTGGTGGAACTGGGCCGCATTATTATCAAGAATTGGTTGCCTCTCCCTATGTGTTTGATAAAATATACTTGATGAATGTGCGAATGTTAATTTCGGAAAATGGAGGAAAAACCTTTTACACCATGAAGGAAAAGAAAAAACATTCTGATAATCACGCTTTGGCTTTCAAAAAAAATGATCCCAACTATATGTTAGTAGGTTCTGATGGAGGGATTTACGAATCATTTGATGCTTCTGAAACATGGAAGTTTACAGGTAATCTTCCTATTACACAATTTTATAAACTAGCAGTAGATGATGCAGAACCTTTTTACAATATTTATGGAGGAACGCAAGATAACAATACACAAACAGGACCTTCTAGAACAGTGAGAAGAAATGGAATCTCCAATGCAGATTGGGAAGTTGTGTTAGGTGGGGATGGTCACCAACCAGCTACAGAACCGGGCAATCCAAATATTATCTATGCGCAATGGCAACAAGGAAATATAAATAGAATAGATAGAACTAATGGAGAAACTGTTTACATCCAACCTCAAGCAGGAATAGGTGAACCAAAGTTAAGATTCAATTGGGACTCCCCTATTTTGGTTAGTCAGCACGACCCAAAAAGATTATATTTTGGCTCTCAAAAAGTATGGCGATCAGAAAATCGTGGAGATAGCTGGACTGGAATTTCAGAAGATTTAACGAAAGACCAAGAAAGAATGGCTTTACCTGTAATGGGGAAAGTACAAAGTATTGATAATGCTTGGGATGTTTATGCCATGTCTACTTACAATACGATCACTTCTCTTGCAGAATCTAAAGTAAATGAGGATGTTTTATATGCCGGTACGGATGATGGAATTATTCAATTCACAAAAGATGGTGGAAAAAACTGGATAAAAATGACGGTAGATAAATTACCACAAGCTCCTTCATCTGCTTTTGTAAATGATATAAAAGCTGATTTATTTGATGAAAAAACTGCTTTTGTAGTGCTAGACAATCATAAATATGGAGATTACATGCCTTACATTTATAAAACTACAAACGGAGGGACAAGTTGGGTTTCTATTACAAAAGGCCTTCCTAAAGGGACAATAACTTGGAGAATTGTACAAGATCACGTTAACCCAAATTTATTGTTTTTAGGAACAGAATATGGTGTTTACATCAGTATAAATAAAGGTCAACAATGGAATAAATTCTCTAACGGTTTGCCAACTATTCCTGTGAGAGATTTAGCTATCCAAAAAAGAGAAAACGATTTAGTTCTTGCCACTTTTGGAAGAGGTTTTTATGTCTTAGATGATTATAGTGCTTTGAGAGAAATATCAGAAGAATCTATTTCTAAAGATGCTCTGTTATTTACACCAAGAAAAGCATTGCTTTACAATCCAATGAGAGGCGGAACTAGTTCTGGTGGAGGAGCAAATTATTTTGCTAAAAATCCTCCTTATGGAGCTGTAATTTCTTATTATTTAAAGAAAAGTCACCTTTCATTAAAAGAAAAAAGACAAAAATCTGAACTACCCGATAAAGTAGATTATTCTGTGATACAAAAACTGGCTGATGCAGGATATAAAACTCCGCAAAGTATTATGGAACAAGACATAAAGTCTTTATCCAGAGAAACTGATATCAAGAAGAAAGAGCTAAAAGAACTTTTTGTGATTTTAGAATCAAGAAAAACTAAAGAAATTCCTTTTCCTGGATGGGAAGCTTATGATGCAGAATTACAGGAAATAAAATCCAATGCTATTTTGGTAATCAAAAACAGTGATGGAGAAACTGTGGATCAAATTACTGGTCCACTAAAAAAAGGAGTTCATAGTGTGAGTTGGGGATTAATGACCAAAACACCTACTGTTTCTATCGGATCAAGAAGTAGAGATATTTACAAACAAGCAAAACCAGGAACTTACAGTGTTACTCTTTACAAAAGAATAGATGGAGAATTAAAGCTACTGGCAGGACCTACAAGTTTTGAAGTGGAACGAATCAGAAAAGGTATGTTAACAAATCCTATAGCTGACAAACACGAAGTTTATAACCAATCAATTTTGGAGCTAACCAAAAAAGTGAATACTTACAGTCATTTGTTTACAAAAGCAAATAAAAGATTGTCGGCTTACCAAAAAAACTTGAGTTATGTGAAAACTGAGAATACTATTCTTACCAAAAAGGTTTATGCCTTAATAAACACCATGAACCAGCTTAAAAAAGAACTGAACGGAAGTCCAGCAAAAGATCAAGTAGGTGAAAAGAATGAAGTATCCATTAGCAGTAGATTGTGGAAAGCCAGAGGTCCTAATAATTCGTATGGGCCAACAGAATTACACATGCAAAGTTTCACGATAGCTGAGACACTGTTTAATCAACTTCAACCAAAAATGGACAGCTACTTTGAGAAGATTAAAATTTTAGGAAAGTCATTAGAGGAAGCAGGTGCTCCTGGGGTATTAGATTAAGCTCTATTTAGTTCTAAAATAAATAACCATTTCACACTTAAATATTGAGATACGAGTATAAAAAAGGCAATAAAAATTATTTCTTAGTCCCTTTTTTATACTCAGGTTTTAATTTCACCAACAGTGATAAGGTTAATAATATCCATGGAGTTCCATGCATTAAAATATCAAACCAATCCATCATTTTCATTCCTTCTCCTCCTCCAGCTATCCATTTCAACTTTTCCCAAATGTGAGGTTCTGGTGAAAATGGCGCCAATCCTAAAAGCAAAGATGCAATTAAAAAAAGCTGTGTATTTTCTCTTATAAATTTCATGGTTGATTCCGTTATAATGTTGTTGGGCAAACAAATGCTGTTTTTTCTATGTTTGTGGTTTTTATCGCGCCAAATCCTCCAAGTACGTCAATTACATTGTGAACTCCTCTTGATTTAAGAATAGAGTTTGCAATTACAGAGCGATATCCTCCTGCGCAATGTGTATAATTAACTCCCTCAGTTTTGAATTCTGATAAATACTCATTAATAGCATCTAGTGGAGTATTCTCCGCTCCCTTTACATGCTCAGAAAGGTACTCCGACTCTTTTCTTACATCCAACACGTGTAATCCTTCCTTCTTAGCTAATTCAGCAAACTCCTGAGCGCTTATTGTAGGAATTGTTCCCACTTCTCTTCCCTCTGCTTTCCAGGTATTAAACCCTCCTTCTAAATACCCCAAAACATTATCAAAACCTACTCTAGATAATCTTACTATTGTTTCTTCTAACCTTCCTACAGGAGTAATTAATATAATTGGTTGTTTCACGTCTTTTATCAAAGTTCCTACCCAAGGTGCAAATCCTCCATCTATTCCTATAAAAATAGAATTAGGAATATGTCCTTTTATAAATTCACTTTGGTGACGAACATCAAGTATAATTGCTTCCGTTTCATTTGCAGCAGCTTCCAAAGCAGTAGGAGACAATCCTGTTTTCCCTTTTTCTATCACTTTATCTATGCTTTGATACCCGCTTTTATTCATCATTACATTCATTGGAAAATAAGCGGGAGGAGGTGCTAAACCATCCGTTACTTCTTTTATAAATTCTTCTTTGGTCATGTCAGCACGCAAAGCATAATTTATTTCTTTTTGCTCTCCAATACTACCTACCGTTTCTTTACTCATGTTTTTTCCACAAGCACTTCCTGCTCCGTGACCAGGGTAAACCACAGTTTCATCTGGCAAAGTCATAATCTTATTTCTTAAACTATCAAATAGAATTCCTGCCAAATCTTCTTGGGTAATACTGGCCGCTTTTTGAGCTAAATCTGGTCTTCCAACATCTCCCAGAAACAAAGTATCTCCACTGAACAAAGAATGCTCTTTTCCATTGTCATCCAACAACAAATAACAAGTACTCTCCATAGTATGTCCTGGAGTATGCAATACTTTTATGGTAACATTCCCTAATTTAAATTCTTGATTATCTGTTGCCGTAATTGATTCAAACTCTGTACTGGCATTTGGTCCAAATACAATTGGAGCACCCGACTTCTCGGATAAGGTTACGTGACCAGAAACAAAATCTGCATGAAAATGTGTTTCAAAAATATATTTGATTTTTCCTCCGTCAGATTCTACTTTATCCAAATAAGTTTGAACTTCTCTTAGTGGATCAATAATTGCAACTTCCCCTTCACTCTCAATGTAATAAGCTCCTTGAGCTAAACATCCTGTATATATTTGTTCTACTTTCATTCTTTTTTTTATAAAATTAACATTTCTTTATTAAAGTATTTCTTTCAATACTATATAAATCCCCATGGCCAAAACGAACCATCCAAATCCTTTTTTCAATTTTTTACCGTCAATAAATTTATTCAAATACATTCCTATAAATATACCTACTATAGCTATAGACGTAAACGAAAACAAGAAAATCCAATCTATCTCTATGTTTTGAACATCACCTAAAAACCCAATTAATGAATTCATGGCAATAATCATTAAGGAAGTGGCTACTGCTTTTTTCATTGGTAGTTTAGCCAACAATACCAAGGATGGAATAATTAAAAACCCTCCTCCTGCACCAACCAATCCTGAGACTAATCCTACCCCAAGTCCTTGGATTACTATTCGCAAGTAATAAAAATTTGCTTTTTGTTTCTCTGGGTTTTCTTTCCTCCCTTTTATCATAGAGTAAGACGCAAGAATCATAACTATAGCAAAAAAGACCATTAAACCCACATTTTTTGTAACAACAAAATCACCCAGTTTAAATAACTCATCTGGGATTGCAGGCACGATAAATTTTCTTGTCAGATAAACTGAAATGAATGCAGGGAAAGAAAAAATAATTCCTGTTTTGAAATCTACCATTCCTTTTTGAGCATTTCTTAAAGCACCCACAAATGAAACAGAACCAACAACAAATAAAGAATATGCAGCAGAAATTACGGGACTAATTCCCAAAATATAGACAAAAATAGGCACTGTTAAAATAGAACCTCCTCCGCCAATTAAGCCTAAGATTATTCCGACAAGTAAAGCACCAATATATCCCAATATTTCCATTTACCTTTTGTGTTTGAAAGAACGAATTAAGAAATAATTTGGAGATGAAGCTGCAACTTATGTTACACTATACTGTATTTAATTCGCATCAAAATCCAAAACCTGAATTCTGTTTCTTCCTAATTTTATTAGATTTTCATTTTCTAAACTTTTTAGCAACCGAGAGACTACCACACGCGAGGTATTCATATCATAAGCAATATCTTGGTGCGATAAATTGAGCTCTGTAGATTTGGTAACTAAAGTTTTGTTTTTTAAATATTTATGCAACCTTTCGTGCATATTATGGAAAGCCAGATTATCGATTGAATCCAATAATTCATTGAATCTATTGTTATAACTTTCAAACACAAAGGCCATCCAAGAATCGTATTTCTTCATCCAGTCCTTCATTTTTTGAACTGGAACACTTATAAATGTTGTATCAGTTTCTACTATCGCTCGAATTTCACTTTTTTGCGAACCCATACAGCAATTTAAAGTCATAGAACAGGTATCTCCTCTTTCCAAATAATACAAGGCCAATTCATCTCCTTTTTCATCTTGCCTCAATATTTTTATAGCCCCTTCTATTAATAAAGGAATAGTTTTAATTGTTTCATGATAGTCTATAATCACTTCGCCTTTTGGGTATTTTCTCAAAACCCCATTCACCACTATTTCATCCATCAATTCTGACTCGAATAAAAATCCATAACCTTCTTCTAGTACTTTCCTCATTGTAATTTTCTCTTTTATCAATTAAGATCTACCTCATTTTATCTCTTTTAATCATATACTCCAATAAAATAGGATAAACTCCTTCATTAATATCAGCAGGAACATAATCTATTTGGTATTGTCCGCACTTTAACTTCAATTTATTGTGGTAGTTACCCACTTCTTCTTTATATTTTTCCCTTACTTGGCTTGGGTTTAGTTTCATTTCTTCTCCCGTTTCCATGTCTACAAATACATACGGTCTGTTTTCATATTCAAACTCCAACTCCTTGGATTTATCGTAGGTATGAAACAAAACTACATCATGCTTTTTGTGTCGTAAATGCTGAAGTGCAGAAAAAGAATCTTCGTCCTTTAGTAAATCGCCATCAAACATATCACTAAAGATAAAAACCATAGAACGTTTATGGATTTTCTCGGCAAAATGATGAATAGCATCCACAATCTGAGTGGATTCCCCTGTAATTTGATTTTGTTTTTGTAATAACTTTTCCAATTCAGAATACACGTACCTCTGATGAGCCATGTTTGTTTTGGCTGGTGTCTCTAACTTAAATCCATCCGAAAATAAAGACAACCCAACCGCATCTCTTTGTTTCTTCAATAACTCCATTAACGAAGCGATAGCAAATACGGAAAGTTCTAATTTATTGAGTTCATTTTCCGATTTTGGAAAATGCATGGAAGAGGAAACATCTAGCATAAATTGACACCTCAGATTGGTTTCTTCCTCGTATCGTTTTACGAATAGCTTATCAGTCCTTGCGTATAATTTCCAATCTATGTGTTTGGTAGATTCTCCTTTGTTATACAACCTATGCTCAGCAAACTCAACTGAAAAACCATGGAACGGACTCTTGTGTAATCCAGTGATAAAACCCTCTACTACTTGCTTGGCAAGTAATTCAAGATTTCCAAAATGTGCTAAAGAGTCTTTTGTAAGTTTCATAGTTATTTTTACTAAAGTAAATATAAATCAATTCGCAGACCCTTACAACTTAATACCGATAGAAAAATAAAATGCTAAAGGTGGAGAAGCAATTATTCCTGGTCCAGGATAACCTACTGCTCTTTTATTAAAATATTTTTGATTAAATACGTTTTCAATTGTTGCAGAAACCTCTAATCTACTGAATAGATAAGAGGTAGAAATATCACTCACAGAATAGCTTGGTATTACTCCAGATATTGCATTGGAAGCGAATTCAGAATTTGTAGCATCCGTAAATTGACTACTCACAAAGTTATACTGGTAACTTAAAGAAAATTCTTTAACCCTTATTGTTATCCCAGTTCTAACAATAATATTTGGAACAAATTCTACTTTTTTATTCTCAAAAGCTTTTTCTTCAGAATCAATATACTTCCCATCAACTAGACTAACATTTAAGAAACTTAGTAGTGCTATTTTTGACTTTTTAATTTTCATTAATTTCAATATATCAAACTGTAACAAACTCTCTAGTCCTATGTTTCTTGATTTAGAAATATTAGATCTAAATCTATACGTATTAAAAAGCAAGCTATCTGCTTTTAAACTAAATCCTATGCGGTTATTATATTGCAAATAAAACAAACTAACATCATAAGTAATAAGTCCTTTGTAGTCTCCTCTTATTCCTAAATCCCAATTAAATCCTGTTTCATCTTTCAAGTCTGGATCCACTCTAAAATTAGGGTTAGATATTCTCAAATCATTAAAATTAATCGCTCTATAGTTTTGTGAAAAATTTGTGTATACCTGAGTATTTTGATTGTGCTCATAACTTAGCCCGCCCGAAAAAAGCACAAACGAACGCCTATTCTCTTTTTGCTCCTCTATCGTTTTATCCAATAAGACATTACCTGCCAAATCTTTAGTAATTAATCTGTAGTAACCATTGGCTTCAGTAGAAATAATTTCCCCTCTTAATCCTGTTATTAGACTTATTTTATCGGTAAAATAAAACATATTCTCAACAAATAGGGCGGTATTTAAACTAGGAAAAACGTATTCCGAACCTTCTAATAATTCTGGGTTATTATATTCAAAAATTGGCCCATATCCTGCATCTGATTCTCCTTGGCTTTTAGTTGTATTTCCTTTAAAAACTCTTAAACCTGCAATAAGAATATTCATCCTTTTTTTAATCTCATACCTCTTTATCACTTTGGTTTCGTTCCCAATATTTTGATAAATATCCTCTAACATTTCTCTATTCCCTAAGGGATCTAGCCGAGTTATATTACCTAAAAAACCTAATGCTTTTCTATTTGCAATTAATGCAAACGTCTTAGATTGAAATTCTAGTTTTGAATTTTTTTTATACGTAAATGTTGCACTTGGTAAATTCCACGAGACTGAAAACCAATTCCTATCTCTTATGGATTGTAAGTAATCATCTTTATACATGGCATCAGTGAGTCCTCCGGGTTGCTGAGCTAAATAATAGTAATGAGTATAATCAAATATCAAATCTATTTTTGAATTAATTTTATAATTCAATGTAGCGTATATATTTTTGGAATTAAAGGCTGAATTTCGTTTCCAATCGTCTCCTTTTTTATAAATGAAATTAGCATAAAAAGATATTTTTCCTTTCTTCCCTTGAACAGCTACCAAAGAATTGGAAAAATTAAAACTTCCCACTGTCTGATTTAGCTCTAGAGAAAAACTATCTTTCAAGAAATCACAGGTTTTTAGCTTGTAATTTATCATTCCTCCAAACTGTGTCCCATATTGCAAAGCTCCTGCTCCTCTTACCGATTCTATGACACTAATTGTATGAACTGGAGGCACATAATATGCGTCTGGATAACCCAAGGCATCAGCACTTATATCATATCCATTTTGACGAATATTTAAGTTGGACGAACGTTCAGAACTTAATCCCCTCACTCCTATTTCTGTTCCAATCCCACTGGATGAAGTTTGTATGGAATTCAATCCTGAAATTAATCCATAAACCTGCCTAGTGTTGTTAGTCGATTTATTAACCTCTTGCTTTTCTAGTATTATTTTTTCTGATTTCTTTGCGTGATACACAAACATATCTTCATTTTTATATAATTGAATTTTATTAAGAGAAAATTTATCTAACTTTTCTTGCACAACAAAATCATTTAAATAAATATTAGTAGGTAATAAATAGATTTTATTTAGACTGTTTTTTTTAATAAAACTAACTTTCTCAAAAAAGCCATTTTTACTAAATGCCATATAAAAGGAAGTATCCGAATCAAAACACACTTCTCCGTTAGTAGATGTAGAAAACTGTTTTTCATTCAATGTATTTATAATTAGTACTTTTACTATTGGTAAACTATCAATCAAGGAAAATACCTGCACACAAGTTTTTTGTCCAAAGCTGCTTAATCCTAATAAAATTAAAGTTATTGATATGCTATATTTACTTATATTCTTCAAGCCAATCTATTGGTTTTAAGTCGTTTTTTATTTGCATCAAATCTAAGTCTTTTTTCACATATCTCTGACTTGGACATCCATTTATTGTTACAAAAATATCTGCCTTTACCTCTACCTGCTCTTCATATTGATTGCTATAAATTTCTCCCAAATAATGGGCGTATTGTAAAATAAAATCGGGCTGAGTACTCAGCATCTTTTCTTGCTGTGGAGTCAAGTAATCTCTATTATCTATTGTTATACTTCGGGAGTCACTAAATGGGTGAATTTTAAAATTTGCATACCCTACTTTCTCCATCAACATTACTCTCCATGAAAAACGATAACCTTGTTCTGTATAAAACAAATCATTATTATAAAGTAAATACCGTAATGGAAATAACAATTGAAAAATAACAAAAACAGACAAAAACAAAAATACTACCGATTTGTTTTTCACTTTATTACTTGCATTTTTTATATCTATTTGATCCTCTGTATTTGCAAAATAACTTATTATTTTTTTGTGAAAATCTTGAGAAAAGAAAACCAAGGTGCATGCTATCATTACAAATGGAAAAACTCCTATTGGAAACAAGATAGAAGTAACAGAATGAAAAACTACTACTAGAGTATACCCTATCCATCTTGTTTTTTTGAATAGTAATAAAAAAGGCACACTCAAATCAAAAATTGCTCCTCCCCAACTAAATAAATAAGCTGTGATTGGCTGATCCATATATTGACCAATTATAGGTAAATTGGAATGTGGAGCTAACCAAATCTTAAGTGGGTTTGCTTCTATCAGCCAATCGTAATTTAATTTTGCTATTCCTGCATAGAAATAAACTATTGATAACTGCAAAACAATTATACCTATGGTCCATGCAGGTATTAGCTGTCTTCTTTTTACAAGTTGGAACTTAGCATCTAGAGAAAAATTGCAATTTGCGGGCAAAAAAACAAGAACAAAAGCCATTAAACTTACGAAGTAGTAATGATTAAGATAATTAGTTAAATCTATTAATTCGAAATAGCTGAATAGCAAAAAGAATAACACAATGGCAAATCGATATAAAAAACCAATGGCAATGAAAATAGAACACACAATCATGAGTCCAAAAAGGGAATACATTTCTACTATGCCTAACTCTTTAATCCAATCAAATCCATAATATTTAAAATGAAAAGAGGGTTCTAAAAACAATTCATTTACCCATCCTTTTAATAAAAAACGAACCGAACTAACAAGCGTTACTATCCCAAAAATCACTCTAAAGAATACTAAGGTGTAATATTTTTTAGGACTAAATAATATGTCGTTTATTGATTTCAAATTTCTTAATCTCCATCATTATCCTGGTAAGTAATAAGGATAGATAAAGCGGAAGACAAATCTACTTTAAGTAACACAATTATTTTTTGCAACTCATCATAAAGTTTTTGCACATTGGCTTGCTCCGAAATAACTGCAATAGAAATAGGATTTGTAATTAAATTTGCTTTTTGAATAATTATATCAAACTGAGAGTTGATTCTTGTCGACAATCTTGCTGTTCTATTGTTATCATTCAAATGATTGAGGTAATCATCCAAACCAATGTTTGAAGAACTTTCCCCATTAAAATATTGTTTTAATTGCTGAATTGATTCTTTAAATAAAACCAAAGAATATTTGCTATAAAATGCTTCTGTTTTTGATGGAATTGGTGTTCCCAAACTTCTTACTCCTAAAGGGATTCCTATTTTTCCATCTCTAGTGAATTTTTCGAAATCAAGATTAATGGCATTCACTATTTCGCTCAATGAACTACCTTGCGAATTTCCGTTAGAACTAATAAAAGTAGATAAATGACCAGTACGCCAAGAAGATAAAGTGGAAGTTATTGCTGCTTTTAGTTGCAGAACAACATTTTTTATATATTGTTTTTTATTCACAGAATTAACTCCGTTTATTCTTGATAAAGCTATTGCTAAATCTTTGTTTGGGAACAATAAAAAATCTAAAGCTGGCAATCCAATTGCGACTGTGTTTGAGGCTGCTCCAAGTACATAAGTTCCTGAAGAAATATTAGTGTTAATTAACGAAGTGTCTACTGGGTAGGTATTAAAAACTTGTTTTAAAGTATAGTTATCTGAAGGACCAAAATGCATAAAACTGCAACTTTGCCAGGCTTCATAAGTAGATAAAAATTGCGAACGTAACGCCAGTAAATTTGATTGATTAGAGACCGAAATAAAATCATTGACTTTCACCTCTAATAAATAAACAGACTCATCTAACCTTTCATAAGTTGGAACAATTAAGTTGGTTCCATAGTTGGTTAATAATTGATTTTTATCAAATTCTGGTGTCGTTTCATCTTTGTCTTTTTTACAAGACAAAACAAATAAACTTAACAACATCAGTAATGCAATTCTATAACTTCTCATTCTTTCTTAAATTGAAAAAAAGGGGAGTATTTTTAACACTCCCCTTTTTATTATTAATTCTATTTTACAAACTCCCTTTTACTGCATCCAAACTATAAACTGAACTTAGTTTATCGATAGCTGAATTAATGTCTGCAACCGTTATAGCGAGAAAGCTAGGAACAGTTGTTGGTCCTGCAGCTACTTCAAAATAGCTTTTTACCAAATCAAAATCAGTGTTAGAAATTACTTTATCTGAATTGTAAGCCAATGAAAATATAAAAGCATACGATTCTGACAAAGCATGGTTTCTTAATGCATTATCTGAAAAATTAGATTTAGCAGAATTCAAATAATGAATAGCTGTTGTTACTAATATTTTTTCATACTCTACTCTTAACTGAGTAGCAGCTTGGTCACGGTAATTATAATTTTTATTAGTAATTCCGTACCTTCCTTTTATGAATTGATTCATTACTTTATCCGTAGTTTCTAACCCTGCAGCTTGTCCTTTTTGAGAATACTTCGCATGGTATCTTGCATTAGCTGTAACACTAGAAGTAAAATCTATTGGTGCTCCAAAATATCCAAAAGCCTCATCCCAATGGTGTTCCATATCAGTTCCTTCTCCAGGAGTAACCGTTGTATTATCTACAGAGGCTCCTATTTTACCTGGTCTTGTATATACTTCTGCAATGTTGTAATAAAATACGGCTCCCATCAATCCTTTTTCTATTATCTGAGTATATTCTACTCCGTTTTCATCAAAAAAGTAAGATTTAGTTCCACTTGTTGCAACTCCTGCATTTCCTGCACTCCAAGTATTTCCTGCAAACTGACTAATATCTCCTTGCCTTTTCATTAAGTACTCAAAATAACTGAAATTAAAAGCTCCAACACTGCTATATGTTTTATTTTTTAGTTGCTTTCCACTTCCATCCAATACAGCATCACCAAAAGGGTTTCCTGAATTAGAATACATTCTTGCCAATAAAGAGGAATCTACTTGTGTTCCTGCATTGGCTTTTTTTAACTCTGCTGTCATTGCTTCTAACATATCTAATCTGGCAGTTTGCCCTCCATAACTTACGTTATCAAAATTATAACTGCTAGGGAGTACAATTTCTATTGGTGATGGTCCTGCTGTTTCGGGTTCATCTTTTTTACAAGATACCATCATAATACTAGTTGCCATTAAGGCAAAAATAATTTTTTTCATTTTCTGTTTTTTTATAAATATTAAATTGTGAATTCGTATCACTTTGCAAATATATATAATTCTTATTTAGAATAAATAAGAATAACAGCTTTTTTATTTATTAATTTATTAGTTTTGAAAAAAATAGTATGAAAGAATTTATTATCTCATTTAGAGAAACCTTAGAAGCTGCATTAATTGTAGGTATTTTATTCACCCTATTTGTAAAAACTAATCAGAAAAAAGCCATTAACATTTTATGGAAAGCTGTTGGAGTAGGATTGATAACAAGTGTTGTATTAGCCTATTTACTAATTTATATAAAAGAAATAATAAATAGTAATGAGTATGAGAAATTATTTGAAGCTGGACTCATGTATTTAGCTGCAGGATTTTTATTCTATATGATTCTATGGATGAATAAGAACATAAATATTAAACAAAACTTAGAATCTAAAGCTATAAAATCACTTCAAAAAGCAAGTCTTACGGGTATATTTTTACTTGTTTTCTTTGCTATTGTTCGCGAAGGATTTGAAACTGCTCTGATTTTAATTGGTTCCAATCAGTCTGATACATTTTCTTTTCTAGGTTTTTTTGGAGGTATATTAGCAGCCTTATTAGTTGGTGTGTTAATATTCTGGAGAGGAAAAAAAATAAACTTGAAAACATTTTTCAATTTTACTTCTGCCTTGTTGATTTTCTTTGCAGCAGGAATGATAGCTTACGGAACTCACGAAATAGAAGAGTTTTTGGTTAAATCTGGTAACTTAGACGAAGATAGTGTCTCAAGAGTTTGGAATATTCTTACGCCAATTTCAGAAGATAAAAGTTCTTCTATTTTTTATACTTACAATGAAATCAAAGAGATTTCCTATCATAGTCTTCATGATAAAGGAAGTATTGGTGTGTTTATGAAAGGACTTTTTGGCTACAACAGTAACCCCAACTATATAGAGTTCTTTCTCTGGCTAATATCTTTAACGGGAGGATTATACTTTCTAAAAAGGAATAAATAAATAAAAATAGCATAAAGTTTATCTTCCTTTTTGTTTGCTTGTTTTTTTAGATTCCTTGAAATGTATTCATTATTCTGCGAATTGATTAAAGTTACTAAAGCTGTAATGCTGATTTTTGTAGTGTAAAAATAAATGGACCGCCTGGAGTGGTGAGAACAAAATTTCTTGAATTTGAAAAATGGGAAAGGGACACATCTTATCCATTACGAAAAAATGACGGGATTACTTGGTCATATCTTTATGACCAAACATTATAATCTGATGAATAAATCATTAAAAAAAGCAAAAACACTATTAATTAGTTTTTTACACTTAAATAAAAAATACTATGTCAAGTTCAAAATGGAATAACGAAGCTATACCAAGTCAAAAAAATAAAACAATAATCATTACTGGTTCGTCTAGTGGTTTGGGAAAACAAGCTGCAAAAGTACTTGCCAGCAAAGGCGCTAAAATTATAATGGCGGTAAGAAATGTAGAGAAAGGAGAAATCGAAACAAAAAAAATTAAAGAAGAATTTCCTAGTGCAAAAATTGAAGTAAGAAATCTAGACTTAAGTAGTTTAAAGTCTATACAATCTTTTGCAGATGGATTTGTGGCTGATTATGATAAATTAGATGTTTTAATCAATAACGCGGGAGTAATGATGTGCCCTTATTCAAAAACAGAAGATGGTTTTGAAATGCAAATGGGAACCAATCATTTTGGGCATTTTGCATTGACAGGTCATTTAATGCCTCTATTATTAGACACTAAAAACTCTAGAGTAGTCGCAACAAGCAGTGTTGGACATAAATCTGGAGACATAGATTTTGAGGATATCAATTGGGAGTCTAGAAAATATAAAACCTTTAAAGCATATGCGGACAGCAAATTAGCAAATTTATATTTCATCTATGAACTCGTAAGGAAGTATGAAGGGAATGAGGATGCACCAATGTTCACTGTTGCCCATCCTGGTGGAACGAATACCGATTTAGGAAGACACCTAGGTATGGCAAAGCTCTTAGGAGGAGTATTAGGTCAAAAAGTAGAAATGGGAACATTGCCTACATTAAGAGCGACAACAGATCTTCAAGCTAGATCAGGTGATTATTTTGGTCCAAAAAACTTATTTGAATGGAGAGGTTTTCCTGTAATTGTCAAATCGAATAAAATGTCGCATAATCAAATGAATTCAAAAAAACTTTGGGAATTATCCGAAAATTTAACTGGAGTAAAATATTAAATTATAAACATTAAAAAAAAATTATGAAAACATACACAAACAAAACAGTCTTGATTACTGGAGCTTCTTCAGGAATTGGAATGGCTATGGCACATGATTTATGTGGAAGAGGAGCTAATTTAATTTTGGTAGCTAGAAGTACCGAAAAACTAAATGGGTTAGCTGAGTTAATACGAAAAAAAGGAAAAGAAGCTCACGTTTTTACTTCCGATTTAAGCGTTTCTGGATCTGCAGAAAAATTACATTCGGAAATAAATAATGCGAATTTACAAGTGGACTTATTAATTAACAATGCAGGTTATGGAAGGTGGGGAGAGTTCACTGATTTTGATCTGCAAGACTACAATAAAATGATTCAACTTAACATCACCACCTTAACTGAATTATGTCATTTGTATGTCACAGATATGGAAAAAAGAAAAAATGGAGGAATAATCAATGTAGGGTCTACGGCTTCTTTTGTCCCAATTCCTTATGGAAATGTATATTCTTCTACCAAAGCTTATGTTCTTATGTTTAGTGAAGCTCTAAATTATGAATGCAGAGAAAAGGGAATTCATGTCATGGCCTTATGCCCAGGAGGAACACAAAGTCAATTTATGGCTGTTGCTACCGAAAAAGATATAGAAGTACAAAAAATAGCAAAAAAAAGAACATCTTCTGTCTCGTTTCAAACGAGTGAAGAGGTTGCTAAAGAATGTTTAGATGCATATGAGAAAGGCAAAATTTACCACATTGCTGGGAGGAGTAACCGAAGAAACTATGCTCTATCTAAGTATTTATCACGAAAAAAAGTATTGAATATGGTCGGCAAAATGTTTGGACAAGTAGTTGGTAAATAATAAAAAATGAAACCGTATAATTAAAATTATGAAAAACTTAAAATTAACAGGAAAGATATTAATCGTATTATTAGTGATACAAGCAATTTTTGAATTATTAATAGGAATGAACGTGTTGTTTAGCTTCCAAAATGCCTTAGAAAATATTTTTGAAATCACTTATTCTAGTGAGTTAGATATTCTTGGGATAATCATTGGGGGTTATTTATTATTACTTACTACTCTTTTGTTTTTAAGTATTATATGGATCTTAAAAGGAAAACAAGCAGGAACTACAATTGCAATAATTGTTGGAGCAATTTTTGTCCTTTTCGGAATACTTTCCTATTGTAAATTAGGCCAAATTGATGGCTTGATAGGAGATAGTATAAGAGGTTTGTTAACCATTTTCTTAGCTTATGTGACAGGTAAAGAGCTTAAAAAAGATAAGACCATTCAATAGTTTGAATGGTTTAAATACTCCTTAGTTAGGGTAGAAGTATTCAAAAGAAATATAAAGTACAAGAAATATGGACTAAAACTGGTGTCGGAAATTCGACTCCAGTTTCTCAAATTACTTGTTAACTTTGATCTAGAGGATGATGAAAACATTCTAAGACTAAACAGTCTAAGTATACAAGAAAATAAGATTAAAAAACAGTGTTTTCAGAAGATTTATTTTGTGAAGCATTAGTTTAAAACCATTTATAATGACCAATTTTTTTCATATAAAAAGTGTTTCCGAAGTAAACAAATTATTTGGAATCAAACCAGTACATCCATTAATTACCGTTATTAGGAAATGGCCAAAAGGCGATTTCGATATCAGTTCTTTTAAAGTGACTAGTGATTTATATCTCCTTTCTATGAAAGGAAAAACGAAAGGGAATTCTTTTAAATACGGTAAGAATAGCTATGATTTTGAGGATGGAACCCTTGTTTTTTTAGCTCCCAATCAAGTCGTTTCATTTGAAGATCCTATTGAAGAGTTGGACGATTCTGGGTGGAATATTCTATTTCATCCTGATTTAATCAGAAAATCAGCTCTTGGTAAAAGCATAAAAGAATTTAGTTTCTTTAATTATGAAGCCAATGAGGCGCTTCATTTATCTCAAAAAGAAAAACAGTTTTTGATAGAAATGGTAGATAATATTGAAACTGAGATGAATCAAAATTTAGACAAGCACTCACAAGACTTAATTATTCATAACATTGAAGCTCTCCTTAAGTATAGTGAACGGTACTACGATCGTCAGTTCTATACTAGAACTAATGTCAACAAAGATTATGTGGTTCAGTTTGAAGAATACCTGAATAGTTATTTTTCTTCAGAAGATTTGAAAGAAAAAGGAATACCTACTTTAACTCAATGTGGAAAAGCTCTAAATATTTCCGGACCGTACCTAAGTGATTTGTTAAAGATTGAAACAAATAGAAGTGCGAAAGATCACATTCACTCATATATTATTGAAAAAGCGAAAACTGTTTTACTCAATTCCTCCTCTAATATAAGTGAAGTTGCATTTGATTTAGGGTTTGAATATCCTCAACATTTTAGTAAATTATTTAAAAATAAAACAGGCGTTAGTCCAAGTGAATATCGTATTTTAAATTAAATAGCTTAATTTTTAGCACAAAAAAAAGGGAGTATGAAATTCATACTCCCTTTTTTTATACTTTATTAATCCTATTATACTAAAGCATCTAATTTTTCTGCCAATTGTGCTTTTGGTACAGCTCCAACTGATTTATCTACAACTTCTCCATTTTTGAAAAACAAGATTGTAGGGATATTTCTTACTCCGTATTTTGCTGCAATATCTTGATTTGTATCCACATCTACTTTTCCTACTAAAGCTTTTTCTGTGTATTCGTTTGCCAATTCTTCTACCAATGGTCCTACCATTCTACATGGTCCACACCATTGTGCCCAAAAATCAACCATAACTGGCTTTCCTGAGTTAATTGTTTCTTCAAAGTTTGCTGCTGTTAATTCTAATGCCATTTCTATATTTTTTATATTGTTACTGTTTTATTTTCTTAATTCTAATACTTCAAAAAAAGTACCAAACGAACTATTCTGTCATCTTGACATAAATGTATGTCGTATTTTTTATAATTCCTTACAAAAAGTCCAAAATCTAATTCAATTTATACCTTACTCCTTCCATTTCATCTAATTCACTAAGAAAATCATTGGTAACTTTCACTTTTAGTTTTCGAGAAAAGAGATTAATTTCAGTTTTTTCTTCGTCCGTTACGATCACTTTTAGTTTACAATTTCCTTTTTCGTCTTCTGCCTCTCCCTCTACCAATTCTAGAATAGAATCCACAAACTCATTCGTTACTTTACGAATAGGGATTGTTAGAGTAATGGATTTACTCAGTTTGTCTCTAATTTCTGTTAACAATTCCATGGAATTAATATTGAAAACTGGAGCGTGATCTCCCCATCTTTTTTCGTTAATCCTTCCTCTAACGTGAATGAAATTTCCGTTTACCAAATAGTGTTTGAATTTCAAATACTCGTCTTTGAACATAAACATCCTGTATGTCCCATCATAATCCTCTAAGTTAAAAATACCAAATGGATTTCCGTTTTTAGCAACTCTGTGTTCTACATCATTAATAATACAAGCCATAGAAAGCTCTTTGCCCATGTGAGCTATCATTTGGTTTAGCATTTCTACTTTCCCACTGCAAAAATTATTTATTTCAAATTTAAAATCATCCAAAGGATGTCCAGAAATAAATATCCCTACGAGTTCTTTTTCTTTGTTTAATGTAGCAATACTTCCCCATTCTTCACACATTGGAATGATTGGTTCTGGAATTTCTTCTCCATCTCCATCTCCACCAAACATAGATTGTTGGTTACTGTTTTTAGCCTCAGAAACTGCATTTCCATATTTTACAGCTGTCTCAACTACCGTTCTTCCAGAAATATCTGGTGTGACATATTGTGCTCTATGAATATCTCCAAAAGAATCAAATCCTCCAGATATTGCCAAAGACTCTAACGCTCTTTTATTAGCTGCTCTCAAGTCAATTTTCGAAGTTAAATCGAAGATGGAAGTATATTTCCCTTCTTCTTTTCTTGTTTTAATAATGGATTCTACTGCTCCTTCCCCTACTCCTTTCACTGCTCCCATTCCAAAACGAATTGCTCCTCTTTCGTTTACTGCAAATTTATAATACGATTCGTTTACATCTGGCCCCAAAACTTCGATACCCATTCTCTGGCATTCTTCCATAAAGAAAGAAACAGATTTTATGTCGTTCATGTTATTGGAAAGAACAGACGCCATGTATTCTGCTGGATAATGTGCTTTTAAATAAGCCGTCTGAAATGCAATCCAAGCATAGCATGTAGAGTGAGATTTATTAAATGCATAAGCTGCAAATGCCTCCCAATCCTTCCAGATTTTATTCAGTTTATCTTCGGCATGTCCGTTTTCTGCTCCTCCTGCTAAAAACTTTGGTTTCAACTCTGCCAACATAGACAAAATCTTTTTCCCCATTGCCTTTCTCAAAACATCTGCCTCACCTTTGGTAAAGTTTGCAAGCTTTTGAGAAAGCAACATCACTTGCTCTTGGTATACTGTAATTCCATAGGTTTCTGCCAAATATTCAGCACTGTCTTCTATGTCATATACTATTTCTTCGTCTCCGTGTTTTCTTTTAATAAAACTTGGAATATACTCCATTGGTCCTGGACGGTAAAGTGCATTCATTGCAATCAAATCATCAAAAACTGTAGGTTTCAATGCTTTCAAATGCTTCTGCATTCCAGGGGATTCATATTGAAACACGCCTACCGTTTCTCCCCTTTGGAATAACTCGTAAGTCTTTACATCTTCCAAATCAAATGCTTCTGGATCGAGCTCAACTCCGTGAATACTTTTTACAATTTTTACTGTGTCTTTTATCAAAGACAAAGTTTTCAATCCCAAAAAATCCATCTTAAGTAATCCAGCATCTTCTACCACTGAGTTATCAAACTGGGTTACGTACATGTCCGAATCTTTGGCAGTTGCCACAGGAACATAATTGGTGATATCACCAGGTGTAATAATAACTCCACAAGCATGAGTTCCCGTATTTCTTACCGAACCTTCCAGGATTCTTGCTTTCTGGAGAACTTCTCCTTCCAGAGTGTTTTGGTCAATAATCCCTCTCAGTTCCATTGCCATTGCCACATCTTCAGACCTTCCAATCTTCTTTGCCATTTCGGCTTCGGTTCCTCCAAATATTTTGCTCAATTTGGTGTTGGGAACTAAATTTGCTAATCTGGTAGATTCACTCAATGGTAAATCCAATGCCCTAGATGTGTCTTTTATGGAGGACTTGGCAGCCATGGTTCCATAAGTAATGATTTGTGCTACTTGTTGTGAACCGTATTTTTCTATTACCCAATCAATAACTCTTCCTCTTCCTTCGTCATCAAAGTCAATATCAATATCGGGCATTGAGACTCTATCCGGATTCAGAAAACGCTCAAAAAGTAGGTTGTACTTTAATGGATCAATATTCGTAATCTTAAGGCAATAAGCAACTACAGATCCGGCAGCAGATCCCCTTCCAGGTCCTACGGAAACATCCATGTCTCTGGCGGCCTGAATGAAATCTTGTACAATCAAGAAATAACCCGGATACCCGGTCATTTTAATCGTTTCTAGCTCAAAATCTATTCTTTCTATTTGCTCGGCAGTTAATTCTTCTCCATATCGCTTTTTCGCTCCTACGTAAGTTAAATGCCTTAAATAATTATTCTCTCCTCTATTTCCTCCATCCCCTGCATCTTTTTCATCTATAAACTCTTTTGGGAAATCAAATTTTGGCAATAATACATCTCTTGCCAAAACAAAAGCTTCTACCTTGTCTACAATTTCTTGTGTATTGGCAACCGCCTCAGGAATATCTTTGAAAATCTCCTTCATTTGAGATTGAGACTTAAAATAGAATTCATCATTGGGCATTCCAAATCTAAATCCTCTTCCTCTTCCTATGGGCGTAGATTTTTTCTCAGCATCTCTTATACACAACAAAACATCATGTGCTTCGGCCTGTTCTTTGTTGATGTAAAAAGTGTTGTTTGCTGCTACTAGTTTTACATTATGCTTTCTAGCCAGTTTAATAAGAATTGCATTCGCATATTTCTCATCTTCTTCGCCATGCCTTACTAATTCTATGTAAAAATCTTCTCCAAAAGTTTCTTTCCACCAAATTAGAGATTCTTCAGCTTGTTTTTCTCCTACGTTAAGAATTAAGTTTGCCAATTCTCCACGAACTCCTCCAGAGAGTACAATCAAATCTTCTTTGTATTCCTCTATTAGCTTTTTATCAATTCTTGGAACGTAATAAAATCCGTTAATATTGGAGAGTGAACTCAACTTTGCCATGTTGTGGTATCCGTTTTTGTTCTTTGCCAAAAACACCACAAAAGCTCCATTGTCCTTTACCGATTTCTCCGTATGATCTTTACAAACATTAAATTCACACCCTACTATTGGTTTTAATGTTTGCTCTTGGACTTCCCCTTCTTCCTTTTCTTCGTTTCTAGTTTTTACTCCTTTGTTATGAATAGAAACTGCTTTCACAAAGCGAAATGCCCCCATCATATTTGCCGTATCAGTCAATGCCACTCCCGACATATTATCTTTTACAGCAGCCTTTACCAAGGAATTAATATCAGAAGTAGACTGTAGAATACTAAACTGAGAATGATTGTGGAGGTGAGAAAATTGAACTGTGTTTAAGTCAACTTTTGCTGTACTCTTGTCTACAACAACTTCTTCCTCTTTTATTTCAACTTCTTCCTCTACTCCGTATGGTTTTATATTTAATCCAATTAACTCAAAGGATTTTGGATTTTTTTCTTGAAATCTATTAAAGTAAGTTCCGTCAACCCCAAGTTCTGTTGCGGTATAAATTTTTCTCCTTATCAACTCTAGAAAACACCTTGTGGTAGCTTCTACATCTGCTGATGCATTGTGGGCTTCAGCAAATTCTTCGTTAAATAAAAATTGATGTAACTCTTGTAGTTTTGGCAACTTAAATTTACCTCCTCTTCCTCCAGTAATTTGACATAAAGTAGCCGTTTTCTCCGAACAAGAATCCAACTTACCCATTTCCATTAGTTTCGTTTCTTCCTGAACCCTATGGAATTCTGCACCAACAATGTTGATGTCAAAATTTACATTGTGGCCAATTACAAAATCTACTTGCTCTAATGATTTATTAAATTCTTCTAATACAAATTTTAAATCTTGCCCTTGTTTAATGGCTCTCTCGGTACTTATCCCGTGAATTTTGGTTGCATTAAACGGAATGTCAAATCCTTCGGGCTTGATGATAAAATTCTTTACCTCAATCATTTCACCCATGTCATTATGTACTTGCCATGCTAACTGAATACACCTAGGCCAGTTATCACTGTCCGTAACAGGAGCATTGAAGTTCTTGGGTAGCCCAGTAGTTTCGGTATCAAAAATTAAGTACATAAAATGGTCGTGATTTGAACATTAAAAGTACGAAATTTTGTACGAAATTTCAGAATGAAGTTATCAAGAAATAGTTAACAGAACTAATGTTGAACAATATTAAAAAACTCTAGACTTTAATTACAAAATAGATTTAAATTAAACGAGCCGAATGTAAACGTATAATTAAACGTTTAATTATACGGCTACACTTTCTCAAAAAATAATAGTTACTTACCTTAACAGAAACAAGTAAAACACACAACAAACCCATAATCATTTGTAAACAATGCAATTAATTAGCAATGACATACAATTAAAATGCTTATATTGTATCTTACAAAACAAATCAACATATAATGGATATATAGTTAACAGTTAACTATATTCCTTTGTTATGCACAATAAAAAAGTAGGGTAAACCGGATTTCGTGCGGTTAATAATAAAAATTAAATATGAAAAAAATACTTATCTCGATTCTGGCGACAACAGCCTTAATTACCTCAGGGTACTCTCAAACATTTATTAGCCAAACCATACAGCATGATGGTTTAACAAGAGAATATAGCATCTATGTGCCAGCAAGTTATGATGGAACTACGAATTTTCCTTTGCTATTTAATTTACATGGAGGAGGTGGTACAAATTCCGCTTGGCAAGTAACTTCCGACATGAGACCTATTGCCGACACTGCTGATTTTATTCTAGTTTATCCCCAAGCACGTCCTGACCCAAGTGACGGAAACTCTTTTAACTGGATTTCTAAAGTGCCAGGTGCTTTTGATGATGTTCCCTTTTTTAGTTCATTGATAGATACGATTGCTAGTAATTATCAAATAGACCAGAACAAAATATATGCTTGTGGTTATTCCTTAGGAGGAGATATGACCTTTGAACTTGGATGTAAGCTTAATAACAGAATTGCAGCTATAGCTCCAGTAGCCAGAACCATGCAAGCCAATCCAAATGGTTTTTGCTCTCCGGTGCATCCCACTGGAGTTCTTACAATACTTGGTACGGTTGATTTGGTTTCTCCATACAATGGAATCGTATTTG
>CAJJDF010000040.1 GCA_905182785.1 uncultured Flavobacteriales bacterium
ATAGTAAGTCTTTTTTTTTGCTAAATTTTTAAAAATAAATTGAGTCAATTTAATAAATCCTTTCCACAGTCTTTATTCCTTCTATCTTCTTCATTTCTTTCATCAGATCATCAAGGTGTTTTGTATCATGAATAAAAGCATTTAATTTTCCATTGAAAAAACCTGCTTCTGAGCCAATATTAAGTGACTTTATATTAATATTTAGACTACCTGTTACCAAATTAGTAAGTGAATGCAAAATTCCCATTCCATCTATTCCAGTAAACTCGACTCCTACTGAAAACTCCCTAAGCGTTTGGCTTTTCCATTTCGCTTTCAATACTCTGTATGCATAGTTGGACATTAACTGGACAGCATTAGGGCAATTTGTTCTATGTATTTTTATCCCTTCATTTATAGTCAAAAATCCAAATACATCATCCCCAGGAATTGGGGAACAACATTGAGCAATTTTATAATCGACTTGCTTCAAACTATCATCTCCCAAAATAATTGCTTCGCTAGACTTCACTCCAAAACTTGAAATAATCTCTTTCTCTTCTGTAAATATTCGGACTCTTTTAATTGGCTTGTTTTTCTCAAATTTAAGCTCTCCTCCTTTCTCAACAATATTTTTTATTTTGGATAAATCAATCTTTCCATTTGCAATCTGAAAATTCAAATCCAAAGGGTTTTTAAAATCATATAATTTCAAAAGCTCTCTCAAATTCTTGTCATTATAATCTACCTTTAATGACTTTAGTTTTCTTTTTAGCGATTCTTTTCCTTGGTCCGCAATTTGTTTTACCTCTTCTTTAAGAGATTGCTTAATGTTAGACCTAGCTTTAGAGGTAACCACAAAATCCAACCAAGCTTCCTTCGGCTTTTGCTTGTTTGAAGTAATAATCTCTACCTGATCTCCACTGCTTAATGGATGATTAAGAGGCACCAATTTATGATTCACTTTAGCCCCAATACATTTTCTTCCAATATCTCCATGAATGTCAAAAGCAAAATCTAAGGCTGTTGTATCTTTGGGCATTGTTTTTAATTCTCCGGTAGGAGTAAAAATATAGATTTCTTTAGCATAAAGATTCAGTTTAAAATCATCTATAAAATCCAAAGTATCCGTTTCATTATTCTGAACTAAATCTCTAATCTTATTAATCCAATCGTCAAATTTGTTTTCGTTTTTTTTCTTGTTGTCTTTGTATTTCCAATGGGCTGCCATTCCTTTTTCGGCAATCTCATCCATTCTTTCACTTCTTATTTGTACTTCCACCCATTTTCCAGTTGGACTCATTACAGTAGTATGGAGTGATTCATATCCATTACTTCGTGGATTTGTAATCCAATCTCTCAACCTATCTGGGTTGGGTTGGTAAAAATCTGTAATGATAGAATAAGCCCTCCAACAATCTGTTTTTTCTGTTTCAGATGAACTATTTAGTATGATACGAACTGCAAATAAATCATAGATCTCTTCAAAAGCTACTTTCTTTTGGGTGATTTTATTGTAAATAGAGTAAACCGATTTTGGCCTTCCTTTTATAGTAAAATCCAATCCTGTTTTGGCTAATTCTCTTTTCAAGGGAGAAATAAACTGAGCAATAAAACGCGTTCTTATTTCCTGAGATTTTTTTAACTTCCCTGTAATTTCAGCATACATTTCTGGTTCTTTAAATTTCAAAGATAAATCTTCCAGCTCTGTTTTTAATGCATTTAATCCCAATCTATGGGCAAGAGGAGCATATAAAAACAAAGTTTCGGCAGCAATCTTTAGTTGCTTATCTTTTCTCATTGCTCCAAGCGTACGCATATTGTGTAACCTATCAGCTAATTTTATAAATATTACTCGCACATCATCTGGCAGAGTAAGAATCATTTTTCTGAAATTTTCTGCCTGGTCAGAAGTTGTAAAATCTATAGCTCCAGAAATTTTAGTTAGTCCATCAATTATTCTTTTGACTTTTTTACCAAACAACCTTTCTATGTCCTCTAGAGTAGTATCCGTATCTTCTACGGTATCGTGTAACAAGGCACAAACAATGGAAGTTGCCCCAAGACCTATTTCTTCTGTACAAATACGAGCAACCGCAATTGGATGAGTAATATAAGGCTCTCCCGATTTTCTTCGCATGCTCATATGAGCCTCTACAGAAAAATTAAATGCTTTTCTAATAAATGCTGTATCCTCAGGTTTAGTTCTGAACTTTTTTGACGCTCTTAATAAACCTCTATAATCTCTTAAAATTATTTTTTTATCGCTTTCCGAGTAATCTTTCATCTGTTAATTTCAATTTCATTATGAATATAAAAAACTTATTAAAAAAATCCTCTAAAACTCTTATATTTGTATCATAATTAAACCGACTTTCAATAAGTATGTACAAACTCTTAGTAAGACCCATTTTATTTCTTTTTGATCCAGAAAAAATTCATGATTTTATTTTCAGTTCAATCCGAAATTTATTTAAAATTCCTGGATTGAAATCCATTGTAAAATCAAGTTATTCTAGTAATAATCCAAAACTAGAAAAAGAATTATTTGGACTGAAATTCAAAAACCCTGTAGGATTAGCTGCTGGTTTTGATAAAGATGCGAAACTATTTAATGAACTCTCAGCTTTTGGTTTTGGATTTATAGAAATTGGAACACTTACTCCACTGCCTCAAGATGGAAACCCTAAAAAAAGAATGTTTAGACTTCCAAAGGATTCCGGATTGATAAATCGAATGGGGTTTAATAATGGAGGAGTAAAAGAAGCGGTAGAAAGATTAAAAAGGAATAACTCGGGGATTATTATTGGCGGTAACATTGGTAAAAATAAAGTTACTCCTAATGAAAATGCCGTAGATGATTACGTAATTTGTTTCAATGAATTACATGCTCATGTCGATTATTTTGTTGTCAATGTAAGTTCACCTAATACACCTAATTTAAGAGCCTTACAAGATAAAAAACCTTTGACAGAAATTCTTAATCGATTAATGGACTTGAACAAAGAAAAATCTGCTCAAAAACCAATTTTATTGAAAATTGCTCCCGACTTAACAGATTCTCAATTGGATGATATTATTGATATTGTTGCTGATACAAAAATTGATGGAATCATCTCTTCTAATACAACCATTGCTAGAGATAATCTAGAAACAGATAATAACCGATTAAAAAAAATAGGAAACGGAGGATTAAGTGGGAAACCATTGACTAAAAGATCGACTGAAGTGATTAGATACCTAGCTCAAAAATCGAACAAAGCATTTCCAATTATTGGTGTGGGTGGAATACATTCGGCAGAAGATGCACTAGAAAAACTAGAAGCGGGTGCCGATTTAGTTCAAATCTATACTGGGTTTATTTACGAAGGCCCTTCATTGATTAAAAAAATTAATAAGGAGATTTTGAAAACGAAATAAAATGGAGAAAAAAAGAGAAATAAAAATAATTGAATGCCCGAGAGATGCCATGCAAGGTATTCATGATTTTATACCTACTCAGCTCAAAGCAGATTATATTAACTCCTTACTCAAAGTAGGATTTAACACCTTAGATTTTGGAAGTTTTGTATCGCCTAAAGCAATTCCTCAACTTAAAGATACTGCTGAAGTATTAAGTAAATTAGACTTAAGCAATACCAACTCCAAGCTACTTTCTATTGTTGCAAACAAAAGAGGAGCAGTTGATGCTTGTCAATTTGAAGAAATAAATTATTTGGGGTTTCCTTTTTCTGTTTCCGAAACATTTCAGCAAAGAAATACAAATTCTAGCATTGAAGAATCTTTATCGAGGGTAGAGGAAATTCAAAACTTATGTTTAAAGAATAAAAAAGAGTTAGTAGTCTATTTATCAATGGCATTTGGAAATCCTTACGAAGACAAATGGAACGAAGACATTGTAGCACAATGGGCAGAAAAACTACATGTAAAACTAGATATAAATCTCTTAGCCTTATCTGATACAATTGGGACTTCTAATAATGAGAATATTACATCTCTGTTTTCTACGCTTATTCCAGAATTTGAAAAAGTAGAATTTGGAGCTCATTTACACACCACCCCCGATACTTGGGAAGAAAAGATTGCTGCCAGCATAGAAAGTGGCTGTAATCGATTTGATGGAGCAATAAAAGGATATGGAGGTTGCCCAATGGCGGAAGATGAATTAACAGGAAATATGCCGACCGAAAAAATGCTTTCCTACTTTCAAGAGCAAAATTTTATGACCAACCTCAATCAAGACAGTTTTTTAGACTCAATGAAAAAATCGAGTGAAATATTCGATTCATTTCATTAAAAATGCTACTTTTGATTAAAATATGCAAAGATAGTTTTGATAGTAATAAAAAAAGCGTTTTCTTTGCATTCTCAAAAAATAACAGAAGATGTCAAAAGTTTGTCAAGTAACAGGAAAAAAAGTACAGTCAGGTAATAACGTTTCATTCTCATTAAGAAGAACAAGAAGAAAATTTTACCCAAATTTAGTAACTAAGAATTTTCACTTACCAAGTGAAGACAGAACAGTTAAATTAAAAGTTTGTACTAGAGCTTTAAGAACTATCGATAAGAAAGGAATTGAAGCCGTGATTAAAGAATCAAAAGCAAAAGGATTGTACACAGGAGCATAAGCTTTTTTGTGACAAATATTGGAAAGCGTCTTGAACTATGTTCGAGACGCTTTTTTTTGTGTGCTATTTTTTAAATAAATGAAGTGTTGTTGGCAAAAAAAATAGTTCAAAATAGTAAATTACAAAATCGAAGTACAACGATACACTCAAATAATCTAGAAAAAGGATTGTATATACTTCGAAAATAAGCAGACCTGGAAGAAGTCGTGCCCAAAAGATATAGTTAATCACTAATTTTTTAATAAGAAAATAGCTCTATTTTACTTTTGATAAGAGTAAATAAAAAATCGTATTTTTATAGAACCGAAATCATAACATGAAAAATATATTAATAATAAGTGCATTCATATTGTGTGTAGCAAATAGTTTTTCTCAAGAAAAAAGACTAAACCTAGAGAACAAAGTAATTACTCCAAACGAATTAGGAATATTCGATACCGATTTAATATCGCCTTCATTTCACAAGGAGAGAAGAGAAAAATTAAGAGAACTAATGCCAGCCAATTCGGTAGCAATTTTTTACTCCTCGCCTATTCGTAACAGATCCAATGATGTAGATTATGAATACCACCAAGATCCTAATTTTTATTACCTCACAGGGCTTAAAGAGCCGCATTCGGTTGTAATTATTTACAAAAATAAAATTAAACTTGAAGGAATCAAGACAAATGAAATCATACTGGTGCAACCTAGAGATGCATCTAAAGAGTTGTGGATGGGAAAAAGAATGGGCGTAGAAGGTGTGAAACAAATTCTTAATTTTAAAGCCGTATTTGCAAATAAAGACATCAATAAATTAAAGCTTAATTTAAAAAAGAAAGACAAGGTGTTTTTTATCTCTGACAAGAACGACACGAGAGATACAAGAAGTAATTCGGATTTGTATGACATTAAAAAACTGCTTTTAACAGAAGTAGAAAACACAGAAAAAGATAACTTTCAATTGAATAAGTGGATGGCGCAACTTCGTGAAATAAAAACTGAAGAAGAACTAATATTAATGCGAAAAGCAATATATATTACTTGTAAAGCTCAAATAGAACTAATGAAAAAATTGAATCCTGAAATGGCAGAATACCAAAGTGAAGCTTTGGTCGAATATCATTTTAAGAATGAAGGAGCTGAACATGCAGGATTTCCATCCATACATGGAAGTGGAGGAAATTCTTGTATTTTACATTATGTGAGTAACCGAAGGCTGTTTGAACAAAACGATTTATTGGTTAGCGACATTGGTGCAGAATATCATGGATACACAGCAGATGTAACTAGAACATTACCTGTAAATGGTCAATACAGCAAAGAACAAGCAATTATTTACAACATTGTGCTAGAAGCACAGACAGCAGGAATAGAATCGTGTGTAGAAGGAAATAGCTTTTGGAAACCAGGACAAATTGCCAATGAAATAATTGCCAAACGATTGATGGAATTGGGAATAATAAATAATACCAATGAAGTGAAAAAATATTTCCCTCATGGGACTTCTCATTACTTAGGATTAGATGTACATGATTCAGGAACTTACAATGAGTTAAAAGCTATGCAAGTTATAACAGTAGAGCCTGGGATATATATTCCAAAAGGATCGGATTGTGATGAAAAGTGGTGGAATATTGGTGTGAGAATTGAGGACGATATTCTCATTACTAATATGAAACCAATCAATTTATCAGGATGTGTACCGAGAACAATTCCTGAAATAGAAGAAATAATGAATAAAAAGTAAGCTTAACTATTTATTAAACAAATGGTTGAAATGAATAATAGGTGGTTTAAAAACAATCTATTATTTTAATAAAAATTTAAGCGAATATGTTTGAAACTTAATTAATAGTTTCTATATTTGCACTCTTGAAATTAAAGGAAAATGGCGAAGACAAAAGGAAATAGAATACAGGTAATCTTAGAATGTACAGAACATAAAGCGACTGGTGTGCCAGGAACTTCTAGATACATTACGACTAAGAATAGAAAAAACACTCCAGAAAGAATGGAAGTGAAGAAGTATAACAGAATTTTGAGAAAGCACACAATTCACAAAGAAATAAAATAATAAGACATGGCTAAGAAAGTAGTAGCGTCCTTACAAAAAGGAGGAGGGAAAATGCATACAAAAGTAATTAAGGCGGTTAAGTCTCCAAAAACAGGAGCTTACCAATTTAGAGAAGCAATTGTATTAAACGATAAAGTAAAAGAATTTTTTAGTAAATAATAATTATTTATTTATAATGATATTTAGCTTCTTTCATTTTATGGAAGAAGCTTTTTTTATTTAAACACTATGAGTGTATTTAAAAAATTTTTCTCAAGAGATAAAAAAGAAACCCTTGACAAAGGATTAGAAAAAACGAAACAATCTGTTTTTTCTAAACTTTCAAGAGCAGTTGCTGGTAAATCAACTGTAGATTCTGACGTATTAGATGAACTGGAAGAAGCGCTTATCACTTCTGATGTGGGTGTAAAAACAACCGTCAAAATTATTGAAAGAATTGAGGCAAGAGTTTCTAAAGACAAATACATCAATACTTCTGAATTAAATACTATCCTTCAAGAGGAAATAGCTAATTTATTAGAAGAAAATAACTCTGTAGACCAAGTAGATTTTGATATCAAAACTACTCACAAACCTCATGTAATTATGGTTGTGGGTGTAAATGGTGTTGGAAAAACTACTACTATTGGAAAACTAGCTTATCAATTTAAGAAAGCTGGTAAAAATGTTGTCCTTGGAGCTGCCGATACTTTTCGAGCTGCTGCAGTGCAACAATTAATAATCTGGGCAGATAGAGTTGGAGTACCAATCGTACAACAAGGAATGAATGCGGACCCTGCGGCTGTTGCTTTTGACACACTACAAAGTGCTGTGAAACAAAATGCAGATATTGTATTGATTGATACTGCAGGAAGATTGCATAACAAAGTGAACTTAATGAATGAGTTGACTAAAATAAAAAGAGTAATGGACAAAGTTGTTCCTGATGCACCTCATGAAATACTACTTGTATTGGATGGGTCTACAGGACAGAATGCCATAGAGCAATGCGCTCAATTTACACAAGCAACAGATGTTACGGCACTTGCACTTACCAAACTAGATGGTACAGCAAAAGGAGGTGTTGTTATTGGGATTTCTGATCAATTTAATATTCCTGTAAAGTACATTGGTGTTGGTGAAGGAATGGAAGATTTACAAGTATTTAACAAAATGGAATTTGTAGATTCTCTTTTTTCGTTAAAATAAACTTTTAACTCCGCTCTGGGTGGAGTTTATACAATTTTTATCTAAAAAAGACTAAGTAGAGTCAAAATCATATTTATTGATTAAGTAAAAGCTAATGAAAACAAAAACTCTCAAAAAAAACAAAGTAAACGTAATCACTCTTGGGTGTTCAAAAAATACGTTTGATTCGGAATTGTTGATGGCACAATTACATGCCAATAAATTTGATGTAGAACACGAATCATTGAGTGGTGATCACGAAATTGTGATTGTAAATACGTGTGGATTTATAGATAATGCAAAACAAGAATCTATTGATACTATTTTGCAATATGCTGATGCAAAAGAGCAAGGATTAGTTGATAAACTATACGTTACTGGATGTTTATCAGAAAGGTATAAAGATAGCTTAGAGGAAGAGATTCCTCAAGTAGATGCTTATTTTGGAACTCAGGAGTTACCAAAAATGCTAAAAACTCTTAATGCCGATTACAAAAAAGAATTATTAGGAGAAAGAATTTTAACTACACCTAGTCATTATTCTTATTTCAAAATTGCAGAAGGATGCGATAGACCTTGTTCGTTTTGTGCAATTCCATTAATGAGAGGAAAACATAGGTCCACTCCTATTGAACAATTGGTAAAAAATGCAAAAAGTTTAGTCGCTCAAGGAGTAAAAGAAATCATGCTTATTGCACAAGATTTAACTTATTACGGACTTGATTTATACAAAAAAAGAGAATTAGCTACTCTTCTTGAACAACTTTCCGACATTGAAGGATTGGAATGGATAAGATTGCATTATGCTTACCCTTCTGGGTTCCCAATGGATGTTCTAAAAGTAATGGCAGAAAGAGATAATATTTGTAATTATTTAGACATGCCTTTGCAACATGGTTCTACAAGAATGCTAAAAGCTATGCGAAGGGGAATTACAAGAGAAAAAACAACTGAATTGGTGAATACAATCAGAGAACAAGTTCCAGGGATTGCTATCCGAACTACTTTAATTGCTGGTTACCCAGGCGAAACTGAAGAAGATTTTCAGGAAATGGCTGAATGGGTAAAAGAAATGAAATTTGATAGGTTGGGAATATTTGAATATTCGCACGAAGAAAATACACACGCACACAATTTTGAAGATGATGTGCCTGCAGAATTAAAAACTGCAAGAGCAGAAGAAATTATGGACATTCAATCTACCATTTCTTATGAGCACAACCAAAACAAGGTTGGAAAAGAATTCAAAGTATTATTTGACAGAATAGAAGGAGAATATTTTGTGGGAAGAACAGAATTTGATTCCCCAGAAGTAGATAACGAAGTTTGGGTTCCTATTTCAGAGGAAAACCATGTAAGAATTGGAGATTACTCTACCGTGAAAATAGACAATGCAGATTACTTTGATTTGTTTGGGAGTATTGTGAAGTAAGAGTCTCATTATTTATTTGTAAATTGGAAGCTATACTGACTTGATCAATAAAATAATGAAGCATTTATTACTCGTATTCTTTACTTTAATAGGAACTCTCTCCTATTCTCAATCTACCTATACTTCTTCTAACCATGCTAGTGGAGCTTATTCTCAACAAATGACAACTGTCACTTTGGGGGTAAATGCCTTTAATTTTGATACTACTGGAGCTAATTTAATTTGGAATTATGCCGCACTTGGAAAAGATTTTTGGGGAAATAAATCTACCATTACAGCAGCTGCATCTGGATATCAAGCACCATTTATTACACAATGTATATTGGGTGGAGGTGGATTTACTTGTCTTATAAAATGGAATGGGTTAACAAACATGGGAATTCTTGATTTGGACTCTATGAATGCTGTAGTTGTTACTTTGTATGATGTCATGACAATGGCTAAAAAAACAAACGGACATCTTGTTGGTACTGTGAAAGGGTTAAGAATAAAAGATTCTACTGGAATTGCAGTTCCTCTTGTTTCCGAATATTCTGATTACGATACCATTCTTAATTTCCCATTGACATACCAAGATTCTGGAAAATCTTACGGATCCTGGGGTTATGATTTAAATACAATAGGGCAAAACATTCAGTATAAAGTAACTTACGATAGAAAGTATACTGTAGAAGGCTGGGGAAAACTTATAACACCTCACGCTACTTACAACAATACACTAAAAGTAAAAACAACTTTAGATCAAGTAGATTCTGTTAATTTTTTGGGAACAAAATTTGGAATACCAAGAAACATTGTAGAATACACTTGGTATGATGCAGCATTTGGGTTGCCAGTAATGAAAGCTGAAGGAATTGAAGTATTAGGTTTTACTACCATCAATACTGTATCTTATATTGATAATGTTTATGTAGGAACTGAAGAAAAAGAATTCGCTCAATTTAATTTATTTCCAAACCCATCTACTGATAATATTACAATTACCAATAACGGAAATTCAAAAATTAATTCTTACAAAATAATGGATATCCAAGGAAGATTTGTTCAACAAAATAGATTCTCAAAATCTATATCTGTAGCAAATTTAGAATCTGGAACTTACCTCATTCAGTTGTTCTCAGACAATGAAATTGTTGGGGTTGAGAAGTTTGTGAAAGAGTAACCTATGTCTTCCTCTTCTTTTTCTTAGCAGCAGGAAATAATAAATTATTCAAAATCAAACGGTAACCGGGTGAATTGGGATGTAAATTCAAATCTGTTGGTGGATCCCCTACTCTATGTTGGTAATCTTCTGGATCGTGTCCTCCATAAAACGTCCACCTTCCTTGTCCAAGCTCTCCACTGATGTAACGCACAGTTCCCAAGGCTTTAGATTCTCCCATTATTGTTACACTCGATTTTACAAAGCGCTTATGAAAATCGGTTGTTTGCCCCATAAATCCTTTGATCACATTTTCGTGATTTTGACATAACATGGTTGGAACAATATCCCATTTCGCAGAAAACTCAAATAAATTAAATACATCTTGGTTTTCAGGAATACGTTTGGGTTTAAACCTTACCATGGTTCCGTCTATTGAAGAAAATTCATATTCGTATGGATTTGTTTTTAAAGTATAATCTTTAAAAGCAAGAGTTTGCGTATAATCTAATTTAGATTGTGCTTGTTTGTCTGCTGCATCTCCATCAAACATAGATTCACAAATATCTGTTTTTGTTGCAGACAAAGCAATGTCGTAAGAATCTGTACCTGAACACATAGTAAACAAAAAACCACCTCCAGAAACAAATTCTTTTATCCTGGTGGCAACTCCAGCTTTTAATTGTGATACTTTTTCGAAACCAAGTCTTTTTGCTCTAGCTTCCGATTCTTTTTGCTGCTTTTGATACCAAGTCGCATTCTTGTAGGAGACATAAAACTTTCCGTATTGTCCCGTAAAATCTTCGTGGTGCAAGTGTAACCAGTCGTATTTTGGCAGAGCAATATTGATTACAGCAGAATCATAAATCTTGTCATAAGGAATCTCGGCATACTCTAGAACCATTGTAACCGCATCATCCCAAGGCATTTTACCTGGAGGTGTGTAAACTGCAATTTTTGGAGATTTTTCTAGTTTTACAACTTCCTGATTTACTTCAGGATCCGAAATTGCTCTCTTTATTGCCTTAGCTTGAATATCTGCAATAATATCAAAGGAAACACCTCTTATCACGCATTCTTTTTCAATGTCATTGTAATATTTTATCAGAAAACTTCCTCCACGGTAATTCAGTAACCATTCTATTTCCAAATCATTTTGTAAAATCCAAAATGCTATTCCGTAAGCTTTTAAATGATTCTTCTGTTTTCCTTCATCCATTGGAATAAGAATGTAAGAAGAACATCCAATTTTTACGATAAATAAGAGGCTAAATAATATAAGGAATTTCTTCATAACTAAAAATACAAGATTTAAGAATAACATTTAAACTTTTAACAAAAAAATGGTTTAAAATGGTTCGTCATCCTCCTCCTCACTATCAAAACTAGCGTCAGTAAAATCATCTCCAGAATCTTGATCGTCCCAACCTTTAGATTTCATAGTCATGGTTCCGTCTCCATTTTCAAAATCACCATTAGGCGAAATTGAATTGGCTCCAAGCTCCGAGAATGAATCTAAGTTTTCAAATTTAGCAAACTGACCAACAAACCTTAGTTTAATTGATTCTAGCGAACCATTTCTGTGTTTTGCAATAATAAATTCTCCAATTCCTTCAAGTGAATCGCCTGTTTCTTCGTCAGTTGTTAATCCATAATACTCTGGACGATAAATAAACGAAACAATATCTGCATCTTGTTCAATTGCCCCAGATTCTCTCAAATCGGATAAGATTGGTCTTTTATCACCTCCACGAGTTTCTACCGAACGACTTAATTGTGACAGAGCAATAATTGGCACTTCCAATTCCTTTGCAACCGTTTTTATTGAACGAGAAATAAAACTAATCTCTTGCTCACGGTTTCCTTTTCCTTCTCCTCCACCAGTCATCAATTGCAAGTAATCAATGATAATTAATTGTACATCATGCTGAGCTTTTAGTCTTCTACATTTTGCTCTAAACTCAAAAATAGAAAGTGCTGGCGTATCATCAATAAAAAATGGCGCTTCAGATAATTTCCCTATTCTTGCGTGTAATTGCTCATATTCGTGTCTTTCAAGATTTCCTTTTCTTAGTTTCTCTGCTGGAATTTCTGTTTCTCCAGAAATCAAACGATTTACCAATTGTACCGAACTCATCTCTAGGGAGAATATTGCTACGGCTTTTCCAAATTGGACAGCTGCATTACGAGCCATAGAAACTACAAATGCCGTTTTCCCCATCCCTGGACGAGCAGCAATTACAATCATATCCGATTTTTGCCATCCCGAGGTAACTCTATCCAAAGCAGTAAACCCTGTAGGAATTCCACTCACACCATCTTCGTGATCTTGAGCATTCTCAATTTCCTCAATGGCTTGTTGCATTACTTTATCAATCCTTTCGTAACTCTTACTTAGGTTTCCTTCGGCAACTTGGAACAAACTACTCTCTGCTTTATCCAATAAATCAAAAACATCTGTCGTTTCATCATAAGCCAATTTTATTGTCTCAGATGAAATACGAATTAACTCTCTTTGTATAAATTTTTGTGCAATGATACGAGCGTGATGCTCTACATTGGCTGCAGATGCTATTCTATTGGTAAGTTGAGAAATATAATAAGCTCCACCCACATATTCCAATTCTCCTCTGTTTCTTAATTCTTGGGTTACAGTAAGAATATCGATCGGTTGAGAATGACCAAATAAATGATGAATTACTCCGTATATTTTTTGGTGTGGATCTTTGTAAAAACTTTCAGGACTTAACACATCAATAACATCATTTACAGCATTTTTTTCGAGCATTAATGCACCCAAAACTGCTTCCTCAAAATCTACTGCCTGAGGTGGAATTCGTCCAGATTCTTGATAAAAAGAAGGCTGTTTCTTCTTTTTAGCCATTCTTGCTACTGGGTCGTTTTCGCTTAATTCGTTATTCATTTATGCTCTAATATTTAGTGTTTTAATCCATTTTATCCTTCGTTCTACTAAATTAACGAATTTTACTTTGGAAATCGTTTCAAATATAACTTGATTTATTCGTTTTAACTCATATTGTAATTAAAAAAGTTACTAAAGAATGTTTTCAACAATTGTTGACAAACACCTAAATAATTACACTTATTAAAATAAATTTTTAGATTAGTCTAAAAATTTATTTACATTTGTGTAATGAATTATACAAAAACAGAAGAGAATTACTTAAAAGCTATTTTTTCTTTGTACAACAAAGAGAATAAAGAGGTATCTACCAATATGATAGCGGAAAAACTAAAGACTAAACCTTCTTCTGTAACCGACATGGTTAAAAAATTAGCCAACAAGAATTTGGTGAAATACGAGAAATACAAAGGAGTTACTTTAACAAAAAAAGGAAACAACATTGCAATCAATATCATTCGTAATCACAGAATTTGGGAGGTTTTTTTGGTAGAAAAACTAGGTTACAAATGGGATGAAGTACATGAAATAGCCGAGCAACTCGAACACATAAAATCGGATGAGCTGATTGACAGAATGGCTGAGTTTTTAGATAATCCAAAATTTGATCCTCACGGAGATCCAATTCCAGATAAAACAGGAAAGTTTGCCGAAAGAAAAAAAGCTGTTTTACTCAGTGAAATAGGTATAAAAGAAAAAGGAATTATTGTAGGAGTAAAAAATACTTCGAATGACTTCTTGCAATATTTAGAAGAAAAATCACTCACACTAGGCAAGCAAATAGAAGTAATTAAAGAGTTCGATTTTGATAAATCAAGAAATTTATCAATTGAAAATAAATTGATAACAATTTCTAAAGAAGTCTGCAATAATTTAATTGTAGAGAAAATAATAGCCTAATTAATAATTCAATCCTTTTTATGAGGAATGAAAATAAAATTTTAAAATAAATGGAAACAATATACAATTGGTTTAGCTCTGTAGACCCAGTAATGGCAGCTTTTGTAGCAACATTATTTACTTGGTTTGTAACAGCAGCTGGTGCCTCTTTAGTCTTTTTTTTCAAAACCTTAAATAGAGCTGTACTAGATATTGCGCTTGGATTTACTGGAGGAGTAATGGTGGCAGCAAGTGTTTGGAGTTTAATAATTCCAGCCTTAGATATGTCGCACGGAGAAGGATTTGGAAAAGTAGGACCCACAGTCATTGGTTTTGTAGCCGGTGCATTGTTTATTTTCGCTTTAGATAAAATAATCCCTCACATTCACTTGAACTACGAAAAAGTATCGGAAGCTGAAGGACCTAAAACAAAAATGAACAAAACTTTGTTGCTCGTACTCGCAATAACTTTACATAATATTCCTGAAGGATTAGCTGTAGGTGTTCTTTTTGGAGGTGCAGCTTTAGGAATTGATGGAGCTACAATTGGAGGTGCAATTGCACTTGCTTTAGCTATTGGAATTCAAAATTTCCCCGAAGGTTTTGCAGTATCAATGCCCTTGAGAAGACAAGGGATGAGTAGAGGAAAAAGTTTTTGGTACGGACAATTATCCGCAATAGTTGAACCAATTTTTGGTGTATTGGGAGCAGTTGCTGTTCTTACTTTCACTCCACTGTTGCCTTATGCTTTAGCTTTTGCAGCTGGAGCAATGATATTTGTAGTCGTAGAGGAAGTTATTCCAGAAACGCAGAGAGATAAATATACCGATCATGCCACCTTAGGTTTTATTGGGGGGTTCCTTGTTATGATGGTTCTGGATGTTGTTCTTGAAGACGTATTTGCAAATCTTGTATAAAAATAAAAATAATAATGAAAATATTCCTGTTCACACTTCTTATTTCAATTTCTCAATCTCTATTTTCTCAAGGGCAAATTGAAGGGAAAATTTCCAGTAAAAAAATTCTTGTCGAATTTGCTTCCGTAGGAGTTGAAGGAGCTAAATATGGTACTACAACCAATAAAAAAGGTGATTTTGTTTTAAGCAATTTACCTTTTGGAACTCATTTGATTAAAGTTTCGCACTTAAGCTTTAATGACACCAATTTTAAAGTAACCCTTACCAAAGAAATGCCTTTGCTTAGGTTCAATATAGCAATAAAAGAGAATTCGCAAGAACTAGATGAATTTGTAATTACTGGAACAAGAACCGAAAAAAGAAAAACCGAGTCTGCTATTATTGTAAACGTAATAAACAGTAAAACTTTGGATAATGTACAAGCTTGTAATTTATCCGAAGGGTTAAAATTTCAGCCGGGACTGAGGGTAGAAACAGATTGTCAAACTTGCAACTACACTCAATTAAGAATAAACGGACTTGCTGGAGGATATTCACAAATATTGATAAACGGACGACCTATTTTTAGTCCATTGACTAGTTTGTATGGACTGGAACAAATCCCTGTCAACATGATTGATAGAGTAGAAGTTATAAGAGGTGGAGGTTCTTCCTTGTATGGCTCTAGTGCTATTGGTGGAACTGTAAATGTGATTACAAAGATCCCTAAAGAGAATAATTATGAACTTAATTTTTTGACTCAATCTGTGAATCAATTAACTTCTGATAATATTTTTTCTGGGAACGGGACTTTACTTACTAAAAAGAAAAATGCTGGGGTTTCAATATTTTTAAATCAAAGAAAAAGAGAAGCTTACGACCACAATAACGATAATTACTCCGAATTACCAGAATTAAATAATGTTTCGGTGGGCTTGAATTCATTTTTATTAATTGGAAAAAATCAAAAACTAGAATTAAGTCTTAGTAAATTATACGAATACAGGTACGGAGGTGAAATGGTGGACAAACCAGCTTTTAAAGCTTTGCAAAGTGAAGAAAGAACACACAATGTGTGGATGGGAAGTGCTGATTATCAAATAAATTTTAACGAGGACAAATCTTCTTTTATCACTTACGGAGGTTGGCAAAGAACCACTCGTGAACATTACACAGGTATTGTTCCGGATGAAACGGATACTATTGCTTTTTCCAAACACAATACAAATCCACCTTATGGAACTTCTTTAACTTCTACTTTTCAAGGAGGATTTCAGCTAAATCATAAACTAACAAAAACACTTGGAATAGAAAATGTTTTGACTTTTGGAGCAGAATATTTACTAGATGATGTGTTTGATGAAATACAAGCTTACAATTATTTAATAGACCAGACGACTCATAATGTTGGATTATTGGCACAAAGTGATTGGAAATTAACTCAAAATTTAAATCTATTGGTTGGAGTAAGAATGGATAAACATAATTTGGTCACTCAACCTGTTTTGAGTCCAAGAGGTTCTTTGTTGTATACTTTCAAGAAAAACACACAATTTAGGTTTAGTTATGGTTCTGGATTTAGAGCTCCACAGGCTTTTGACACCGACTTACACATTGCGTTTTCTGGAGGAGGAATATCTAGAGTTCAACTATCTCCTAATCTACTTCCAGAACGCTCCCATAGCTTTAGTGGTTCGGTAAATTACGATAAAGTAAGATCCAAATACATTGTAGGTTTCACTCTCGAAAGTTTTTACACTCGATTAAATAATGCTTTTTTTCTAGACCCAATTGGAGAAGATAGTTTTGGAGAAGTATTTGAAAAGAAAAACGGACAGGGAGCTACTGTGCAAGGAATGACACTAGAATTAAGAGCAAATTACAACACAAAAATTCAAATAGAATCGGGACTTACTTTACAAAAAAGTGAGTACGACAATGAGATAGCTTACATTGATGAATTACCTGGGATTAAAGAATTTATAAGAACTCCAAACTTCTATGGCTATGGAATTCTTACACTTTTTCCCAACTCAAAACTAAATGGGGTAGTAAATTACATTCACACAGGAAAAATGAAAATTCCTCATTTTGCTGGTGCTCCCAATCAATTGATTGATGAGATTGAAACCACCAATTCCTTTAATGAACTCAGTGTGAAAATGAATTACACTATTTCTGTAAAAAAAATAAAAACTAAATTGAATTTTTATGCAGGAATAAAAAACATCACCAATTCATACCAAACTAGGTTTGATATAGGAAAAAACAGAGACAGTAATTATGTGTTTGGTCCTTCGCAACCAAGGACATTTTATGTGGGGATAAAATTGCTTTCTTTCTAACTGTTATAAAAATATTCGTTTCTATTGCGTGAAGAAACAAAACTATTTGAGTTCTGCATACATTGTTATCCTTTTGGGTAAATTACACGAATGAGATTTATTTTAAATCAATTTCAACTCGGCTTAATTTCTTTTTTTGCTGGCATTAAGTCTATAAAAATGTAAAGTTAAGAGGAAAAGTAAAATACTGCTCTGCTAACAACTTGTTTAAAACTTTGAACCCTTGAAATAGGTAATAAAACCACATCCTATTAGTTTTGTTAAAACAAATTTAAACTACAAAAATCTATGAAATTTTTTATCGATACTGCAAACCTAAGCGACATCAAAGATGCTAACGATTTAGGAATATTGGATGGTGTAACTACAAATCCTTCGCTTATGGCAAAAGAAGGGATTGGAGGAACGGATAATGTGATGAAACATTATGTAGACATTTGCAACATTGTAGATGGACCTGTAAGTGCAGAAGTAATTTCTACGGATTACGAGGGAATGGTAAAAGAAGGATTGGCTCTTGCCGATTTACATGAAAACATTGTAGTGAAAGTTCCAATGATTACTGAGGGAGTTAAAGCAATTAAATATTTTTCTGAAAAAGGAATTAAAACAAACTGTACTTTAATCTTCTCTGCTGGACAAGCTTTATTGGCTGCAAAAGCTGGTGCAACTTACGTTTCGCCATTCATTGGAAGGTTAGATGACATCTCTACAGATGGATTAAATTTAATTGATGAAATCAGATTGATTTTTGATAACTACGGGTATGAAACTGAAATCCTTGCAGCTTCGGTACGTCACCCAATGCATATTATTAATTGTGCAAAAATTGGAGCAGACGTAATGACTGGACCTTTAAGTGCAATTTTAGCATTAGCTAAGCACCCATTAACTGATAGCGGATTGGCAACATTCTTAGCTGACCATGCAAAAGTAAACGCATAAAATAATGGCAGCTGAATTTATCTCTATACACCCTGAAACTCCTGAGCAAAGAAAAATTGCTCAGGTTGTTAAGGTATTGCAAAAGGGAGGAATTATAGCTTACCCTACCGATTCGGTTTATAATTTTGGCTGTACGCTCGATAATAAAAGAGCGATAGAAAAATTGGCAAAACTGAAAGATGTAAAGCTTAAAAAAGCAAATTTTTCTCTGGTTTGTCACGACCTCAAATCGATTGACGAATACACAGCTCCATTTAGTAGAAGTATTTTTAAAGCCTTGAACAAAAACCTTCCTGGTCCTTTTACTTTCATTCTCAATGCCAGTAATAAAATTCCTAAACTATTCGATAACAACAAGAAAGAGATTGGAATCAGAATTCCTGACAACAACATCACTTTAGAATTAGTTGAAATGCTTGGAGTTCCCTTGGTTACTACTTCCATTCATAACGAAGACGAAATGATAGAATACATTACTGACCCAGAGCAAATATTTAACAATTACAAAAACCAAGTTGATTTGGTAATTGACGGAGGAATTGGAAACAATGAACCCTCTACCGTAATTGATTGCACCAAGGATGACTTAGAAATATTGAGGCAAGGAATTGGAGAATTGGAATATTAAATTTCCTCACGACATTCTTTACCAATCTTATTTCATTAAAGAAATAGAAAAATGATTCTTTAAATAATGAAGAATTAACCAAGCACTATTTTTGCATTGTGATGAATAGGAAA
>CAJJDF010000041.1 GCA_905182785.1 uncultured Flavobacteriales bacterium
TACAACCCGAGAAACTAAAAAACCCTGAGTTCTTAGCTGAGTTAAAATCACTGAATGCAAACCTTCAAATAGTTGTTGCTTTTCGTATGTTACCCGAGATTGTTTGGGACATGCCAGAATACGGAACCTTTAATTTACACGCTTCACTACTACCTCAATACCGTGGAGCTGCTCCAATAAACTGGGCAATTATGAATGGTGATAAAGAAAGTGGTGTCACGACTTTCTTTATAGAGAAAGAAATTGATACAGGTAAAATTCTATTCCAAGAAAAAGTAGCTATTGGTGATAAGGATAACGCAGGAATTCTTCACGACAAACTAATGGAAACTGGTGGAAAACTAGTTCTTAAAACTGTGAAGGCAATTGAGGAAGATGATTTTACTGAGACTTCTCAAGAAGAATTATTTACGTCAGAAAAAGAACTAAAACCAGCTCATAAAATATTTAAACAAGATTGTAGAATTGATTGGAACAGAGAAATTAAGGAAATCAATAATTTTGTGAGAGGACTTTCTGCCTACCCTTGTGCTTGGACGGAGTTTGAAGATGATAACAACAAGTCACTTACCACAAAAATTTACGAAGTAGAAATAATCGACAGCAAAAAACATGAATTCAAAGTAGAATCGGATAACAAAACGTTTATTCACATCTCTACTCCAAACGGAAAATTAAATGTCATTGAATTTCAGCCTGCTGGAAAAAGAAAGATGAAAGTTGTGGACTTTTTGAAAGGGAATAAGTTTGATAATTATTCGCTTAAAATAGACTAAGAATTTTCCTGTAATTGTAAGCTTTAATATTAATACTAAATCTTATTTTATGAATATAATCTACTCCCTTTAAAGAGTTTTTTATGTTGTCTGTTTCCAAGATTGGTGCATAAATTGAAAATAAACCATCTCCTAATCTTATTCCTAATCCTAAATCGGCTGCTGTAATTAGTTTATTTCCATTATCAAATACGCCATAGTCTGCAAATACTCCCAATAGCGGAATATAAGGTAACTCGGCAAATAGATTTCCAGAAACCATCACCTTAGAATTTCCAAATCCACTCACGGTTTTAAACCCTCCTTGGTTTTCTATTCTTTGTTGGCCGTTCATTCCGTTTGTTTCGTTTCGCCCAAACATCAGTTGCTCGTAAAAATAATCTTGAGTTCCACTTTGCCCACCTAAATTGAAGTTGAAACGATTCTCATCTATGTATGTAAATGGTCCATAACCACTATAAGCATCTGGTGTGGGATAACTATAAATTTGAGAATTTCTTAATAAATTTATCCCTGCAAACAATCGAACTTCAATCTTCTTTTCTTTTTTTACTTTGTAAATAAATGTGTTTTTTAAAGTAATTGAAGTATTAGAGTTTTCATATAATCCTTCTTTTTCTCTTAAATAGTCTATTCTATAATCTGCTTCCAGTTTGTAAATTCTTTTTTTTAACTCAAAGTGATAATCAAAAATTCCTCCTAAATGATGTTCATTCAAATAATCAATTTCTTTGTTATACGATTGATTAATTGCTCCTTGCAATTCAATGTGTTGCTTGTAGTTAGTTCTTTTTCCCTTATTACCAATTTCTAGATACAAATAAGGTTTTGTAGAATAATAAGTTGGGTTAATCCCGTTAGGCTCTTCCATAAAACTTTGCCATTTTGCTCCTAATTCTATGCGTTTGAAAATCTTATTGGGAACAAAATTAAAATGAGCATCTGCTAATCCAGAAAGCCTATTTCCTCCAAAAGAATATAAGGGAGCAATCATAAACTCAAATTTATTTTTGGGAATCGAAATATTATGAAACACAGCTCCAAGCATGAAATTATCATAGACATTTGCACCAATCATTGGCGTCCACCAAATGGTGTTTTTATCCCTTTCGTTATCTCCAAAAAGAAACTCAAACTTAATTGGCTCGGTTTTATTTAGTATCCTTAATTTCTCCCAAGTATTGTTACTTCTATTAGATTCAGGCATTTTCTTGTCTGAGTCAATCACTACTTTGTCAATGTCTTTTGTTTTAAAAACCGCCTCAATATCTTCAAATTTATCTCCCGAAGTCCATACCGTTTCTACTAATTCTCCTTTCACAAAAGCATCTACACGGACTGGAGCAACAATTTTCCCTTTGTTTCCTAATGACGCAGTTCTACTTCCCATTATATTTTTCTTAACCGAAATAATCTTATAATCTATTTGCTTGGTTGTATTTACCAAATCATCAAAAAACCATGATAAATCCTTTCCTGTTTCTTTTTCAAATACAGCTTTAATATCAGCTGGTTGAGGATGTTTAAATTTCCAATTTTCAAAATAGTTACTCATGCATTTATCATACAATTTTTCTCCCAAGTAATCACGTAAATAACTAAATGACAAACCTGTTTTGGCATAGACAATTGCTCCGTAATTCAATGGAGTATATTCGTTACTATGTAATTCTATCGGTTGGTCTTTTCCATTGCCTGCTGTAACTTGGTAAGTCATGTCATTCCCACAATGATGACTTATTCCTCCCAAATGTATAGTATTTGCAACACCACCAAAATTATCTGAAAAATGGGCGTTATTTGGATATTTGGTTTCCATGTATCGAATTTCATTGGCTGTATTTATTCCTTCGTCCATCCAAGGATGCACTCTTTCATTACTTCCCAAAATTCCATAAAACCAATTGTGCCCCACTTCGTGTACAATTACCGTTTCTAACCCAATTGCCGAACCAGAACTTCCAATCACAGTCACATTGGGATATTCCATTCCTCCTCCTGCACTTATTGTTCCGTCTACTGCTGTAACTTGATTATAAGGATAATCTCCATTCCATTTACTGTACCAAAAGGTTGCGTCATTTAGATATTCTATGGAGTTTATCCATAAGTTAGCTTGGGTTTGAGTAAACATAGCCCAAGTTGTTACCTTTCTTTTGGAATAGGGCAATTCTACTTCACCTTTCAATACTTCGTATCGTTTATCTGCAAACCAACCAAAATCATGAACTCTAGTTTGTGTGTATCGAATTGTTTTCATTTTGGAAGATGATTCTGGAAATCGAAAGTCCTTAAATTTATTTCTTTCAAATTTACCGCTATCTATTTTCACTTGTGTTTCTTCAACCTTTTTATTCAAAAACTGAATTTCGCTTTGTGTTTGTAAATCTCCTGTTGCTCCTACCACATAATTTTCTGGTAAAGTAATGCTTACATCAAAAGAACCAAACTCTGAATAAAACTCTCCTTGAGTTAAATAAGGCATTTGGTGCCAACCCTCTTTGTCATATACCGCAGGTTTTGGGTACCATTGTGTAATTTGAAAAGATTCGCCAACATGTCCTAATCTTGATATTTTACCTGAAGGAATTTTTACTCTAAATGGAGTAGAAACGGTTATTTTTTCTCCTGGTTTTAAGGGAGATTTCAACATCAGTTTACCAATGTCTTTGTGAGATAAATTGTATAAAAACTCGACTTTATTTC
>CAJJDF010000042.1 GCA_905182785.1 uncultured Flavobacteriales bacterium
TTTATTTGCATAATTTTCCTATTTTTAAAGAGGTAGAAGTAATTGTTTATTTATGGAATATAGATAAGCAGCCTTTTACAGTTTATAAAGGAGAAGTTGAGGTTTTTAAGATAATAGAATAAATGTCAGAAGAGATACACGAAGAAGAAAATAACGAAGAGGAAAACCAAGAAAATCAGGAGCAGGAAGCTGGTTCGGGTCAGAATAATATCATTTCGGTAAGTGGAATGTACAAAGAATGGTTTTTGGATTATGCTTCGTATGTAATTTTGGAAAGAGCTGTTCCATCTCTAGAAGATGGGCTTAAGCCTGTACAAAGAAGAATCCTTCATTCCATGAAAGAAATGGATGATGGTAGATATAACAAAGTTGCCAATATCATTGGTAATACTATGAAATATCACCCACACGGAGATGCTTCTATTGGAGATGCTTTAGTACAGTTGGGACAAAAAGAATTGCTGATAGACATGCAGGGAAACTGGGGAAATACTCTCACAGGAGACCGTGCAGCTGCAGCTAGATATATTGAGGCCCGATTATCCAAATTTGGATTGGAAGTAGTGTTTAATCCAAAAACGACTGAGTGGATAAAATCGTATGACGGTAGAAATAAAGAACCAGTTAATCTTCCGGTAAAATTTCCATTACTTCTTGCACAAGGAGCAGAAGGAATTGCTGTAGGATTATCGACCAAAATATTACCTCATAATTTTATAGAATTAATTGATGGCTCTATAAAAATATTACAAGGAAAAAAAGTAAGTGTAGTTCCTGATTTCTTGAATGGAGGAATGGCAGATTTCTCTAATTATAACGAGGGAATGAGAGGAGGGAAAGTGAGAGTAAGAGCAAAAATCCGTAAGGAAGACGCAAAGACTTTAATCATTCATGAAATACCATTTGGAACCAATACTTCTAATTTAATTGATTCTATCCTTAAGGCAAATGACAAAGGGAAGTTGAAAGTTAAAAAGGTAGAAGACAATACAGCTGCAGATGTAGAGATTGTAATTCACTTGCCAGCAGGAATTTCGCCAGATAAAACCATAGATGCTTTGTACGCATTTAGCGATTGTGAAATCTCTATTTCGCCTAATGCTTGTATCATTGAGGATGACAAGCCTTTGTTTACTTCTGTAAATGAAATGCTAAGAATAAATACCAATGACACGGTAAGGTTATTGAAAATGGAGCTAGAGATAAAACTCGCAGAGCTTCACGAACAATGGCATTATTCTTCTTTGGAGAAAATATTTATAGAGAATAAAATTTACATTGACTTTGATGGTAAAACTTACGAAGAGGCAATTGAGGTGACTCACGTATTATTGAAACCACATATTAAGCATTTGTTACGTGAAGTAACCAATGATGATGTAATAAGATTGCTTGAGATAAAAATGAGAAGAATTACTAAGCATGATGGCGACAAAGCCGATACTTATATTAATTCGCTTGAAGATCAAATTGCTGAGGTAAAAGAAAAATTGAATAACTTGATAGAGTTTGCAATTGAGTATTTCAAAAACTTGAAAGTTAAATACGGAAAAGGGAAAGAGAGAAAGACGGAGATAAGAACTTTTGATATGGTAGATAAATCCAAAGTGATTGTATCAAACAAGAAGTTATACGTAAACAGAGAAGAAGGATTTATAGGGCACGGACTTAAAAAAGATGAATACGTTCAAGATTGTTCGGAGATTGACGACATCATTGTATTCCGAAGAGACGGAATAATGCAGGTAAGCAGAGTTTCGGATAAAATCTTTGTAGGAAAGGACATTTTACATGTTGCTGTATGGAAAAAAGGAGATAAACGAACTATTTATCACATGGTATATCAAGATGGAACTACGGGAGCATCTTACATGAAACGATTTAATGTAACGAGTATTACTCGTGAAAAAGAATACCCACTTACTAAAGGGACAAAAGGAAGTAAAGTACATTATTTTACAGCCAATCCCAATGGAGAATCCGAAGTGGTACAAGTCGCGCTTCGCCCTAGACCAAATATTAAGAAACTGAAATTTGATATTGATTTTGGTGAATTGATAGTGAAAGGAAGAAATAGTGCAGGGAATAGATCTACCAAATACTTGATAAGTAAAGTAACTCAAAAGGAACAAGGGGATTCTACTTTGTCTGCCCGTAAGTTATGGTATGATGATATTGTGAGAAAACTGAATGTAGAGGGAAGAGGAGAGTTTTTGGGAGAATTTAGAGGAGACGATAGGATTATGATGATTACCCAAGCAGGGGAATACAGATTATATCCATTTGCCTTAAATATTCATTTTGCTGACGATATGATTCATATTGAAAAATGGAATCCAGAAAAACCTTTGTCAGTTATTTATTGGGATGGAGAAAAAGAGAACTATTACGTAAAAAGATTCTTATTAGAAGATTCTAGTAGCACAGTAGTTTTTATATCAGAACATCCAAAATCTTTCTTAGAAATTGCATCTACCGATTGGAAACCTATGGTGAATTTGCAATATGATGGGAGAGCAAATAAGCGGGAGGATGAAGAAGTAAATGTAGAAGAGTTTATTGCTATAAAAGGGATGAAAGCTTTAGGAAATAGATTAACAACTTATAAGTTGAAATCGATTGATGTATTGGATCCAATTCCTTATGAGCCGGAACCAGTAAAAGAAGAGCCAAAGGAAGTAGAAGTTGAGAGTACAGGCGAAAACGAGTTAGAAGAACCAATAATTGTAGAAGAAGATGAGGAAATAGAAGAGCCATCTTCACCACCAAAAAGTAGTGATGATGGAGGACAAGCTTCTTTATTTTAATAGCTAAGTTTTAAAATGGAATGACAATATTCCATTTTATTTTGGAATAAAATATACCGATTGGTATATTTTGTATACCTTTGATTTCAAATTAGAGATAAATGACCACCAAATCGGATAGAACCAAGCAGTTTATTTTGGAAAAAGTAGCTCCAGTTTTTAATAAAAATGGTTATTTCGGAACCAGTATGTCTGACATTACTGAAGCAACTGGACTAACAAAAGGTGCGATTTATGGAAACTTCAAGAACAAAGAAGATTTGGCTTATTATTCTTTTTATTTCAATGTTTCTTATGTGATGGAAAAACTGAGAGCAATAACAGAAATAAGAGAAAACTCAATCCATCAATTACTGGGAATCTCTGAATTTTATAAATACGATTATTTAGCAAAATTAGAGTTTGGAGGTTGCCCAATCTTAAATGTTGGAGTAGATGCAAATCACACCAACCTCAAATTACACAAAGCAGTAAAACAAGTAATCAAAAAAATACAAGGAAGCATTTTTTTGATTTTAGAAGAAGGAATAAAAAGGAAAGAGATAAAACCAGAAGTAAATGCAAAAGAATTTTCTTCGGTCATGTTTTCCTTGATAGAAGGAGGAGTTTTTATGTCTATGACAATGAAAGATAATTCCTATTTAAGAAATATGATGAATCACTTGGATAACGTGATTCAAAAAGAACTAAAAAATTAATTATGAAATACATTTTATTACTAAATAGGTTTTGGTTAAATATCACCTCTTTTATTGCGCCAAAATATTGTGCAAATCTAGCTGTAAATATTTTTTCGAAAGTTAGAATAAAATCAATTCGTGATAAAGAAAAACCATTTTATGCCCAAGCGAGGGAATTTAAAGTTGCTAGAGCGGGGGAAGATTTATCTTGCTACGAATTGGGAAATCCAGAAGGGAAGCTATTGTTTCTGGTTCATGGATGGGAAAGTAATCCAGGATGTTTTACTCAGTTTTTACCTCATTTAGCTAATTATAGAATTATAGCATTTACTTTGCCTTCACATGCTCACAATAAAGAGACTCATACCAATATGTATGAAGGGAAAGACGCATTTAAGCTAGTTTTGGATGCTATAAAACCTACAGAACCTTTTCATGTAGTTGCACATTCCTTAGGCTCTTCTATTTCTTCTTTTGCTTTATCCGAAACAGATTATCAGGTAGATAAGTTAGTGTTCTTATCTGCAAACAATTTGATAAAGCAGGTATTTCAAGATTTTCAAAAATTGGTTGGTTTCAATGATAAAGTATATGGACTTATTGCTGACAAAATTGAGGGAATAACTGGAAATAAGCTAGAAGAAATGAAAGTGGAAGATAGGTTGAAGAAAGTGAAATTTAATGAGTTGTTATTGATTCACGATAAATTTGATAAAATTATCTCATTCGAAAACTCAGCAGTTTTGCATAAGAAATTTGCCAATTCTAAGTTAATTCCATTCGAGAAAATAGGGCATTATCGCATGCTTTGGAATGAAGAAGTACTAAGTGAGGTGTTGAGGTTTTAGGACTATGTTTTTCTTATCAAATCTATCTGTAATGAATTTAGATAAGTATTAAGAATCTATTTTTTCCAAGCCGAAAAAGGATTTTCTATGAGTTGAGAATTGTAATATTTTGTTTTCTCGGTTACCTCTTTGCCTAGCCAACTAGGAATTAAGAAAGTCTCATTTTCTTGTGACAACTCAATTTCTGCAACTTCTAGGCCTTTGTTTTCTCCTTCAAAAATATCTATTTCCCAAATGTGATTTCCTTGATGTACCAGGTGTCTGGTTTTCTCTATGATAGGTTTTTCGCAGAGTAAAACTAATTCCTCTGCATCTTGTAGTGGAATTTCATATTCAAATTCTTTTCTAAAACTACCTTCGTTTTTGCTTTTTATTGTTAAAAAACCTTTGTTTTTAGTGATTCTAATTCTCACAGTTCTTTCTGGATTTGAGTTGAGGTAACCTTGAACTATTTTATTTTTGGAAGAAACTTCCTTCTTCCAAGAATCATTTTTTAAAAGGTATTTTCTTTCAATTTCTATTGCCATTGGTTAAGCTATGTCGGTTAAAGAATTTACTTTAACTGGATTCGCAGAATTAAACCCTTCTCCATATTTTACTCCAATAGTTCTTCCAAATTGCCTGGCTCTACCATCAAGAAAATCCATAAATTCTTTGCTAGAAATAGGTGTTTGTGGCTCTTTACTTTCAGGGTTATAAAACTGAGAAGAATAACACAAAATTGATTTCATTTTATCCTCTTTTTCTTCTGTAATATCAATCACAAAATCGGGTTCAATGTATTCGTCTTGGATGTAATGAAAAAGTTGTTTAGGTCGCCATTTTTCTTGTTTCTCTCCATTTAAACTAGTTTCAATTTTCACCAATCCAGCTAGAAAACTAGCTCTTTTTACTAATTCTCCACCTCTTCCATGATCGGGATGGCGATCTTTTATGGCATTACACAAAACTATTTCGGGTTGGTATTTACGAATCATTTCGACCACTCTCAGTAGAGATTGTTCGTTTATTTCAAAAAAACCATCTCCTAGATTTAAATTTTCACGGATAGAATTCCCAATTACTTTACTAGCGTTTTCTGCTTCTTCATACCTTAATTCTCTACTTCCTCTAGAACCTAATTCTCCTTCCGTAAGGTCTATAATCCCTACCTTGTTACCGTTTTTCACTTGTTTTATAAGTGTTCCGCTACAAGCAAGTTCTATGTCGTCTGGGTGAGCCGCAAAGGCTAGTATATCTAGTTTCATAGGTTAAAGGTAATTTAAAATTTTTCATCCAAAGAGGATATAGTTTTTGGATTTTCTTTTATTCTTATTTTCTTTTGGATAATAAAATAGGTAGCAATGGAAAGAATACAATATCCCAAAAAGAAATACAATCCCAATAGCGTAGTGCTTTCTGTTTTTATTCCAAAATCTAGGCTACTAAAGGATAAAAATGCTAAGAAAGTAGAAGCTACAAAAACATCTGCCATACTATATTTTCCAAGATAGGAAGCCACTTTTAGGGGGTTAAACTTTTTGTCCATTTTATTGGATAATAAGTAGTAGTAAAATAAGATTAATTTAGAAAAAGGGAAAATAACACTAAATGTGAACAGGGCAAATGCAACAATAAAATTATTGTTTTGAAACAGAGTCTGAATCACTCCCATTATTGATTTACATTGAAATAATAAATATACTTTTCCATCAAATGATTTAGAAATACCAGCAATTGAGATATTTTGATTTTTAAGAAAAGCTCCAAACTCTAGCATAGGAATTGTAATTCCTATGACAAGGAGAACTAAAGATATATTTAAAACAACAAGTCCAAATTGCTTTACAGATACTTTTTTTTTACGATAAAAAAGGAAGAATAACAATCCGTAAATAACAATGCTTGTAACACTTATTAATCCATTGTTGTTTCCAATGGTTTTGGCTTTTGTTGCTTTTTTGAAATAATCCCTGGCTGTTTTTTTAGAATTTTCCCATTCGCTTGGAATGATGTAATCTTTGTAATCCAACACGGTTTTTTGCATGTTTAATTCACTAGCATAAGCAACTTTGTACCTTTGGTATTTATTAAATTTCGCATGAATAATTATGCCTAAAAAACAATTTAGTGCAAAGAAAATCAAAGAGATGAGTATAAATAAATTCCTATTCATGATTTAGTTTCTTTGTATTTATGACTCCCTTTTCCGACAATAGAATAGCAATCTTTTTTGTGCTTTCGAAATTGGAGAATACAATAATCATCATGACAGTTATTGGTACAGAAAGCACCATTCCTACAACTCCCCAAATTACACCCCAAACACTAAGTGATAGAATTACTACGAGCGAACTGATATTGAGCGAATTTCCCATTAGTTTCGGTTCCAAGAAATTTCCAACCAATAACTGAATGAATCCAACAAGAATTAAGACATAAATAAAAGGCATGAAATCAGTACCTCCATATTGTATGAGTGCCATTAATGCAGGAAATAAAGTCGCAACTAAGGAACCAATGGAAGGGATATAATTTAAAATGAAAATACAAAAAGCCCAGAATATAGCGAAATCTATTTGTAAAATTAAAAGGGCAAAGTAACTTAATACAGCTGTAGTTAAACTAAGTAATGTTTTGATAGATATATATTTACCAAGAGAATAATCTATTTTATAAAGTAATCCATTCATTTTTTCAAAATCTTGGGGTTCGGAATAAATCGCTTTTAATTTTTTTGAGAATATACTTTCTTCCATCAAGATAAATAGTAAATAAAGAAGAATCATAAAGGCATTGGAAAACAATTCGCTAATTGAATCTAAAAATAGTCTAATGAAAGATTGTAGGTCTATTTTTCCACTGTAATCGTTTATTTTTTCAGTGATATTAAATCCAAAACTGGCTTCAATGTTTTGCGAAATTTTATCCAAGTTCATGGTGTATTTTGGCAATGCATTACTCAAATTGTTTGCGTTTTGAATCAGTAAACTAGTTATCAGCCCTAGGACTAGAATAAGAAATACGGTAGCTACAATAGTTTTAATCCATTTCGTTACTTTTGTTTTTATCCAATGCGATTTATCCATAAATTCTCTTATTTCTTTGATGAGAAACCAAAGGATAATGGCAAGAATAAGAGGAAGGATAATAGATTTAGCAAGAATAAGCATGGCTACAACCATGAAAATAATAAACATTATTCCAGCAATTTTTTGTAATTTCATATAGAATTTAATAAGATTCTTAAATGTACATAAGAAATCTGTAATTTATAAATAATTAAGCCTTTCTGAGTTGAAAAAATTTAATATCCCCTCTCAATACAAATCATCTATTATTGCCGAGATAAAAGAGAAAAGAAAAGAATCTGATAGAATGAAAAAAGATTTTTCTCCTTCAACTCTTCAATTCGACAAAGTAGATTTTGTACTTGCCAGACATTTTGGTTTTTGTTTTGGTGTAGAGAATGCTGTAGAAAAAGTGTATGCCATTTTAAATAATCATCCCGACAAGAATATTTATTTATTGAGTCAAATGATTCATAATCCTACTGTAAATGACGACTTATTAGATAGAGGAGTCCAATTTATAATGGACACGAAAGGAAAGCAAAATATTCCTTGGGGAGATATAACTAAGGATGATATTGTAATTATTCCTGCATTTGGAACAACTTTGGAGATTGAAAAAATCTTACAAGAAAAGAACATTGATGTTGAAAATTACGATACAACTTGCCCTTTTGTAGAAAAGGTATGGAATAGATCAGAGAAACTTGGACAGGATGATTATACTATAATAATTCATGGGAAAGCTACTCACGAAGAGACAAGAGCTACTTTTTCGCACAGTAGTTCCAAAGGAAAAACTATAATAGTTAAGAATATTGAAGAATCAAAAATGTTAGCTCAATTCATTGACAAACGTTTGCCAAAGGAAAAGTTTTACGAATTTTTTGAAGGAAAATTTTCTGAAGGATTTAATCCAGATGAAGATTTGGATAGAGTGGGAGTAGTAAATCAAACAACTATGCTTGCCTCAGACACTCATGAGATTTCTCAATATTTTAAAGAGAAAATGACTGATATTTATGGCGAAAGTGATTTGAAGTTACATTTTGCAGACACAAGAGATACATTGTGTTATGCTACCAATGATAACCAAAAAGCTACACTTGAATTGATGAAAGAGGCGGGAGATTTTGCAATAGTTGTAGGAGGTTATAACAGCTCCAATACTATTCATTTAGTCGAGTTACTGGAGCAGAAATTCAATACATTTTTTGTTCAGAATGCCCAAAGAATAGAGAGTAAGAGTTGTATAAATCACTTTGATATTCACAAAAATGTAGAGCTCACTTCTGATTTTGTGAGTAACTTAGATAAGGAAAAATTAAAAATAATAATTACTTGTGGTGCGTCTTGCCCAGATAGTGTACTTAATCAAGTAATTGAAAAAATAGTAAAACTAGTAAATGAATAAGTTAAGTTTACAAATAGGGGCAATGTTAGTGTTTTTGATTTTCAGCTTTAATTCCATTGCTGGAGTTCAAGCAATCTTTAATTACAAGCAATTTCAAATCCCAAACAAGGGAATTTACATAGAAAGTTATTTGTCTTTTGTATCCTCTTCTCTCAAGTATAATGTTGCAGACAGTGAGGTTTTACAAGCTAAATTATTGATTACGCAAATACTGAAGAAAGGAGATGAAATTATTGATTTCAAAAAATATAAAGTACTTGGCCCCGTATTGATAGATAGTGTTGCAGTAGATTTTAAAGATCAAAAAAGATTTTTTCTTACCCCTGGAGAATATGAAATGGAAATTACAATCAAGGATTTAAATAATTCAGATCCAGGATATTTAGTGTCTAGAAATATAATTTCTGTGAGACCTTATGAGAATGGAATCAGCATTTCGGACATAGAATTGATTGATTATTTTAATAAAACAAAAAAGAAAAATGAGTTTTCTAAATCAGGGTATGATATTTATCCAATGGTGTCTAATTATTTGCCAACAGAGATTGGTAAACTTGTCTATTATTTAGAATTATACAACAGTAAAAATAGAGAGAAAGTATTGGTAAAGCATTATATAGAAACCTATTATGGAAACAAGTTATTACCAAATTTTTTGAAACGTTCGGTTAAAAAATTAGATGGAGTTACCCCTATTCTCAATTTGTTTGATATTTCAAAGTTACCTACAGGAAATTATAATTTGGTAATAGAAGTGAGGGATTCGCTCAATAAAATTATAACATCTGACAAAGTTTTTTTACAAAGAGTAAACTCCGATATGGAGAAAAAACAAGTCTTAACTCTGGAAGCGAATGAGCAACAAATCACTTACGCCTTAAAACCAGATTCTATTGATCATTACCTAGAATGTCTTATTCCTATTGCAAATAGAATGGAATACAAAGTGCTTATAGGGAACAAAAAGAAATTAACTTACGACCAAAAGGAACGCTATTTTTTAAATTTTTGGCAAAATAGATACGGAGTAAATGCAATAAAAGAATGGAATAATTACCGAGACCTAATTAGTGAAGTAGATAAGCAGTTTGGAACTAGAGTTAAAAGAGGTTACGAAACTGATATGGGAAGAGTATTCGTAAAATATGGTAAACCAAATGATGTAATTAATAAACTAAACGAACAAGGAACTTATCCTTATTCTATCTGGCATTATTATCAAACCAATAGTAGGTCCAATGTGATTTTTGTGTTTTATCAATCTACAGCAGCTTCTCAAGATTTTGAATTGATACACTCTGACATGCAAGGAGAAATGACAAATTCTAATTGGAAAACTCTTATAAATAATAGAGTGGGAGGTTCTGACACTAGGTTAGATGAAGATGAAAGAAGAATGAAGTAGGGCATTAAAATCCGTAACCCCATTCATCTGTGCGCCTTTTTCCTAATTCTTTGTAATCCATTTTTTCTATGGCTCTAGTTACTTTTTCTCTGTTTTTGTACAATGATTTGTGTTCTAAATTGTACAATCCCAATCCTAAATGAAATATCAAACTACTTATTGCAATAGCTTTAAGAATTTTTAATGCAGGTTTGTATTTTCCTACAAGCCATTCGTAACAATAAAAAGCATAGCAAATTGCTAAGGGAAAAAAGATATAAAAAGTGTGAGAGGCAGGACCTTTTATTGAAAAGAAAAAGCTGCAATATAATAAGACTAAACTAGCAATAACTAGTAATTTCACTCTCGTAAATTCTTTGGAAGCAGAAGGTTTTATGAGCAAATAAATAAATAATCCAATTTGTAGAAAACCAACCAAAAGAAGGAAGATTACAAATGGAGAACTCCAAATTTGATCCTGTACAATACTGAGTCTCTCTTCGGTATTTCCTCCTAAAACGTAAGGAATTTCATTTCCTGCAAAACTAAAAAACCTCAAAACTATGATTGGTAAATTACTCCAATTTTCTGGATTAAACAGAACATTTGATAAAGTGCTTGGACCTTCGTTAGGTGTTAAAAGTAAAGTAGGAATCAAAGTAAGAATTCCAATAAATAATCCCAAGAGATAAATACCTATTGTTTTAATCTGTTTTATTAGTTTTTTTCTAATTCTAAATAGAAATACAAAGCCTGTTAAAGGTAAGAGTAAAACCCAAGACATATGCAATTGCATAATACTGGTAGTAGAAATTCCTAGTATTAAAAATGCCAAATTAGGATTCATTATTTTTTTGGAATAAATAGGAAGTAATTCCAAAAGACTAATGAAAAAAGGAATGGCAAACACCAGTGCATAAGAAGGATTTACAACTCTTGTGCTGTAATGCATTGCCCAAGGAGTAATAAGAATTAAGGTGTAAACTAGCCAAGAAGGAATCTTACTTGTCCTTTTTGTAACGTAATACCCCAAAAAGCTTAAACTGAAAAAAGACAATAGATTAAGAAATACGATTGGCGCCTCAGGAGTAGCAGAAATATAAAAAGGAATAGAAACTAACAAACCCTGTAATCCGCCAGCAATCTGAGTATTGGTATACACTATGTCGGGTCCGTAATAGGGCCAGCTTCCTGTGGTATATGATTTTAATCCAATAAGGTAAATTTGCAACTCATCATCAAACCAAAACTCTGAACATAATCCAAACAAAAGTCGAAAAAGAAATAAAAACACCAATAAAATAATTAGTTTTTTTTGCATGGCTCAAATATAGACTAAAAAGATAACCGTTAAAAATAATAAAAAGGAATGATTGTTTGAAGCAGTTTATTTAACAGCTTGATTAAGTCCAAGATTTCCGCCCATTTTTAGCATAAAATTAAAAGCCTCATCAAAGTCATTTTTGATAGTTCCTTCAAGTATTGCTTCCTTAATTTCATTTTTTATTTGACCTACTTCATAACAAGGTTTAAGGTCAAATGTTTTCATTATAATATCTCCAGAAATAGGAGGTTGCCAATCTCTTATTTTATCACTTGCCTCTATTTCTGCAATGCGTTTTTCTACTTTGTCAAATCGTTCAAGGTATAATTTTACCTTATTAGCATTCTTAGAAGTAATGTCAGCTCGGCAAAGCGTCAATAAATCATCAATGTCTTCTCCAGCTTCAAACAGAAGTCTTCTGTAAGCAGAATCTTTTGTGTTTTTATTAGTTAATGCAATTGGGCGCAAATGTAAAAACACCATTTTTCTAACATAATGCATCTGATTATCAAGTGGTAATTTTAATCTTTTAAACTCAGGTTTCACCATTTTAGAACCCACAACTTCGTGACTGTGAAAAGTCCATCCCACTCTTGGATCAAAACGTTTTGTGTTTGGTTTTGCAATATCATGCATAATTGCCGACCATCTCAACCAAAGATTATCTGTGTTGGGAGCAATGTTATCCAACACTTCTAAGGTGTGATAAAAATTATCTTTGTGGCTTTTTCTGTCTATTGTTTCTACGCCATATAATTTCACCATAGTTGGAAAAATAATTTGCAATAACCCCGTGTTGTATAATAATTTGAATCCCACTGAAGGAACCTCTGACATAATTATTTTATTCAATTCTGTCGTAATTCTTTCTTGCGATACAATCTCAATTCTATTTTTATTCTCACGAATTGCCACCAAACTAGTGTGGTGAATATTAAACCTCAATTGCGAAGCAAAACGAATCGCTCTCATCATCCTTAGTGGATCATCAGAATAAGTAATTCCTGCTTCAAGAGGTGTCTTTATCAATTTGTTTTTCAAATCTTCTACACCACCAAATGGATCTACCAAATCACCAAAAGTTGCTTTGCTAAGGCTTATTGCCAAGGCATTCATTCTAAAATCTCTTCGTTTTTGGTCATCCTCAATAGTTCCATCTTCTACGGTTGGCTTTCGGGAATCACGGTTGTAGGATTCTTTTCTAGCTCCCACAAATTCTATTTCAAAACCGTCATCCAGTTTTATCATAGCCGTACCAAAGTTTTTGAAAACACTTACTTTGGAGGCTTTTACCTTCTCAGCAATTTTTTCGGCAAGTTCTATTCCACTTCCTTCAATTACAATATCTATGTCTTTACAAGGTCTATCCAAGAGTAAATCTCGAACAAACCCTCCAATTACAAAAACTTTCTCGTTGGGAGCAGCTTCCATTATTGAAGTAAAAATTGGGTGATTTAGTTTTTCCTTTAGGTTTTGATTTTCCATTAAGTTGGTAAGCTATTATTTTCTTATTAATGTAAAAGTACTATCCATATCTATTTTCATTATGGTAGAAGATTTTGTCTTTAGTTTTACATTGGATGGCAAATTTACAATATAATCAACACCCTTCAAAATTCTTTTGTCTATATCGGCAAAGCTCAATGGTGATTTACTATTCGAGATATTGGCAGAGGTAGAAACAAGTGGCTTTCCAAATTTCTTTATCAAATCATGGCAAAAACCCTCTTTTACAATTCTTATTGCAATCGATTTATCTTCAGCCAAGATATTTGGTGCTAAATTATATCCTTCTGGATAAATAATAGTCGTAGGTTTTTCGGATAACTCAACAATATCCCAAGCAATTTCAGGTATTTGTTTTACGTAACGATTTAGTTTTGTGTCTTTTTCAAGTAAAACAATCATACTTTTGGAAGACTCTCTTTTTTTTAAGTCATAAATTTTCTTTACGGCTTCTGGGTTTGTAGCATCACAACCTATTCCCCAAATAGTATCGGTAGGGTAAAGGATGATTCCTCCATTTCTTAAAACTTCTATAACTTTGTCCACATCTTTTGTTTTTAAATGTAAAGATATAGATAAGGTTTATTTATTTTTGCAATTATGGAAAACATTGAGAGAAATATAAAGCTGATTTGGGATTTTAGAGGAGAAGATGGGTTTGAAACTGCAAAACATCACGAAATTCATCTAAAAGAATTTGCTGAAAAAGAAAATATCCCTGTTGTAAATTCGGGAATTGAAAAAGTAAAAGAGCTTCATTCGTTAGCATTTATAACAGTTTCAGAGCCATTTATGAAGACAGTAAGAGATGCTTTAATCCCTCACAGAGGGGAAATAGTTGATTAACAAAAAATGAGCTATAAAATAAATAGGTATAAAATTGTTTTATATTATAGGTTCTTTTATATTTGCAACCTTGATAAAAAAGCAAAAAATTAAACAAAATAACTATGCAAAATAGAACGATTATATGGGTTTTTACCATATTATTATCATTAGCCTGTCTTTACCAACTTTCATTTACTTGGGTAACTAGCAGTGTAGAATCAAAAGCTGAAGCATTTGCAACTACTGAAGCTTCTCACTTTTTAAATGCAGATACTGCAATTGGCGACACTTCAATAATAAAAGTAGGAAACGGATTTTATCCTGTTTCTACTTCACAAGAAGTTTCTACTTATAAGACTGCTGTTGCTGAAAACTACTTGGTAGAAAAAGCGAACCAACCAGCTTATCCTTTTTTTGGTCAAACGTACAAAGAATGTAAAGATAATGAATTGGCAAAAGGGCTTGACCTTGAAGGAGGAATGAGTGTAACGCTTGAAGTTTCTATTCCAGATATGGTAAAGAATATTGCAGGTAGTTATGCAAAGAGAACAAGTTTTTCAGCTCCTTTTGATGCAGCATATTCTTCATTCTCTAGTAATGGTAACGAGAGACCTTTCGTAGATCTTTTCGAAGAAAAATACAATGAAATGAGTCCAGATGAAAATTTGGCTAGAGTTTTCAAATTCAAAGATGAAAACGGTAAGCCAATGTCAGACTTATCGAATGAGGAAATTTTTAATGAATTGAAAGAAAAAGCATCTAGTGCTTTAGATAAAACAGAAACAATATTAGTTTCAAGACTTTCTGGTTCAGGATTATCTCTTCCAACTATTCAAAAAAACAAATCAGCAGGAACCATTTCTATCGAAATGCCTGGTGTTAAGGATAAGGCAAGGATGAGAAAGTTAATTCAAGGAACTGCAAAATTGGAGTTTTGGGAAACTTATAACAACACAGAACTTGGAAATAGTATTTATGAAAAAGTAAATGACATTTTAAGTAGAACAATGTATCCTGGTTATTTGGATTCGGTTGAAAAAGCTTTGGCTGATACTACTAAATTAACTGATACGACAACTATTGATGGAGTAGCTGACAAAGATGTTGAATTGGAAGATTCTACTAATGATTTATTTGACGACTCTACTTTAGAGTTTAATCCAACTGCTGACTTAACAGAAGACGAGCAAGTAGAAGTGTTTAGAAAAACAAGTCCTTTATCTGCTTATTTATATCCAAATGCAAATAGAGAAAACCAATGGAACGAAAGTCCAGTATTAGGATACGCTAAATTAACAGATACAGCAATTATTGATTCTTTCTTAAGACAAGGTTTTGTTCAGAATGAATTGAATTCAATTTCAAGAGATTTAATTTTCATGTGGGAATCTAAATCTACGTTCTCAACTACTGAAGGAACACCTTTATTAAACCTATATTTAGTTAAGAAAACTAGAGATGGGATATCAAAATTGGATGGAGAACAAGTTGAAAATGCAAGACAAGATTTTGATCCTATTAATAGAAGCCCAATGGTTACTTTGCAGTTTAAAAGTGCAGGAGCAACAGCATGGGGAGATTTAACAGAGGAAAGTGCTAAAAACAAAACAGGAATTGCTATTACACTAGATAACAAAGTTTTCTCTGCACCTATTGCATCAGCAAGAATTGATGGAGGAAATACTCAAATTACTGGAGGAAGTTTTTCTGGAGCTGATGGAATTAAAGAAGCAGCAGATTTAGCAAACATACTTAAAGCAGGAGCTTTACCAGCACCAGCAAAAATTGTAAATGAATCGTTTGTAGGACCAACTTTAGGAGCAGAAAATGTAAGTGCAGGTTTATGGTCATTTGCAGGAGCTTTATTTTTGGTATTACTCTACATGATGTTTTATTACGCAAAAGCAGGGGCTGTTGCTGATATTGCTTTAATAGCAAACATATTCTTTATTTTTGGAACACTTGCTTCTCTTGGAGCTGCATTAACGCTTCCTGGAATTGCTGGTATTGTATTGACAATTGGTATGTCGGTAGATGCAAATGTTCTTGTATTTGAAAGAATACGTGAAGAATTGAGAAATGGAAAAGGAAAAAGACAAGCTATTGACGAAGGGTATGCAAAAGCACTTTCAGCAATTTTAGATGCAAATGTTACAACATTACTTACTGCAATAGTATTAGGTTATTTTGGAACAGGAGCAATTCAAGGATTTGCAGTTACCTTAATCATAGGTATCTTTACTTCTTTATTCTCAGCATTAATTATTTCAAGATTAATATTTAGTTACATGATAGAAAGAAAGAAAGATATTTCTTTCTCAACTTCTATTACTAAGAACTTATTCTTGAACTTAACAATTCCTTTTATCAAAAAGAGAAAAACATTTTATATCATCTCAGCATTAATTATTGCTGGAGGTTTATTCTCAATGGTACAAAGATCTCTTGATTATGGAGTAGAATTTACTGGAGGAAGAACATTCAAAGTTGAATTTGATAAAGCAGTTAATTTAGAGGATGTAAAATCAAAACTTACCGCTTCTTTTGGTGATCAACCAGAAGTAAAAATGGTAGACAATGAATTTAAAGCACTTATCACCACTCAATTTATGTTGGATGATAAATCGGCTGATGGTTCTCAAATTGTTGAAGCAAAATTAGCTGAAGGTTTAAAAGGGATCAGTGAGTATGAAATTTTAGAATCACAACAAGTAGATCCACAAATTTCGGCAGAATTTAAGACTTCGTCTATTTATGCGATTGTATTCTCATTAATCATTATTTTCTTATACATCTTATTTAGATTTAGAAAATGGCAATTTGGATTAGGTGCATTGATTGCAATGGCACATGATGTTCTTATTGTATTGGCATTATTCTCTATTGGTTGGGGAAGATTCCCATTTGCAATGGAAATAAACCAAGCGTTTATTGCGGCAATACTAACAGTAGTTGGTTACTCAATAAATGATACAGTAGTTGTATTTGATAGAATAAGAGAATTCTTAACAGAAAAGAAAAGAGAAGATCCTAAAGAAGTGATAAACCAAGCATTGAACTCTACATTGAGTAGAACAGTAAATACTTCGGTAACTACGTTCTTGGTTTTGTTAATCATCTTCATATTTGGAGGAGATTCAATTAAAGGAATGACATTTGCCTTGATGATTGGAGTTGTAGTTGGTACCTATTCTTCATTATGTATTGCTACACCATCTGTAGTTGATTTCTCTAAATCATTTGATTTCAAAAAGAAAGAAGAAGTTTAAATTTCACTAGATTATTAGTTAAAGTCTCTCGAATTTCGGGAGACTTTTTTTTGAGCTAGAGTTAATAAAATTGAAGTTAGATTTATAAAAACATTCCTTACCTTAGTAAAAGAATTTTAAGCAACATTTGCACTTAATTTATAATGAATACAACACATACCTTACTTTTTTTAAACCTTAGTGGAGGAGAAATCTTTATTGTTTTTCTTTTCATCCTAATATTTTTTGGTGCAGAAAGTATTCCAAAAATGGCAAAGCAATTGGGTAAGATTATGTTTCAAATAAAGAACGCTACAGACGATATAAAAAGGGACATAAAAGAATCGACCGATAATATAAAGAAAGATATTATGGATCAGGTAGAGATTTCAAACCCTATAAAAGACATCAAAAAAGAGCTATTGGAAGAAACTCAAATTTCTAACCCAATAAAGGATATAAAGAAAGAGCTGGATGAATCTACAAAAGACATTAATATATAACTATGGGAATAGATATTTTTTGGCTAGTCTTAGGTTTAATAATATTAATTTTCAGTGGTGATTATTTAGTAAAAGGTGCTGTAGGAATTGCAGAAAAATTCAAAATTTCTCCTTTGGTAATTGGAATGACAGTTGTTTCTTTTGGAACATCTGCACCCGAATTATTTGTAAGTGTGAAAGCTGCATTAATGGGTTCTCCTGATCTTGCAATAGGAAATGTAATCGGTTCTAATATTGCTAATCTTGCTCTTGTTCTATCCATAACTGTACTTATTTTCCCAATCATAGTAGAAAGAAATTCTAAGTTTATTGATTGGCCAATGATGATGTTTGCTAGTATATTATTCTTCGTATTCTCACTTGACAATTTAATTACAATGATAGAAGGATTGATATTAATTGCAATCCTTACTGTGTTTATTATATTCTTAATCAGAAATTCAAGGAAATCAAATCTACATTTAGACGAAGACATTGATGGAACTCCAAGTAATTTTCCACTTACTCTACTTTATCTTTTTGGAGGATTGGTAGGACTTAAGTTTGGAGCGGATTGGTTATTGGATGGGGCAATAGGATTAGCAAAGTCTTTTGGTATGACAGAGAAAGTAATAGGAGTAACCATAGTTGCTTTTGGAACTTCAGTTCCAGAATTAGTAGCTTCTGGTTTTGCAGCCTATAAAAAACAAACCGATATCTCAATTGGGAATTTGATTGGGTCTAATATTTTTAATATTATGATTGTGATTGGAATTACGGCAGTAATTACTCCAATTCAAGTTGCAGAATCGGCAATGAGTTTTGATATATATTGGATGCTTGGAATCTCCTTAGCCTTATATCCAATGATGTTTATCGGTAAAAAAATGGGAAGAATTCATGGAGTAATTCTTCTTACAGCTTACGTGACTTATATCGTATTGTGCTTACACTCTATTTAAGGATTTGTTTTATAATTTCTAAAACTTGAGGAATTACTAATTTATTTCCAGAATTATCAATTACATAGTCAGCAAGCTCAGTTTTCTTCTCTTCGCTCCATTGGTTATTCATTCGCGACAAAACCTCTTCTTGGTTCGTATTATCACGTTTTATTACTCTTTCTATTCTTGTTTCTTGAGGAGCAGAGACCAGAATTGTTTTATGTAAAGATTTATAGATTCCAGTTTCAAAAAGAATAGCAGCTTCTTTCAATATAAAAGAAGTGTTTTGTGAATCTACCCATTTTTCAAAATCTTCGCCCACAGCTGGATGGATGATAGAGTTGAGTAATTCTAGTTTTTCTGGATTATTGAATACTATGGAAGCCATTTTTTTTCTATCTAATCCGTTAGAATTGTAAATGTCATTGCCAAAAGAAAGCTTAATAGAATTGATTAATTCCTCATTGGAATTAATCAATTCTTTAGCTTTAGTATCCGAATTGTATACTGGATAACTCAAGGACATAAAAACTTTAGCAATGGTCGATTTTCCCGAACCTATTCCTCCAGTTATTCCAATGAGTTTCATTTTATTGTTTTAAAGGAATGTCAGTTCGATTGATTTCTAAAAGAGGTGACTTTTTTAAATCGTATCGAGAAAAATCCCTGAGTTAGAAAAGTTTATTTTCTTCCGCTTTGTTGTTGGTGAGCAGCAAAATCTGTAATGATTGCAGATCTTTCTATTTTTACTACGCTTCCATCTTCTACCTTTAAAGTAATAGTAGTTTCTTGCATAGCTTTAATTGTTCCGTGCAATCCACCAATAGTAACAATGCTATCTCCAGTTTTCAAAGCTTCTCTAAAAGTTTTTAATTCTTTTTGTTTTTTCAATTGTGGACGTATCATGAAGAAATAAAATACTCCAATCATTAATACCAACATAATTATGGTTTGCATTCCGCCACCACCATTTTCACCACTCATCATCATAAATACTGTGTTCATTTTTTTTCTTTTTTTTTATTGTTGATTGGGACCTATTACGGTTCCTTTTAATTTTATTATTGTATTCGTAGGAAATGTATTAGCAACTATAGTCAATTTTTTATCTGTAGTTCCAGGAAATCCTTCCGATTTAAATTCTGAGTCAATGTATCCTTTTTTTCCAGGCATTATTGGTTTACGCGACCAGTTTTCTGAGACTGTGCAACCACATGATGTTGCTACAGAAGCTATAAGTAAAGGACTACTTCCTTTATTAGTAAAGCTAAATCGGTAAGTTACCACTGCTCCTTCTATAATTGTTCCAAAGTTATATTCAGCTTTATCAAACGTAATCACAGGAGGATTCTCCATGTCTATTAAGTCTGTGTAATTGTCATCCGTTATTTCATAACTCCCACAAGAGAAGATAAAAGGAAGAATCAATATAGCTAAAATGTACTGTTTCATTCTTATAAATTTACACTTTTATTTTTGAACCGATTTATTTACTAATCCTCTTCCTGTTTTATTAATTTTCCCATCATTTTTCAGTTGGTTAAATATCTTATCCAAGATTCCATTAATAAATCCTTTACTTTTTGGAGTACTATAAAATTTTGAAATTTCAATGTATTCGTTCATAGTAACTTTTACAGGAATAGAAGGGAAGTCTAGCGCTTCTACAATTGCCATATTCATTAATATAACATCCGTTTTAGCCAATCTATCTACATCCCAATTTTTAGTTTGTGCACTAATCAAATTTTCCAATTCAGAATTTTTAAGAATGGTGTTTCTGAATAAAAGTTTTGCAAACTTCTCGTCATCTTCATCTTTAAATAAAGGAGTAAGCGTTTCAAAACCTGAATCATTTTCATCCAACCCTTCCAAAGTCTTGATGGCAGCTAGGGCTACAATATCCAAATCATCATTCCAAAAGATACTACTGTCTTCAAGCACTTCGTGAAGTAATTCATTGTTTACAATGTAAGTTTTGAAAAGAGTAACCAAAAAATTTCGGTCTTCCGAAAAAGAATCTTCTCCACTGTTCATGTAACCGGCATATTCTGAAGATTTTTTCATCTCCATATAAGTTTGGCTAATTACACTAAAAGCAGCATCAGTCCTCCACATTACCTTCATGTTTTCAATATCCTTTTGTAACTGGGTGTTTTGATTCAACAAAGAGAAAACTCTATTGTTTACAAACTTTAAGTTAGGATTCAAATCATCTTCCGTAGGTAAATTCTTTGTTTTTGCGTTTTCAATTTTTTCTTCAGCAAGCTGATGAATTTCATGGAATACAGATAAGAAAGTAATGTATAATTCATACACTTTCTTTAAGCTAAACATTAGTTCCCTCTCTCCTTTATCTAACTCCTTGTTGTTAGAAAAAACGTAGGCATATAATGCCAAGAATGTTTTTATTCTAATATGTCTTCTTGATAGCATTAAAATGATAGTTTTATTTTTCCAATTGCTTCTATTCTTTCTTCTGCCAATTTATTTGCAGCAAGATAGGTTGGAATGTTTTCTTTTTCAGCCATGTCAAATATTGACATGGTTGTATTGTAAATATTTTCTGTTAAATCCATAACACGATCTTTGTCATATCCTGTAACCTCAAAGAAACAGTTTATAACACCTCCCGCATTTATTAAGTAATCTGGAGCATAACAAATACCCATATCCATTAGCATTTGACCATGTTTTATTTCGTCTTGTAATTGATTGTTGGCAGCACCAGCAATTATTTTACATTTCAATCTGTTAATAGTGTCGTCATTTATAGTTGCACCCAAAGCACAAGGAGAGTAAATGTCTACATCTAAATCATAAATTTCTTCTGGAGCTACAACAGTTACTTTGTGCTGTTTTGCAATTCTATCTAAAGTTGGTTTATAAATATCAGTAACATAAATTTCTGCACCTTCTTTTTCAAGATAATCTATTAAGTATTCCCCAACATGACCAACACCTTGTACAGATATTTTTTTTCCTTTTAAGCTTGCATTATGATAAGTTTTCATAGCTGCAGCCTTCATTCCCATGTATACTCCATATGCAGTAACAGGCGAAGGGTCTCCACTTTTTCCGGGCAATCCACTCACGTGATCTGTTTCCATATTTACCCAAGTCATTTCTCTTGGCGACACACCCACATCTTCAGCAGTAATATATTTACCACCTAAACTGTTTACAAATTTTCCAAATCTACGAAAAAGTGCTTCCGATTTATCTGTGTGAGGATCTGCAATTATCACTGCTTTTCCACCTCCCAAGTTCAATCCAGAGATTGCAGATTTATAAGTCATTCCTCTAGAAAGTCTTAATACATCATTTAATGCTTCTGCCTCACTAGCATAATTCCACATCCTTGTTCCACCTAGTGATGGACCTAATGTAGTGTTGTGAATAGCTATTATCGCCTTAAGCCCAGACTCTCTGTCGTTACAAAATACAACCTGTTCGTGTCCCATTATCTCCATTCTTTGAAGAAGGAATCCATTTTCTTTCGCTTTCTCAGCAATCATATTTTCCATGAGTGTTTATTTTAAGGTGAACAAAATTACGATTATTATTTTATAATCTAAGGTGTTTTTCGATAATAAATGAATGATTCTATTAGCGGTGTATTTTAGTATTTATTCAATTTTTTAAAGTTTTTTATTTACTCAACTTTAATTAGAAAATAGATATCTTTACAGGAATGAAATCACTATCCTATTTAAATAAATACCTTGTTAAGTATAAATGGCGCCTAATTTTGGGAGTTGTTTTTATTACTGCCTCCAATTTCTTTGGGGTAGAAATGCCTAGGATTGTAAAAAAAGCGGTTGATTTATTCGGAAAGAAAATAGAAGAATTAAAAACGACTTCGATTACTGATATAGATAAATCAGATATATTAGAAGGCGCTTTTTATTTAGCACTTATTTATGTTGGACTGTCATTGTGTAGGGGTGTTTTTGTTTTTTTAAATAGGCAAACCATTATTATCATGTCTCGTTTAATTGAATATGATTTGAAAAATGAAATTTATTCTCACTACCAAAAATTAACTCCTGCTTTCTACAAAAATAACAACACAGGAGATTTGATGAATAGAATAAGTGAAGATGTAAGCAAGGTGCGAATGTATTTGGGTCCTGCAATAATGTATTCTATTAATTTGGTTGTACTAAGTGTTTTGACAATTTACTACATGGTTTCGGTAAACCTAGAACTTACTTTATATGCTTTGGCACCTTTGCCAATAATGACGATTATGATTTATTACATCAGTAGAGTAATGAATCAAAGAAGTGAAGAGGTTCAGAGACAACAATCTATAGTTTCTACTTTTGTACAAGAGTCTTTTTCGGGAATTAGAGTAGTGAAAGCCTACAACATGCAAAAATCATTGAGTAAAAGTTTTCTTAAAGAAGTAGACAGTTATAAGAGCAAATCAATGAATTTGGCAACAATCAATGCTTTTTTCTTCCCAGTAATCGTTCTATTAATAGGAGCGAGTACAGTTTTAACGATTTATATTGGAGGAATAAAAGCTAATGCAGGTGAAATTACAAATGGAGATATTGCTGCTTTTGTAATTTATGTCAATATGTTGACATGGCCTTTTGCATCTATTGGCTGGGTAACTTCTATGGTGCAACGAGCAGCAGCTTCTCAAACTAGAATTAACGAATTTTTGAAACAGGAACCAGAAATCTTCTCCAAAGAAAATGCGGTAGCTATGAAAGGAGGAGATATTGTTTTTAATAATGCTTCGTTTGTATACCCAGATTCTGGAATTAAAGCGTTACAAAATGTTTCATTTACTTTGTCCGAAGGAAAAACTTTAGGAATAATAGGGGAAACAGGTTCTGGTAAATCTACTATTGCCAATATGATTGCTAGGTTGTATGAGGTAACTTCAGGAGAGGTGAAATTAGGAGGTAATAATATTACTGATATTAATTTAGCTCAATTGCGACAAGCAATTGGTTATGTACCTCAAGACTCTTTTTTATTTTCAAATTCTATTGGTAATAATATAAAGTTTGGGCTTAGTGAATTGGACGAAAGTAGTGGCAAAAAAATGGAGCAAGCTGCAAGAGATGCTCATATTTACGACAATATTATTGATTTCGAAAATGGATTTGATACAATTGTTGGAGAAAGAGGAATAACTCTATCTGGAGGGCAGAAGCAGAGAGTGTCTATTGCTAGAGCAATAATAAAACATCCAGATATTTTGATTTTTGACGATTGTCTCTCGGCCCTTGATACAGAAACAGAAGCCATTATTCTTAGAAATCTAAAAAGAATTATGGAAGGAAAAACAAGTGTGATAATCAGTCATAGAATTTCATCCCTAGAGCATGCAGATTTAATTCTTGTTATGAATGAAGGAAAAGTAATTGAGCAAGGAACTCATGAAGAGTTACTCGCAGAAGATGGATATTACGCCTCGCTTAATTCGAAGCAAAAAATATAAGTTCAAGACCTATAGAGTGTTTGCCCTTAAAATTCAACAAACTAAGTTGTTAAATTAACCGACAAAAAAAAGTCGTATCTCTTGATACGCCTCCTTATTTCAAGAAAAAAACAGATGATTAACTAATTGCTATTGTTCTATTTTTTTTTATTTCTTCTTCTTTTTTAGGAATGGTAATACTTAAAATTCCATTTTCATTTTTTGCTTCTATTTTCTCAAAATCTATATTTTTTGGTAAATTGAAAGCTCTAGAAAATTTAGAATAATTAAATTCTTTCCTTTCTTTTAAAATCGTTTTTTCTATTGAATTTTCTTTTTTCACTAAAGCAATAGTTAATTTGTTTTCATGTAAATCAATTGTTACATCT
>CAJJDF010000043.1 GCA_905182785.1 uncultured Flavobacteriales bacterium
AAGTTATGTTGTGCGATTTTCATATTGTTTTGTTTTAAGTTATTATAAATTTTATTGTTATTTTTAAATTTGATAATCATAATACAAAACTCAAACCAGATGATAAAGCACTCATTTTTAGTGACAAAAAGTCACAATCGATTGATTTTTAATGTCAAAAAGTCATTATTACTAGTTTTTATTTCCTTTTTTATCTTGAGTTGTGGAGAAGAAAAGAAAATAGATTGTGTTTACGCTAGTAATGTGGTTGAGATTTATATGCAAGAACAAGAAGATTCTTGGAATGAAGGTGACTTGGAAGGATTTATGAAACACTATTGGAAATCTGATTCTTTACGATTTATTGGGAGTAGTGGACTTAATCAAGGATGGCAAAAGACTTTGGATAATTACAAAAAATCTTATAAAAGTAAGGAGGAAATGGGAACTTTGAAATTCACCAATAAAAGTATGGACATTCTTGGAGAAGAAACTATATTTGTAATAGGAGAATGGCATCTAAAAAGAGATGAGACTCTGGGAGATTTACAAGGAATGTATTCTCTTATTTGGCAAAAGAAAAATGGAACATGGGTTATAATAACTGATCATTCTAGTTAAAAATAAAAAAGAAACTATTGAGAAATTCACTCAAACAATTAATTGCAGGACCTTGCAGTGCCGAAACTAGAGAGCAAGTTTTGGAAACAGCTAAAGAGATTGCAGATATAAAAAATCTGACCTATTTTCGTGCAGGAATTTGGAAGCCAAGAACAGCTCCCGGTTCATTTGAAGGGATAGGAGAGGAGGGCTTGAAATGGATGAACGAAGCCAAACAACAATTTGGAGTTAAGCTAATTACAGAGGTAGCAACTCCAGAACATGTAGATACTTGTTTAGCTCATAATTTAGATGCAATTTGGATTGGGGCAAGAACAACTGTAAACCCATTTTATGTTCAACAAATTGCAGACTCGCTAAAAGGAATAGATATCCCTGTTTTTATTAAAAACCCAATAAGTCCTGATGTGGGATTATGGATGGGCGCAATAGAGCGATTCAAATTAGCAGGAATTAAAAATATTTCGGTTATTCACAGAGGATTTTATTCGTATACCAAAGGAATTTTTAGAAATCCACCTATGTGGGAAATTCCAATCAAATTAAAAACAGAATTCCCTGATTTACAAATTATTTGCGACCCAAGTCACATTACTGGAGACTCAGAATTGATAGAGGAAGTATCAAAATTTGCTGTACAATTAGGAATGGATGGATTGATGATAGAAACACATCCTAATCCACCTAAAGCTTGGAGTGATGCAAAGCAACAGGTAACTCCTGATCATTTGAAAAAAATTGTGAATGCAATAAATGCTAATGAGGTAAATAGAGACATAAAACATGAGGAACTGGAGATTTTGAGAAAAACTGTTACCAGTTCGGATGATGATATGTTAAAGGAAATTGCCCATAGAATGAAAATTGTAGAGAAAATAGCTACATTTAAAAAGGAAAACTCTGCCATGGTTTTTCAATTAGAAAGATGGAAGATTGTATTGGAAGAATCTAATAAAAGAGGAGCAGAATTGGGATTAAGTGAACAGTTTGTAGCAGACTTAATGAATTTGATTCATAGAGAATCACTCAACATACATAATACTATATATAATTCGTAGAATATGAAAAAAAGCATGGTAATTGGTGCCAATGGACAAATTGGTACAGATTTAGTAAGTGGATTAGCGCAAAGATTTGGTGCAGAGAATGTAATTGCAACTGATATTCGTGAAGGAAATCACGGAGATGTTCAATTTGAATCTCTTGATATATTGGATAATGAGACGTTGGAAATACTGATTAAAAAACATAATGTTGGGACTGTTTATTTATTAGCAGCATTATTATCAGCTACAGCAGAACAAAAACCTATGGCTGCCTGGAAATTAAACATGGACGGATTATTTAATGTGTTAGAATTGGCAAAAGCAGGAACTATCGAAAAAATATTTTGGCCAAGTTCCATAGCTGTTTTTGGTCCAACTACACCAAGAGATAATACACCACAAACTACAGTAATGGAGCCGAGTACTGTTTACGGAATAAGTAAATTGGCAGGAGAAAGATGGTGCGAATATTACCATAATAAATACGGAATTGATGTAAGAAGTATACGATACCCAGGATTGATTAGCTACAAAGCTGAGCCAGGTGGTGGTACTACAGATTATGCAGTAGATATTTATTACAAAGCATTGCAAGATGGAAAATACGAGTGTTATTTGGAAGGCGACACTTATTTACCAATGATGTATATGGAAGATGCAATTAAAGCAACTATAGATTTAATGCACGTAGATGAAGAAAAAATAAAAATTCGTTCAAGTTATAACTTAGCAGGAATTAGTTTTTCACCTGTAGAAATTTCGGAAGAAATTAAAAAGTACATTCCTGACTTTAGTATTTCTTATACTCCAGATTTTAGACAAGTAATTGCTAATTCTTGGCCAAAAAGTATCAATGAATCTCAGGCTTGTAAAGATTGGGGATGGGAAAACTCTTATGATTTAGAGTCTATGACCAAGGCTATGTTTGCTGGTTTGGAAGAGAAATTAAGTATAACTAAGTAAAGTTAGAGTTACAGCTAAACTAAATTTATAGGACAATTAAATAGGATTTTTGGAAAAGAAAATCTTTTTTATTTAAATCAAACTATTCTGAATTGGGTTAGTTCCTTTCTATCTGCTGATTAAGTAGACATCAATCTTTACAGGGTTTGAAGGAATATTGGTTATCAGTTTTATTTAATTAATTGCTTATGCTATTGTTCTGTTCTATATTTGTTTTTATATATAGCAGCATTAGTCTTTATAAACTTGTTTAAACAATTTGAAAAGATGATTAGAATACTATTAATAATAATGATTTGTGTTTTTTTATCCGTTTCTTATGGTCAGGATGAGGTAAAAAAATCAATTTACACATTTGATATTACAAAATTTGTACTTCCTACACTGAATAATGTAGGAAGTATGAATGGAACACCATTTACAGTAGTTACAACAAATTATATTCATTATCCTCGATTGACTTTTGGTTACACAAGAAGTATAAATGAAAAATTAAATTTGGGGATAGATTTAGGTTACGGAAATAAGTTGCTATCTCTTTATGAAATAAATAAAGATTATCAATTGATTGAGTTTCGTCCTAAAGTAAACTATTTATTTGGAGTTAAAAAGAAAAGTTATTTTGGATTAGAATTATTTCATGTCTACAATCAAGATGTTTTTTATAACAGTAACTATAGATCGAGTTCATTTAAAAAATATAGTTTTGAGAAAGCCAACTTTAAGAGGAATAAATCAGGATTAATGATTAAATACGGACATTATTATACAGTATTTAAGTCTTTTGGGTTTAATTTTTATGGAGGAGTAGGATTGCAAAAAACTACCTATTCATATTCTAATGTAACCAAGCCTTTAGAGAGTATAATAGAATACGATAGACACGGATATAAAAACTATATAGATGAGGGAAGTTTTTATTTTGCAGAATTTACTCTAGGAGTAAAGTTATTCTTTATTTCTAAGTAAATTTAATTCCAAGAAAACTGACCTTTCCAAACTAAAGAAAGTTCAAATCCACCCTGGTAAACCGAAGCAGTCCTTAGTTTTGATATATTGATATCATAACTAGCTCCAATTTGTATTTTCTTAAACCAATCGAATTTTACAATAGCAACAATAGCATCTTTATGTCTGTATATACCACCAAACTCTAAATATGAGGCATTAAAATAGCCTGTATATCTAGATTGCATACCCACGTTCATTTTGTATGTTGCTCCTAATGCAATAACAGAACTTCCTCCTTGCAAGGAATAGAATGCAGTTGGGATAATGTAATCATTACCATTTTCTAAAGGAATTTCTGAAACAGCATGTCCAATAATTCTCATCCTTCTTTGATCAATAGAGCTATTATTCGCAAGAGTAGCTTTGTAAGTTTGGGTAGCATTCAGTACACTAATTCCAATATTAGTTTCATTCTTTTTTCTCCCGAAGAAACGAGCTAAAAACCCAACATTCATATCAAAATATGTAGAAGATTCATTCAGGTTATTTTCGCCTGTTGGAAGTGCAGCATTGTATTTTGTGCCGTCATATTGATTATCCCATTTAAGGTTATCATAATTGGCACTAACTTGCCCGTATTCAAATCCTAAACCTAAAGACAAGTCCATTTTCTTTGTCAAAGTAACAGATTGAGAAATAGAAATAGTTCCTTCTGTTCTTCCATAATTAGTTTTACCTGCTTTGTCGTTATAAAATGAAACTCCTAATCCAGTAGATTTTTGATCTTGATCATTTCTCCTAATTGGCATATCATAAGAAGCAAAAATTGTTTTGTAAGAATTACCAACAGTAGCCCATTGATTTCTATAATTAATGTTTGCTCTATAATCTCCAAAATAAGAACCCGCATTGGCAGGATTTAACAATAAAGGCGCTTCATACCATTGAGAAAAATGTATTCCCTGACCTATGGATGTAAATCCAACAGAGGTGATAAATAGTATGAATAATATTTTTTTCATCAGTAGCATAAATATCTATATCCGATTATTGGCTCGGCTTAGCGTTTTAAGGTTGCGTCTCCTTTTTCATTCAATTCTTCTCCACTAACTAGTTTCATAGTTACATACCAAAAATAAACTCCAGCCTCTAATTCTCTCCCTTTATAAGTTCCATCCCATCCTTGATCTACATCTATAGATTCAAAAACCATTTTCCCCCATCTGTCAAATACTCTAAAACTTAATTCTTCCGCTTCACTGGATCTCACATAAAGAATGTCGTTTACTCCATCTCCATTTGGAGAGAAAATATCCGCAATAAAAAACACCTGATCTGAGACACAGATATCTTTCGTTAAAGTATCAAAACAAGGTCCGTTATTTTTTACGATTAAAGTCACAATATAGTTACCTCCATTAGCATAAGTATTTGTTTCAGATACATTGGTTGTGACATAAGGTAAAGTATTTCCGTCTCCAAAGTCCCAAGTTCCAGTAACTGCCCCCATAGATTTATCTATTACAGTAATAGTCTTGTCTAGAGAACTCAAGCATTTAGGATAACTATTAGGATTTAAATCAAAATCTGCTTTTAGGTAGCCATATCCAGGAATTACAAGAAATGTATCGATATAACATCCAAAACTATTTGAAATTCTTAAATAAGCACTGTCATTCCCAATTCCAAAAATGGTATCTCCTAAGACACTGGGTCTAGTCCAAATAAAATTATAGATAGATTTTTGTGTAATATCGTAACTTACATAGCCTATTTCTCCAAAACAAACTGGCGGACTTGTAAACACAGTTGGACTTATCGAAAGTACTGTAACAGTAGTAGTGTCAGAACTTGGTTCTGAACAACCATCATTTATTGTTGCAATATATTGTGTCGTTACTGTTGGAGATACAACATCTGTGTTTGTTGTAATGGCAGAATGCGACCAAGAGTAAGTATAGGAAGGGTTTTGATATCCACCAATTGCTGTAGCTGTTAGTGTTACATTATCACCTAGGCAAATAGTATCCGTAGATGAAGCTAAAGTAGCTAAGATAGAATCTCTAACCACAATATTTTTCTCATCAGTTGTATAACAAGCTCCTGATCCAAATGAATAGATAATTTGATGTATTCCTGGACCTGCAACAGCTGGATTAAAAACCCCTAAAGTTTTATTGTAATTGCCAGTTCCAGACCATGTTCCTCCAACAGGAACTACTGGAATAGTAATGTTTTGATTGATAAAGCAAAAAGTATCTGGTAATATAATATTGGCTGCTGTAAATTGATTTACTGTAACGTTTATCGTTTTGTCACAAATTCCTCCTTGTGTTTTGTATGTAATTACATTCACACCTATAGTAGCTAATGAAGGATCAAAAAGTCCTGTGGTAGAATTTGTAATTCCAATTCCTAACCATGTAGCTCCAGAAAAATTATTCACACTGTCTAGTTTGAAAGGAAGAACAGTATTACAAATTATAGTATCGGTATAGGAAAGTGAATCGGGATAGATTGCTATAATAATTGAATCTTGGCAAGTGTTTTTGTCATAAAAAATTGTGTGGAATCCATTTCCTAAAAAGTTTGGATATAGGTATGAATTAGTTCCATAAGTTGTTACTCCATTACCAGACCAAGTTCCATAATTTGGATTTGTTGTTAATCCAGGAATAGATGCTAATAAAACAGAATCTTGACTTGGACAGTAATAAAGAGTATCCTGAACAATATTTGTCTGTACAACATCCATTAATAATGTATCGGCACATCCTTTAAAAGTATACACAAGATTACTCATCCAATTTCCGACCGTAGCACTAGGATTAAAAGTTCCTGCATTTGTGTCTGTAATTCCATTCCCAGACCAAGATCCACTTAATGGAGATGCTGAAGCCAAATTAAAAGGGAGTTGTGAAGGACAAGCATTTGTATCTGGACCTGCATCAACTGATACAACAACCATATTTACTGTGTCACTACATCCTTTGAAGAAATAATTTACCAAATTACTTCCGTTATTTGCTGTAGAAGGATCAAAAATTCCTGAGCTTGCAGAAATTATACCTGTTCCAGACCAAGTTCCTCCAATTGGAGTAAATGGAATATAAATTGCAGGTGAGTTTCCACAAACAGTATCTGTTAAATAAGAAAATGCTATAGTATCAACTAATATATTAATAGAATCTAAACAACCATTTACAGTATAATAGGCTGTAAAGTTTCCATAAACGGAGGGAGTAAATTGTGCAGTTGTTGAATTTACATTCAAACCTGTCCAGATTCCACCAGTGGGTGTTCCAGCAAAAAGACTAACAGGAATACCACTTGCACACAAATTTCTATTAGGCCCGGCATTTGGATCTGTAATAGAAATCAAAACAGTATCTATACAAGAGTTGAAAGTATATGTAATTAAATGAGTTCCGGCTCCAGCAAGAGATGGATTAAATGTCCCTAATGTTGTACTCGAAATTCCATTTCCAGTCCATATTCCTCCCATTGTTTGTGCAGTTAAATTGATTGGTAAATCGTAAACACACATAGGACTTACGGCATTAATAGTTGGGTTTAAGATACTTATTGTTATTGTATCCAATAATATTAATCCTGTTGATATTTCTGTTACTTGTAAATAAAAGGTTGT
>CAJJDF010000044.1 GCA_905182785.1 uncultured Flavobacteriales bacterium
GAGATAATTGTACTTTTAGAGTTTTTTCCTAAGTGAATCATTTTAGTCCCAGTGTCAGCCATTTGGTGATTATTGGTAACTGCAATAGAATAAAATTCACCTATAGATGAGTCTCCTTTAAGAATACAAGAAGGATATTTCCAAGTAATTGCTGAACCAGTTTCTACTTGTGTCCAAGAGATTTTTGATTTGTAACCTTCACAAAGCCCTCTTTTTGTAACAAAGTTAAAGATACCTCCTTTTCCGTTTTTATCACCAGGATACCAGTTTTGTACTGTAGAGTATTTTATTTCAGCTCCAGCCAATGAAACTAACTCAACAACTGCAGCATGCAATTGATTCTCGTCTCTCATTGGTGCAGTACAACCTTCCAAGTAACTTACATGGCTTTCTTCGTCAGCAATCAATAAAGTTCTTTCAAACTGTCCTGTATTGGCTTCGTTTATTCTAAAATAAGTAGATAATTCCATAGGACATCTTACACCTTTTGGGATGTAGCAAAAAGATCCATCGGTAAATACGGCTGAATTTAGTGCTGCATAAAAATTATCACCTTGAGGAACAACTGTTCCTAAATATTTTTTAACTAATTCTGGATGATTTTGAACAGCATCACTAAATGAGCCAAAAATAATTCCTAGTTCTCCTAGTTTTTCTTTGAATGAAGTAGCAACAGAAACAGAATCCATTACAAAATCCACTGCAACTCCTTGTAATTTTTTTTGTTCATCCATAGAAATTCCAAGCTTATCCATAGTAGCTTTTATTTCAGGATCAATGTCTTCCCAATTTTTTTCTTCTTTTGAAGGTGATGAATAATAAATAATATCCTGAAAATCTGGTTTTTCATATTTAACATGAGCCCAATCTGGCTCCTTCATATTTTTCCATATTTCAAATGACTTCAATCTAAAATCAAGAAGCCATTCTGGCTCATTTTTTTTACTAGAAATTAATCGAATAATATCCTCATTCAGTCCTTTTGGAATTTTTTCAGATTTTACATCCGTAGTAAATCCAAACTCATATTCTTGAGTTTTTAAATCTTCCTTTAAATCGTCTTCTGTATACTTAGTATTCATTGTTGTTGCTTTAAAAAAAATTAAAGAGAAAAACTTTCACCACATCCACAAGTTCTATCCGCATTAGGGTTTGAAAATACAAATCCTTTTCCGTTCAATCCTCCAGAAAAATCTAGTTCGGTTCCAAGTAGGTATAAATAACTCTTTTTATCTACTACCACTTTTATTCCATTATCTTCTATCACTTTATCAGTATCGGTAATTTGATTGTCAAAATCAAGTTCATACATTAAACCAGAACATCCTCCTCCCTTAACTCCAACACGGATAAAGTGATTAATTTGCCCTTCGTCTTCCATCAGTCGAATTGCTTGTTTTTTTGCGTTATCACTAACTTTAATCATGGTGTTATTATTTATAATAATTCTACATAACAAAAATAGATAAAAAACTATCGCTTGTAAAGGAAAGAAGGGTTTATTTTTAATTAATCTAAATAACGATTTTAGTTATTTTTCTAAAATTTGAAACCAATGAATTCAACATTTTGTTCTTTCGTTATTTTACTCAAATTTTTATTTTTTAATTTCGATTCTGCCCAAGCTAAACAATCAAAATACTCGAAAGGAATATTTTCATATGTGTTTTTCGTTTCGGAATTTAGGATTGAAACTAGATTTTCTAATTGTTCTTCTAGGTCATACTTATCAAAATTGTAACCACTGACTTTTTGGATAAATTTCAAAACAATAGTTTCGTATTCAAATAGCTTATTCCTTGTTTTAAGAAATCGTTTAGTAGATTTTATAGTGTAATTTACTAATTCTTTATTGTCTAATTCCAAATGAATAAAGAGATTGAGGATTTCTGCAAAGGAATAAATTTCTTGTGCTTTATCAATATCAATGTCATTCAAAAGTGAGTTCGTCCATTTAAGCGATTCATTAAATTTATCTTGCACAAAAAGAATATGTGCCATGTTATAATACAAAAAGGCTAATCTGGATTCGTTTATTTCTTGCTTATTATCTTCAATAAATTCGCTAATTATAGGTGATATTTTATCAAACCTCTTAAAATTACAAGTCAGTTTTACGAGTAATAATTCTAAGCTTAGCAAGCTTGATTTAATTTTCAACACTAAATCTTTACTGCCATTTTCTTCATGAGTTTTGTTTAGGATCTTTAGTTTATTGTAAAGTTTTTGGGCTTTATCAATGTCTGAGTTTTTCATTGATAAGTATACACCGTTTGTAAGCGTAGAAATCAAAATGTTTGGCTCGTCAGTAAATTCATTTGGATTTTCTTCAATCAGTTTTATTGTTTTTAATACAGATTTTAAGCTACTTGCATAATCATATATGGCAAAGCAATAGGCTCCTTGAATGTGATTGAATAAATAATGTAATCCAATTTTGTTTTCAGGTATCTGAATTTCGTTAAGTTTTTTTCCAATTTCATTTTTAAGTAGTTCAACTTCTTTGTTTGTTCTCGCTCTTCCAATTTTATTTAATTGCTGAAACAACAATGCCTTTAGTCGCCAAAGCTCTGATTTTATTGTTAAGTTTTTAAGGATATCTTGTTCTTCATTGCTTAAAATCTCTATTTTTTGTGAATCTACCGATTGATAGTTGTCTTTCTCTATCAAACTTTTTTCCCAAAGTATTAACTCTGCTAAGAGATGATTTTTATTGTACTTAACGGCTTGTTTCTTTGCAGAAAGAATTCTTTTTTTACATTGTTTGTAAAGAGATTTATTAAACAGAATCTCAATGTAATGTAATTCGTTTCTAATTAATTGATCTTTTGATTTTTCAGAATAATAAGCATCTAAACTTTTCAAAATAGTATCATATAACCTAGCCTTCGTAATAGAAAATTTATTTGTAAAGGCTTTACCTTTTAGTTTCTCTAGTAATTCTTCCTCGTCATAAAAATCCATTTTTTCTATTAAATCAAATAATATTTGCGCATTATTTGGAGAAGAAGTGGAGGAGGTGTGCCTAGCGACAAACAATTTAAAATATCTCTTTTCGGCCTTAGTTAAAGACTTAATTAATTGAAATATATGATTAGAGTATTTGTTTGCCATTCTTTTTTGGTATTGGTTTAAAAAATATTGAGCATAAAAAAAACCATCTCGTAATTACGAGATGGTTTTAATAGTTAATTTTAAATTTAGTTTTTAGCTTTTTTGTTTGTTTTTTCTTTGTCTTCTTTTTCTGGGTCGGTAATATCAACATCACCAGACACATCATCAATCAAGTCATCATCACTTATTACAATTGGCCCTATGGGACCAGTAATTTGAGAAGATTCCAGTGTATCAGAAGAAATTATATGGCTAAGAGGTTGTTCTTTTGAGCAACTAAACAGCAATACAATGGCTAAAAATCCTATGTAAATTATTTTTTTCATCTTGTTATCTAATACTAATATACGAAATTTCGTTTAAAATACTCCAACAAGAGTTGCTAATTATTTAATGGTATTATTTTTAGTTTAACGTAGAGTGAAGTTTACTGGCAGTACAAATCTTACTCGTACTGGTTTTCCTCTTTGTTCTCCTGGTTCCCATTTAGGCATTTTTCTCACAGCTTTTTTTGCTATTTCATCTAATCCACTACCAAGACCCCTTATAATCTTAACATCAGTAATTGACCCATCTTTTTCTACTACAAATTGGATATAGACTTTACCTCTAATGCTTGCTTCTTTAGCCATCTCAGTATATTTGATATTCTTCCCTAAATATTCAAATAATTTTGCTTCTCCTCCAGGAAAGCTTGGTTGTTTTTCAACAACAGTAAAAATCTCTTCTACTTTAGGAGCTTCCGGTTCTTCAAATAATACTATGTCTTCGTCAACATTTGTTACTTTAACAATCTCTTCTTCTTTTATTTCTTTTTTATTGTCCACAACTTCTATTACTTCTGGCTCTGGTGGCGGTGGCGGTGGCGGTGGAGGTGGAGGTGGGACTATGTTTTCAAGTACTACCATTTCAATAATCTCATCTTCCATTCCTGCTTTTTCTGCGGGTAAATCTCTTTCGCCAATGTTAGCAGAGTTTACATTTAGTGCAAGAAATATAAGGATAGTAGAGGTTAGTAGTCCCAATAAAAATAGGGATACTTTTTTTCTTTCTAAACTTGCTTCTTCAGTTTTTTTTAATTCCATGTTCTTAGTATTGTAGGATGAAAATACGAATATTTTGTTGATTTAGTATTAAATCAAAATCAATTTTAAGAAATTTTATACATTTCTTACTTATCCAATTAGCATTTTATATGCTTCAGGATCTAATAATTCACCCAGTTGAGAGTTATCAGAAAGTTTAATCTTTATCATCCATCCAGTTGTGTATGGATCTTCATTCACAGACTCTGGTGTTTCTTCTAGTTTATCGTTAAACTCAATAATTTCTCCAGAAAGTGGCATGAATAAATCTGATACAGTTTTAACAGCTTCAATTGTTCCAAAAACTTCTTCAATTTCTAAATTTTCTCCTTCTGTTTCTATTTCTACGTATACAATTTCTCCTAGCTCTCCTTGTGCAAAATCAGTAATTCCTACTGTAGCTATATCTCCCTCTATCAAAACCCATTCGTGGTCTTTTGTATACTTTAAATTTTCTGGTAAATTCATTCTCTATATTGTTTTCTCAAAAATAGACAAATTTTTTAAGCTAGGGCTTTTTTTTAAGTACAAATTACTGTACTTTTTTTGTGTGTTTTATGAAATGTAAAAACTGAGTCCTACTAATCTTCAGACTCAGCTTTCTTGCCCTATTTTTAATGTGTTTTTATTTATTATTTATTGGACTCATAAGTCCTTCCCAATTTGTTAAAGTTGCTTTTACAGCTCCTACAGATATTTTTGTTTCTAATAATATAGGAACTTTGTTGTTGTCGTTTGTTACCCAAATAGTCATACTTTCTTCATCTTCCCAAACTCTTCCTTTCATCATGAGTGGTCTTAATTTGACACAATCAAATTTTCCTTTTCGAGTTTTAATTGTTTCAGTCCCCAGGTATTTTATTTTGAATGGAAACACTTCGTTATCAATGAACATATCCATTGAAAATTCTTGATTTATTTTTGCGTTTTTGTAATCCAATGTTCTAGCATAGTAAAAAGAAGAAAGCATATCTTGAATTCCTAAGGGAACGTCATATTCCTTTTTGTCTTGCGTTTTTACTTTTTGATTGTCTTGTTTAAAAATGTAATCTTGGTTAATCTTGAATCCACCTTCATTCACTCTTCTAATAAACATCCAAGGAAATACACCTTCAGCATCTATGTAGCTTTCGTATCTGTCTCTAACTTTAAACACCCAGTTAAATGCTCCAAGAGTTCTCCCGGTTCCTACTACATGAAGTAAATTTCTTCCTTTGACTTTCTTGTCAGTAGTTTTAACTTCAAGAACAGCTTCTCCTGCATCTATAATTCCGTAGTGCATTCTGTAAGTTAATCTTTCTCCAGCTTTAAAAGCATTATGTTTTACTGTTCTGTATTTTGCAGCTTTTTCTGCTTTTATTGCTTTGTTTTCTCTATTTCCAAATGCATTAGCATTAGATGAAAAAATTATGCTTGCTGTGGCAAGAGCTGATATTTTAATTGTTTGTGCTAAACGTTTCATAGTATTGTTTTAATAGACGCTAGTATTAAAACAAACAATGTGCCAAATTTATTTTTCTATTTCTTTTTTTTGAAACAAATAATATATATTTACTAAAAGGATAAAGGAATTCAGCAGATAAATAGGGGGTTGTTTTAATAATATTCCATAAAAAATAAAAAGTCCTGCCCCAATTAGATTTAACAAACGAAGCTTTCTAATGTCTTTCATCAGAAATGAAACGCCTATAAAAGCCATTGCTACATATCCTATATATTCTACTATTGAATCGCTCATAGTTAAAAGTAGGTATAATTAAACTTTCTTATTTTGATTGAGTTATTTATTTTATTCTTAATTAAAATAGCTTGTAAATTTCCGGTTCCTTCATTGTAAAGTAATTCGGCTACTTCAATTTCCGATTCCCATTTGGAAGTATACTTTGAATATCCTACTAAGTTTTTGTTAGAATCGTAATGAAACGAATAGTAATAATCTAGTTTATTCGATTTTATTTCTACCATTTCGGTTAGTAAATTATTTTTGTAGCTGTACTCAAAACTACTATAGTTGTTATCATTAACAGGGAAACTGTGTATTTCTTGCACGGTTACACTGTCTTTTTGGGAAATTACTAAACGTTCAAAAACCGTCTTATCTGTAAAGCTCCATTCTGTTACTTTATCTCCATTTCGTAATACTTTGTGAGTGATGTACTCGGCACTTTTTTCTTGGTAGCTATTTATATTTATAGTCGTCAGATTATTACTTAAATTATAGGACGTACCTAATATTTGGATAGCTTGTTTATCATCTTCATAAAAAATACTTTTTACTTTAATATTTTTGTCACTTGCTTGTTTTACGGTTATTAATCTGTTGTTTTTATAATAACGCCATTCCACCAAGGTGTCACTTTTGTTGGAATAAAAATTATTAGTGTAATAAAACCTTTCTATTCTTCCTTCTTCGTCAAATAAAAAGTGGTTTGATTTCCCTTTTATTAGATTTATTCCACGCAATTCTTTTTTGCTGAAAAAAGTAACGGTTATCGTTTTTATTCTTTTTCTTTTTATTGCTTGTGAATTAAAATAAGATTCACTTTGTAATACTTGCGCTTTTGTGTTCTCAATAAATTGAGAATGACAATTACCTGCAATAACAATAAATCCCAATGTTGCAATTAAGCTAGGGATAAGCTTTATAAAAGATGAATTAATTAAATTCAAAAGTTAGTGTTTAGTTTGTTTACTACTTTAGTTTACAACAATAATACCTGAAATAGAAGATTTATATTTTTGTGAATACTAATTTACACAAAGAAAGGTCAAATTTGGCTTAGTTTTAGCCTTTAATAAACACATCTTTTAACAGATATTTTTAATATCTTTACTAAAATTTTGAACAGTGATAAAAGCAAAAGTAAATCAATCGGAATTTGATGTAGAAATAGTCTCAGAAACAGAGATAAAACTAAATTCTGAGTCCAATCAATTGGATGTAATCTCGTTGTCGAATTCTAAAAAACATTTAATCTTGGGTAATAAATCCTATAGCATTGAATATGTATCTTTTGATAAAGAGAAAAAAGAAGCTGTATTGAAAGTGAATAACAGTACTTACAAAGTAGCACTTAAAGATAAATACGACTTACTACTTAAAGATTTGGGGATGAGCAGCATGGCTACTAAAGTAGTGAAAGAAATAAAAGCACCAATGCCAGGTCTTGTAGTTTCTATTGAAGTAGAGAAGGGGCAAAGTGTAAAAGTTGGGGATGCTGTTTTGATTTTAGAAGCAATGAAAATGGAGAATGTTATAAAATCTCCTATTGACGGAGTTATAAAATCGATTAAAGCAGAAAAATCAACTACAGTCGATAAAAATACAATATTAGTCGAATTTGAATAATAAAAATAAATAAATTATGAGGAAGTTACAATTAGGAGTTATTACAGTGTTTATTGGGCTTATGTCCTGTGGAGAAGAGAAAGTGGAAGCAGTTAAAAGTGGTTTTGACGAAGTAAAGTATCAAATTGATGCAGAATCTATTTCATTGGATTTTATGGCGTACAAAACAACTGGAAAAATAGGAGTTGGAGGGGAGTTTGGTAAAATAAATGTTACTGCATCAGAGCTTGCTGATGTAAAAGAAAAAGCACTAAACAATGTTTCTTTCTCTGTTCCGATTTCTAGTCTTTTTACAGGAAATAAATCAAGAGATTGGAAACTGGTAAACTTGTTTTTTGGTGTTATGGATAAAACAGAGTTTCTTTCTGGAACTTTTCATTCTCACGAAGCAAACATGGAAGATGGTAAAGGAGTTATGGATTTAACAATGAATGGTAAAACAGTTGACTTACCTTATAACTATTCACTTAAAGGTGACTCTATGTTTATTTCAACTACTCTTAATGTACTGGAGTGGGATGGGCAAGAAGCAATGGACTCATTGAATGAAGCTTGCTATGACCTGCATAAAGGAGCTGATGGAATAAGTAAAACTTGGAGCGAAGTAGATATTAAAGCTTCAGTAGTTATTGCAAAAAAGTAATTTTTAATTAAATTTATTGCCATCAATCTTACTTTAGATTGATGGCTTTTTTATATATTCTTATGTTAGCTACACTTAAATTATCCTTAAAAGAAATAGAAGATTACCAAAACAAGAAATTTCTTCTTGCAATTAGTGGGGGAATAGATTCTATGGTTTTACTTTCTTTGTTTTCAGAATTGGGATTAAATTTTTCTGTTGCTCACTGTAATTTTAAATTAAGAGAAACAGAAGCTAACAAAGATCAAGATTTTGTAAAGCAAAGTGCAAGGGATAAAAAAGCTCATTTTTACACCATAGATTTTGATACGCTAGCCTATAAGAAAGAGAATAAGCTCTCTACACAAATGGCAGCTAGAAAATTGAGGTACAACTGGTTTAATGAAATAAAAAAACAGCATAATTATGATTACATAGTTACTGCACACCATTTGGATGATAATGTGGAAACTGTGTTGCTCAACTTAACAAGAGGGACAGGGATAAATGGAATTGTTGGAATGAAATCAGTCTCTAATTTTATATTTAGACCTTTACTCAAAATTTCAAAACAAAAAATTATAGAATTTTCGGATGAAAATAATGTAGATTTTAGAGAAGACCAAAGCAATGAATCGAACGATTATAAAAGGAATAAAATAAGGAATCAAATTATGCCTTTGTTTCAAGAAATGAACCCTTCATTTACTGAAACGATGGGACAAAATATAGAACATTTTGATTCGGTAAATTCAATTTACACTAAATTTGTAGAGAATCAATTGGGAGATTTTGTGATTAAAACACAAGGAGATTCTTTTTTTATAGAGATTAAAAAAATCAAGAATAAAACACAAATTTCATATGAGTTCTTAAGCCGATTCAATTTTAATTATTCTCAAGTATTACAACTAAATTCTTCACTTATGGAAGGAAATAGTACAGGAAAATATTTTTACTCTTCTTCTCATAAATTATTAATAGACAGAAAGCAATTGATACTTTCTCCCAATTTAAATACTGATGAAGTGACAGTTGCAATAAATAAAATAGACAAATTTGTAACCTACCCTATACAACTCACGTTTAATGAAGTACCAAAAGAAGAATTTGAGTTAAAATTAGATAGTTCTCATGCATTTTTGGATGCAGATAAATTAAGGTATCCACTTCATTTGAGAGTCTGGAAAAAGGGAGATTCATTTAGTCCATTTGGTATGGTAGGCAAGAAAAAAATTAGTGATTACTTGATTGATGAAAAAATATCAAGAATCGAAAAGGAAAAAACCTATGTCCTTATTTCAAATGATGAAATAGTATGGTTAGTTGGACAAAGAATAAGTGATAACTATAAGGTTTCTGCTGCCACAAATAAAGTATTGAATATTATTTTAAAGTAGATATATGGAAAATGTAGTAACAAAAAAGATTGAAAAGGAAGAGGTCGAAAATCTTAGGTTCCCTAATAAACCAATCAAAGTAAGAACCAAAGAAGAGCAGATTGCTCTGGTTCTTAAATTAAAAAAGGCAGAACAATTAGGTAATTTATTTCATAATAAAATTGAAATTATATTTCAAGATGAGGAAGGGCTTAAAGAGTTAAACACAACCATTTGGGCAGTAGGAGAAGATCATATTTTACTCAAAAAAGGAGTGTTTATTCCTGTAAATAGAATAGTCTCTATAGTTTTGTAGCAGAAAAGTTATTTTTTGTTAAACAAAATCACATTATACAATAAATTGTTTTATCTTTAATTTCTGACAGAAAACCATTAATATATGCCCTTTCAAGCAGGAGAATTACTCCAAAAAGTTAACAGCCCCGAAGATTTAAAAAGTGAGGTTTCATTAGAAGAATTACCTCAGTTTTGTAAAGAATTAAGGCAATTTATTGTAGATGTGGTTTCTGAGAAAGGAGGTCATTTTGGAGCAAGTCTTGGAGTTGTAGAATTAACTTCTGCCATTCATTATGTATTCAATACCCCTTACGATCAATTAGTTTGGGATGTAGGACATCAAGCTTACGGACACAAAATAATAACTGGAAGAAAAGATGTTTTCGATACTAATAGAGTTTATAAAGGAATAAGTGGATTTCCTAAAAGAAGTGAAAGTGAATATGACACATTCGGTGTGGGTCACTCGTCCACTTCTATTTCAGCAGCTTTGGGAATGGCAGTTGCAAGTCAAATAAAAGGGGAGCACGAAAAACAACACATTGCAGTAATTGGAGACGGAGCCATGACTGCAGGATTAGCATTTGAAGGATTGAATCATGGAGGAATAGAAAACTCAAATATGATTGTTGTTTTAAATGACAATTGCATGTCTATTGATCCAAATGTAGGTGCCCTAAAAGAATATTTAAGAGATTTATCTGCTTCGCAACCTTACAATAAAGTAAAAGATGAAGTTTGGAGTTTACTAGGTAAATTAAGTTCTTTTGGTGCTAGTGCCCAGCAAATTGTTCACAAAGTTAGTGATGCTTTGAAAGGAAGCATCTATCAAAAAAGTAATTTTTTCGAATCGCTAAACTTTAGGTATTTCGGACCAGTAGATGGGCATGATTCGCAAGCTATGGTGAAGTTATTTGAAGAAATAAAACATTTGCCAGGCCCAAAAATTGTTCATTGTTTAACAGAAAAAGGAAAAGGATTTAAACCAGCAGAGGATGGTGATACAACATTATGGCATGCTCCAGGAGTTTTTAATAAAGAAACTGGGGAGATTGTAAAAGTGTTGCCAAAATCTACGGATGCACCAAAATTCCAAGATGTATTTGGACATACCATAGTTGAATTAGCAGAGAAAAATTTAAAAATTGCAGGAGTAACACCAGCAATGCCCTCAGGATGTTCTTTGAATATTATGATGAAAGCAATGCCAGACAGAGCATTTGATGTAGGAATTGCAGAACAGCATGCCGTTACTTTTTCGGCAGGTTTGGCAACACAAGGATTAATTCCTTATTGTAATATTTACTCTACATTCATGCAAAGGGCATATGATCAAGTGTTACATGATGTGGCAATACAAAACTTGAATGTAGTATTTTGTTTAGATAGAGGAGGTTTAGTGGGTGCTGATGGACCAACACACCACGGAGCCTACGACATGGCTTACATGAGAAGTATTCCTAATATGATTGTGTCTGCACCCATGGATGAATTGGAGCTAAGAAACTTAATGTTTACTGCACAAGCGGATGAGAATGGACCGTTTTCTATTCGTTATCCAAGAGGAAAAGGAATTATTCCAGATTGGAAAAAACCGTTTCAAAAATTGACTATTGGACAAGGGAGAAAATTGAAAAATGGAACTGATATCGCTATTTTGACAATTGGGATTACAGGAACTTTTATTGCTAAAATAGAAGACGATTTTACTGAAAAAGGATTAAGTGTGGCACATTATGATATGCGATTCTTGAAACCTTTGGACGAAACAATTTTGCACGAAGTGTTCTCAAAATTTGGCAAAGTAATTACTGTAGAAGACGGAACAATTATAGGTGGATTGGGAAGTGCAGTGCTAGAATTTATGGCTGATAATGGTTATCAAGCACAAGTAAAAAGATTGGGAATTCCCGATAAATATATTGAGCATGGAACACAAGCTGAGTTGTACAAAGAATGTGGTTTTGATGCAAATTCTATACTTGAATGTGTAGAAGAAATGGTGCAGAATACTGCTGTTGTAAAAACTATTGGGAAACAAAACTAAACCAACTCCTCCAAAACTTTAAACATTTTTCCATCACTAGGTTGGCAACCGTTTTTTATCATGGCAAATAATTCGGTTTCTCTTGTTTGAGTATACTTCTTACTCGTTCTATAAGCTTTAATAGATGCTTTTTTTTCTTCTATTGCTTTGAGAACAGCCTCATTGTCCAAGAATGATACTGAATTACTCTCAAGACCTATTAATTCGGCTTGGTCTTTTCCGTAATGAAAATACTTGATGTCGTTTTCTGTAGCAAATTCTACGTATTCCATTTTCATCAAAACAGAATTATAAATCACATCACTAAATGCAGCTATGAGTTCATTTACTTTATTGTTGTCAGTTTTTTTTATCTCAATCCATAACTCAGAATCGATTCCATTCACGGCCAAAAATTCTTTGAATTCTTGTTCAAAATGTTTCAACTCTTCGATTGTTAGTTCTCTGTAAAGTGGCATTTATTTATTTTTTCAATATAATTCTAAACGTAGTTCCTTGGTCTATTTTGGACTGTAGAACAATTATTTTTCCGCCTAATTGTTCTTCTACAATCCTTTTTACAAGGCTTAACCCTAATCCCCATCCTCTTTCTTTGGTAGAAAATCCTGGATTAAAAATAGTTTTAAAATTTGAAGAAGGAATTCCTTTTCCAGTATCAGTTATGTCAATTAATACTCTGTTTTCTTTGTCTTGAACCAAATAACTAACCGAACCTTTTTCACCATAGATGGCGTCTATCGCGTTTTTAGTGATATTTTCTATCACCCATTCAAACAAAGAAGTATTGATATTTGCAATGGCATCTTTGTCGCCCTTTACAATCAGCTCTACTTTTTTTGAAACTCTAGATCTAAGGTAATTGGTAGACTCGGATACTGAAGTGAAAATATTTTCTTCCTTAGTTTTTATAGTAGAACCAATTTTAGAAAAGCGATCTGTTATAGTATTCAGTCTGTCAATATCTTTGTTCATTTCTTTAATGGAAGAGTCGGGAACTCCATCTGCTTTTATAATTTCTACCCATGCCATCAAGGATGAAAGAGGAGTGCCTAATTGGTGAGCCGTTTCTTTTGCCATTCCTGCCCAAACTTGATTTTGTTCTGCTTTTCTGAACGAACTAAAAAGAAAATAAGCAACCATTAAAAAGAGAAAAATAATTACAAATTGTACCCAAGGGTAAAATCGCAACTGTTTCAAAAGACTCGATTCCGAATAATAGATATAGCCTGTATTTTTGCCAAATGAAACGGTTATTTTTTCATTCTCATTTGCCATTTCGTAAACAGTTTTGGAAATAGAAATACTATCTTTTATTTTTGCATAATCTATATTTACGGTTCTTTTTATAACACCAGTAGCAGAATCTATATAAAGGATTGGAATAGAAGCAGAGCTTGTGATTAGTTCGTTTTCAAACGATTGTATTAAAGAGTCGCTTTTTGTTTTTAATTCTAAGAATAATCTTGAATTATCAAAATGCAGAATTTGATATTGCAGAAGAGTGTTTGGGATTTTTATCTGTTTATTTTTACTGTCCCATTCTATTATTAATTTTTTTAGAGAGTCTTCATAATCTTTTTTTGTGTCAAAATCCTTTTCGTAAAACGTTAGACCTGAGCTTGAAATAGAAATTTTTTCTTCTCCACTTTTATAATCTACAACTTCTAATACAATAGGAATATTAAGGTTTTTTTCTAAGAATGATATGGCAAATGTGTAATCGTTTTGTTCTCTACCAAATTCTTTTACGGCCATTGCGTAATCATTGATGTTGTCGCTTTCTTCTTGGCTTAATTGCTTAAAAGTCTCGTTGGTTAGGTTTACCAATTGGACTTGTTTCTTTACGGTTTCACTCCATAATTTCACTCTCAATCTTTCTTCATCTTGAATTTCCGAGGCTAAGTGATTGGTGTACCACAAAGAAATTCCAATGATTAATAGTGCTACAATGGATAAGATTACTTTCCATATCTGTTTGGATGAATATAATTTTTTTGATTTCAAACTTTTCTATTCTTAATTAATATTGAAATATAACAATTTTAAAGCTGTTTCCTTTATTTAGGGTTGAGAACTAAATTCTCTAGCATAAAATAAATACCTCCCACAATAAAGATAGAAACGACAAAGTACCTCCAAAAATTGTACCCTCTAGCTTTTTGTGTAGCTGCCATAAAAAATGCAATTACTACCACTAATATTCCTATTCCAATGTAATACAACATGAGATTATTTGTTTATGAATTCTAAAACAGCTTTATACACATCATTTCCATTTGCCAGAAGCATAACAGTTAATAAAATTAAGATTCCAAACAGCTGTGCTTTTTCCATAAATTTATCGCTAGGAGGTCTTCCAGATATCATTTCATAAATCAAGAACATAGCATGTCCTCCATCCAATGCTGGTATAGGTAGAATGTTCATGAAAGCAAGAATTACAGATAAAAAAGCGGTTCTCGACCAAAATATTTTCCAATCCCATTCCGTTGGGAATATTTTTGCAATTGTACCAAAACCGCCTACTTGTTTTAGTGCTTCTGTTTTAGTGAAAATTAATTGAAATTGTTTTATGTAGTCTTTTAATGTGTTATAGCCTAATCTCATTCCTTCTGGCCATGATTGAGCAAAAGAATAATTTACGTGTGTTGGTTTAAATAGAGTTAATAATTCACGTGATTGTTGAAACCCTATTTTGTAAGAAGTATCAAATTCTCCAGAAAATGGAATTATTTCATCTCCACGTTTTATTCTCATTTGAAAAGAGTCCACTTCATTTTCTTTAAATGAATTTAATGCTTTGATTAAGTTCTTGAATAACACAACATCTTTGTTATTTATAGATAAAATTCTGTCGCCACTTTTCAACCCAATTTTATTTCCTATAGAGTTTTCAATAACTGAATCAATACGGTTTGGGAATTGAGGAATAAAAGCAGGAATCTTATTCTTAAGCATAAAATCAATGGCTTGATCAGAGATTGTTACGTTCCTTATTTCTCCATTTCTTTCTATTTTAAAATTCTTTGATTGATTGATTAAAATGGATTTATTAATCTCACCTAAGTCATCAATTTTTTCACCTTCTACTTCCAGTATTTTATCCCCATTCATAAAAAAATCTTCGCCTTTTATTTCTTCAGCAAGTACTTCTATTCCATAGGTGTAATCTTCGTTTTTTACGTAATCCTTTCCCCAAAAATAAGCAACCATTGCGTATAAAAAAATGGCTAAAACTATATTGACAGAAACTCCTCCCAGCATCACAATTAGTCTTTGCCAAGCTGGTTTTGATCTAAATTCATACGGTTTTGGTGGTAGTTTCATTTGCTCGGTATCCATAGATTCGTCTATCATCCCAGATATTTTCACGAATCCCCCAAGTGGTAACCAACCTATTCCGTATTCGGTATCTCCTTTCTTGAATTTGAATAAAGAAAACCAAGGATTGAAAAATAAATAAAACTTTTCTACTCTTATCTTGAACAAACGAGCAGGAATAAAATGACCCAATTCGTGAAGAACGACAAGGATAGCAAGTGCTAAAATTAACTGTACGATTATGACAAATGTGCCCATAATTTAATTGTGTGTTTTGTTTATCGGTTTAATTACAAAAATCGGTTGCAATTTGTCTTGCTAGTTTATTTGTTTCTATGTAATCTTCTAGAGTTGGCTTGGATATAAACTCTGTTTTTTCCAAAGTCTTTTCATTGATATCTCCAATATCTAAGAAAGAAATTTTTCCATCCAAAAATGCTTCGTTTGTAATTTCGTTTGCTGCATTAAGAACACAAGCAGAATTTCCTCCAGTTTCAATTACATCAAAAGCTAACCTTAGGTTTTTAAACGTATTTAAATCTGGTTTTTCAAAAGTTAGTGATGGATAATCGAAAAAACTAAACCGTTTAAAATTCGATTTTGGTCTTTCGGGGTAAGTTAAAGCATATTGAATAGGAACTTTCATACTTGGGATTCCCATTTGCGCTAAAATACTACTGTCTTCAAATTGTACAGCCGAGTGAATAATAGATTGAGGATGAACCACCACTTCAATTTTTGAAGCAGGAACTCCAAACAGCCATTTAGCCTCTATCACTTCCAATCCTTTGTTCATGAGCGAAGCAGAATCGATTGTAATTTTTGCTCCCATTTCCCAGTTAGGATGTTTTAAAGCTTGTTCTCTCGTTACAGTTTTTAGCTCTTCAAGCGTTTTCCCTCTAAACGGACCCCCTGAAGCAGTCAAGATTATTTTCTCTATTTTATTATCAAAATTCCCCATCAAACATTGAAAAATTGCTGAATGTTCAGAATCTATAGGGTAAATATTTACTCCTTTTTGTTGAGCTAGTTTTGTAACAATATCACCAGCAACAACTAAAGTTTCTTTGTTGGCAAGAGCAATGTTCTTCCCTGCATTTATTGCATTAATGGTAGGCAATAATCCAGAATATCCTACAGTTGCGGTAAGCACGGTTTCAATTTCAGTCATTTCTACAACTTGTGCTAGGGATTCTTCTCCGGCATATACTTTTATGTCGTGTTCCCACAAAGCATCTTTCACTTTTTTATGAAGTGATTCATCTACTATAACAACTGTATTGGGTTTGTATTTAAGAGATTGAGCAATTAGTAAATCTGCATTTTTATTTGCTGTAAGGGTAATTAACTCAAATTTATCTGGAAATTGTTCAATAACTTCCAATGCTTGTGTTCCTATAGATCCAGTTGACCCTAGAATTGCGATTCCTTTTTTACTCATTGTTTTTGTTTTGCTAGGGATAAAGTTATGATTTTTTAGACTTTAATTACGAAAGAATCTCCTCCATCAATTTTCTGTCGTTACTTAGTCTAGGAATTTTGTTTTGTCCACCTAGTTTTCCTTTCGTTTTTAACCAACTATCGAATGTGTTTTTAGGTAAAACATGCAATACAGGATTTTCCAAAATCAATATTCTTTTTGCTTCGTAATCGGAATTTAAGCTTTTTAATGTTTCATCCAAAACGGCAATAAACTCTTGGTTATTTTGCGGAGGATTGACAAATTCTATAGCCCATTCGTGGGCTCCTTTTTCTTTACCTAATATATATATTGGAGCAACCGTATATTCTTTGAAACTAGCTCCAGTTCTTTCGCAGGCTTTGGTAATGGCAATGTCGGTATTTTCAATAATTAACTCTTCTCCAAACGCATTAATAAAATGCTTGGTACGTCCCGTTACTTTTATCTTGAAAGGGGATAGGGAAGTGAATTTGACTGTGTCGCCTACCAAATATCTCCATAAACCTCCGTTTGTTGAAATCACCAAAGCATAGTTTTTATTCAATTCTACTTCTTCTAAGCTTATTGCATTGGAATTGGTTCCATCGAATTCATTCATAGGAATAAACTCGTAAAATATTCCGTAATCAAGCATTAGCAACATATCATCAGTTTTGTTTTCGTTTTGTAACGAAAAAAAACCTTCCGAAGCATTATAAGTTTGGTAGTAATTTAGTTTCTTAGAGTTTATTATAGAATCAAATTGTGGTTTGTACGGATCAAAATTTACACCTCCGTGCATATACAATTCAAGGTTTGGCCATATTTCATTGATGGTTTTTCCTTCGGCAACTTCTATTATTTTATTCAATAAAACTAGCATCCAAGAAGGAACACCTGCAATAATTTTCACATCTTCTTTGAGAGAGGATTCAGCCATTTTCAGGATTTTTTCTTCCCAATTTTCCATCAAGGTTATTTGCCTGTTGGGAGTTCTTCTTATCTCTGCCCAAAACGGTAAATTCTTTACAATGATAGCCGATAAATCACCAAAATAACTCCCTTCATTTAGTTGATTAACGGAAGTGTTTCCTCCAAGGATTAAATGTTTTCCAGAGAATAATTTTGCTCCGGGATTATTGTGGTAATAAATACTCAATAAATCTTTTCCTCCTTTATAATGGCAATCTTGAATGGCTTCTTGGGTTACCGGAATCAGTTTGCTTTTGGCATTTGTAGTTCCAGAAGATTTAGAAAACCACTGTGTTTTTCCTGGCCACAAGATATTTTCTTCTCCAGCTATAGATTTTTCTATATAGGGAAATATATCTTCGTATGTGTGAAGCGGAATGTTATTTTTGAATTCTCGGTAACTGGGAGTAGTTGCGAATCCGTATTGTTTTCCAAATTCGGTTTCTTTGGCTCTATCCAACAAAGAATCCCATACGCCATTTTGGGTGATAATGGGATTGAATGTAAAATGCTCTATTTGGTCTATTCTTTTCTTTATAATCCAAGAAAAAATAGTGTCAAAAGGCATAGAAATAAGATTTTACTCAATTAATAGGTTTTTAACCGCCCATTTATTTTTATCCAAAAATAAGGTAAGCTACAATCCCTAATGCTAGAGCTGTATAGATGTAACCTATTGTAGCTGAGTTTTCGTGAAAATAGTTATCAGACATTGTGTTTGTTTTTTTGTAAAAGTAATACTTATTTGAGAGATGACAAAACTAAAATCAATCTCTCCCACCAATTAATCTCAATAAAAATAAGAATAGATTAATGAAGTCTAGGTACAAGGTTAATGCTCCATAAACAGCTCTTTTTTGAGTTGATGCTGTTCCGATTTCTGAGCCTTCTCCAATTCTTTTTAATTTTTGAACATCATAAGCTGTTAGTCCAGTAAAGATTACTACACCCAATACACTTATTACGTAACTCATGAAGCTGCTCTGCATAAAGAAATTAACGACCATAGCAATTACTATCCCTATTAATCCAATATACAAAATGTTTCCTAGCTTGGTTAAATCTGTGGTGGTTGTATATCCTACAACAGCCATTATTGCAAAAACGGAAGAAGCAGAGAAGAAGGCAGAATAGATATCTCCCAAGTTGTAACGAATGAATAGTGTACTAAAACTTATTCCCATTAATAAGGCAAATGAAATAAATAAAATAAGCATACTTGGAGCACTTAGCCTGTTATATCCTAAGGACATAGCGAAAACAAAACCCAATGGGGCAAAAGCTGCAATATAATACAAAGGATAAACTGACCCCGTAGTAAAATTTATTAAATACTCTCCAACTAAACCTGAAGTATGGAAATACCAAGCTATAAATCCTGTGATGAATAACCCGACAAACATATAGGTAAAAACTTTAGCCATAAATGACTTCGCTAATGATTGCTCATAAACCCCAGAGTCTATACTTTGCTGAAAGTTGTTTGTTTCTCTCATTATTTTAAGCTTTTATTTTTTATTGTTAATGCAGTCTCGAAGATACTAATTTTATAAATTCTTGCCTAGTTGCTTCTTCTAAAAATAACCCTGTAAATGCACTGGTTGTAGTTACGGAGTTTTGTTTTTCTACGCCTCTCATTTGCATGCACATATGACTGGCTTCAATTACTACTGCAACCCCTAAAGGGTTTAATGTTTCTTGAATACAATCTCTTATTTCGTTTGTCAATCTTTCTTGTACTTGCAGTCTTCTTGCAAATGCATCTACCACTCTTGGTAATTTACTGAGTCCCACGATTTTTCCGTTAGGAATATAAGCAATATGTGCTTTTCCGAAGAAAGGGAGCATGTGATGTTCGCACAAAGAATATACTTCAATGTCTTTCACAATTACCATTTGGCTATAGTCTTCGCTAAACATTGCAGACTTCATTATTTCTGCCGGATCAATGTCGTAACCGTGAGTCAAGAATTGCATTGATTTAGCAACTCTTTCGGGAGTTTTTAGCAACCCCTCTCTTTGAGGGTCTTCTCCTATGTCAGATAAGATTTTTTCATAAAATCCAGACATTTTCTCAGTCAATTCTTTATCGTATTCTTCTGTTTTTTTGTATCCCATTTTCTTAATTTTCTCCGAAGTACTCAACAGAATTGTTTTCTGTTTCATTTATTTTTACACTTACTAATTTTGCCCCTTTTTTCTCTATGTCTTCTTCTATTTCTTCCCAAATTGAAACTGCAACAACCTCTGTGGTAGTGTTTTTGTCTTTCAAGAAATCTACATCTAAATTTAAGTTCTTATGATCCAACTTATCTATTACTTTAGATTTTAGTATTTTGCTAAGGTCTTTGAGGTTCATAACAAATCCAGTTTCAGGATCTATCTCTCCTTTTACTTTTACTATTAATTCGTAATTGTGACCGTGCCAATTGGGATTGGAACACCCTCCAAATGTACTATTGTTTTTTTCTTCGCTCCATTTAGGATTCCATAGCTTGTGAGCAGAGGAAAATCTTTCTCGTCTTATGATGGTAACTTCTTTCATTTATTTTAATAATTGCCCTAAAGTAGTTTTTATATTATTCAATTTCAACTCTATTTCATCTGATTTGGAATGAATTGTTATATTTTCTTTAATATGCTCCTTTGCTCCTGCCAAAGTAAATCCTTTTTCTTTAACTAGGTGGTAGATCTTATGAATGATTTTAATGTCTTTCTGGGTGAATTTACGTTTACCGCTCTCTGTTTTTTTTGGAGATAATTGTTTAAATTCTTTCTCCCAAAATCGAATAAGTGATGAGTTTACATTAAAAATTTTGGATACTTCTCCAATAGAGTAATACAATTTATTTTTGTCAAAATTTAGTGTAATCATTTTTTAGTTTTTAATCCAATGATGAACCTCCAGTGGTTTTAGCTTTTTCAAGCATTTGTTGGTATTGATAGGGTGTAATATCATTATAAAAGAAGTTTATAGGGTCTATTTTATGCCCGTTTTTTATCACTTCATAATGCAAATGTGGTGCAGTCGATTTCCCTGTACTTCCTACTAATCCTATTAGTTCTCCTCTTTTTACTTTTTTACCTACTCTAGTTTTAAACTCACTCATGTGAGCATAGTGAGATTTATAACCAAAGCCGTGATTTATTATCACATGATTTCCATATCCCCCTGTACTATATTCCATAGTTTCTATAACTCCATTTCCCGAAGCATATATTTTTGAACCAGTCGGAGAGGTAAAATCTAATCCCGAATGCATTTTTGGAACATTATAAATAGGATCATTTCTAATTCCAAAAGAAGAAGAAAGCCTTGTTAATTCTTTATCCTCTATTGGAATGATTGAGGGAACAGCTTGTAATAATTTCTCTTTATTTATTGCTAACTCTATTACTGTTTCAAATGACTTTGATTGCCCAACCACACTATTTGTAAGTGAATTAAGTCTTTCTTTTAGTGAAACAACATAGTTTTCATGTGTTTTTTCACCTGGAATTGTTTTTCTATCTAAGTCTTTATTCTCGTAAGGTTCTGCTTCAAATATTACCCGATATAGGTTGTTGTCGATTTCCTGAAGATTTTTTAAAACGGCTACAATTGTATCCATTTCTGAGTTGATGGATTGATAGTTAGATTCTAAAAATTCAATTTTTTTCTGAGCCCTTCTTGTAGAATAATCTTGAATAAAGGGATAAGCAATTAAGATTATAATTCCAGCAATTACAATCCCAACACTCGTGTACTTTAGAATTTTCTTTAATATTTCATTAAGAGTTAATTCAATTTTTTGGTATTGAAGTGTATTGGGGTCGTATTTATATTTTGCTCTTTTGCTCATTTGTGCCTTTTATCTTTTTCAAGACTAAATCAAAGATACAAAAAAGGATGAATATTTCGGTTCACTTTTTTGTTGTATAAACAATTGATAAATAAAGGATTTGAATATTCGACTTGAATTAAAAACTTCCTCTTATAGATAAAGTGAAATTTCTTCCTAATCCACTAATTCCTGATGCAAATTGCTTGTAATGTGCATCCAAAATGTTGTCTACACTTCCTTGTACGGTAATGCTTTGAGTTAAATTATAAGAAGCGTTTAATCCGAAGATAGCCCACGCTGGAGTCCCGTCAAGTGTTGCTTCTTCTGGATTGTCTGTTGTTCCTGGTCCATAATCGGCAAGGTCTTTCTTTGCATTAAACATAGAGTTTAGTTGTATCCTTATTTTTTTATTGGTGTAAGTAAAATTCAATCTTCCAAAAACAGGAGGGATGTGCGACAATTTTGTTTCGTCAGTTAAGTTTTTACCAACGATATAGTTTATCGATCCGTTCATACTTAATGCAGCAGTGAAATTGATTCTTGCATCAAAAGATCCACCATAAATCATTGCAGAATTTATATTCTGGTTAGACTCTAAATTTACTTTGTCTCCTCTAAATACTATAGAATCTTGCCCATTTATTTGGTAGTCACTTTTTACTATTGCGTTATTTATTGCTGTATAGAATCCAGCAATTTTAATTGCTAAATATTCTCTGTCTTTTCTTTCCCACCTTTTAGAGAAATTAAGTTCGTAATTGTAAACGTATTCTGGTTTTAAGTTGTTGTTTGGAACAACTAGGTTTCCATCTTTCTCAAATACTTTTCCGTAGTCATCTACATTAGGGGACCTAAAGCCAGATGAACCAATTAATTCACCTCTAAAACCATGTTCGTCTTTATATTTTAAACTAATACTTCCCGAAGGTGCTCCTGTATTAAATTTTATTTCACTGAAAGGAAAGTTAATTAAAAAGGTATCGGTAAAAGAAGAGTAGTTTACGAAGTAACTGTAACGAGCACCAAAAGTAGCGGTTAGTTTTTTGTATAATTTTTTATCCATTGAAGCGTAAATTGCTCCAGAGCTAATTCTATTATCTCCATTTGGATAACGAGTTTGGGTTGCTATTTCTTCGTTACTATTTATGTTCTTTTCAGTAGCTGAAGACCTCACAATGTTATGACTTAACTCGGCTCCGTAATAAAGGACTTCTTTGTCAGATAATTTTTTCAAAAAATCAGCATTTAAACTGTACACATATACATTTTCATTTTCGGAAAACAATTGAGTATCTTGATACCTTCTTGAAATTCTGTCTTCGTCTATTTTTTGAAATGCAGCCATAAGAGTAAAGTAGTCTGCAAATTTCATTTCTTTTTTTGATTCAAATTTAAGTGCAGAGAGCAACCTTTTTTGTGGCCCATAATACCATTCGGCATATTTCAACGCTCCATTTCTGTATTCATTCAATTTATCAAATCTATTGATAGCACTAGATTGTGAATATTGTAAATTTAATCCTAGGATATAGTCGTCATTTATTTTATAAGTAAACTTTTGTAATAAGTCTAATTGGTTGTAGCTAGTTTTTGGGTGAGAGTTTTGATTCGGATTAGACACCATAGAGTCTATTCCGTTTAGGGTAGTAACATAATTGTTGATTTTCCCAAAGTTTTCGTAACCGTGATTCCTGTTCTTTCCCATTTTAATATCATCAAAACTTGAAAAGGTAAAAGAGGTTAAACTTCCCCATTTTTTTCTTCCGTAACTAAAGTGAAGGTGGTTGGTTTTTTCTCCATTTGCACTTCCAGCTCTTGTCATGAAATTTGTTCTGGACACTGCATTTGAGTCTAAAGATAATTCTGGATTTTTGGTATGAAAATGAATTACCCCTCCAAGTGCATCACTTCCGTAAATTACTGAACCTGGACCGTAGAAAACATCAGTACTCTCAAAAATGTTATTATCAACTGTAATGGAATTTTGAAGATGACCACCTCTATAAATAGCATTATTTAATCTAACCCCATCTATTACAAGTAAAATTTTATTGGCTTCAAATCCTCTAATTATTGGACTTCCGCCACCAGATTGTGATTTTTGAACCAAAATATTACTATTTTTTTGTAACATGTCCGCAGTAGTTTGCGGCATAGATTGTTTCATTTCTGCAGAGCTTATTTTTTCAATACGCACAGTAGAAAAATCTTTTTGGATACTTTCTCTTGGAGGTTTTATATCAATCACAGGCAACATAATTTCATTAATCATTTTCACAATATACTCGTTCTCTATTATTTGTGAAAAAGTTCTTTTTTCTTTGGCAAATGATTGGTGAGAAAAATAGATGAGTTCTTTTATTTCAAAATCATTTAGGCTCACTTTACCATTTAAATCACTGTAGAGTTTTATTGTTTTAGACCGGTTTGTAACCAAGACATTATTGATCGGTTTTTCAGTTTGGTAATTCTTAATTGTCACAGTTTGTCCTATTCCAACAAATTGGAACAATAGAAAAACGAGTATGATAATTTTTATTTTGAACATTTAGTACTTTTCATTTAGAGTATTTTGGCTACAAAAACTTTACCAAAGTAGAGAAACAAAGATATATTTTTAAGTTTTATTTTATGCTTTTAAAACTTATCATTTTTAATGATGAAACTTTAAGCTTTAAGTTGTAAATTTATCCTTTACAAAATCGATTAATAACCCTATTAAACATTTTATAATTAAATGATTATTAAAAAGTTACTTCTGTTTTTATTTATTTTAATTAATTTCTTTTCTTACTCACAAGAGATAGAAGGAGACTGGTATGGAGAAATGGTTCTTGGAGCTAGAACTGCGAAACTAATATTATCTATTGGTGATGATTTAGAGAAACTAACAATTACAGAGAAGAATCCTTTCACGTTCGAATTAGATAGTTTTTATTATTATGAAAATGAAGTTGTTTTTTATCTCAATCGAATAAATTCAAAATTTGTAGGAAAGCTAGATAGAGAATTTATAAAGGGGGAATGGACCCAAAACGGGATGGTTTTTCCACTTGTTTTTTCAAGAGATGAAAACAGTGTTGCAGAAGAATTAAAGCGTCCACAAACTCCAATTCCACCTTTCGATTATTATACCGAAGAATTAACTATAGAAAACCAAAACTCATCTATCAGTTTATCAGGAACTTTAACTTTGCCAGCTAAGGATGAAAAGCAATATCCTGTTGTGGTTCTTATTTCTGGTTCTGGTCCGCAGGATAGAGACAGTGAAATGTTGGGACATAAATCTTTTGCTGTAATTACTGATCATCTTGCCAAACAAGGAATAGGAACTTTTAGATATGACGAAAGAGGAGTGGGGAAATCTACTGGGAAATATGTTGGGAGTGATTTGAATGATTTTTATAATGATGTGGATGCAATTGTGAATCAATTGTTGGAACGAAAAGAAGTAAAAATTTTAGGGTTATTTGGGCACAGTGAGGGAGGAATTATTGCTCCACTATATGCTTCAGAAAATAAAAAGAAAATAGATTTTGTGATAATGATGGGAGCTCCAGGAGTTCCTATCCCTGAATTGATGCACAAGCAAAGAAGGAATCAATATGAAATTGCAGGAATGGGCGAAGAGGCAATTTTGGCAAATAGAGAAATGTTTGATAAAATTGATGTTGCGGTTCTCAATTCAACTTCTCAAGAAGAAAAAGTTACAGCAATTAAAGAGATTACAAAAGAAAAATACACAAAAGACGGACTGAGCGAAATGGAAGTTAACTCTGTAACTAATCAAATCTTGGTATTTGTAGACAGGCCTTGGTACAATAGTTTTATTGTAATAGAACCTCAAGATTATTTAAGAAAAATAAAATGCCCAGTGTTGGCAATGGGAGGAGGAAAAGATATTCAATTAGATTCAGAATCAAACTTGAGAGGAATTTCTGAGGCTTTGAATTCTAAAAGATTTTACAAAGTAGATAATACGATTGTTACTTTTGGAAGTTTGAATCATCTAATGCAGCCTGCAGTTACAGGAAATGTGGCTGAATATGCAAAAATTGAAACAACTATAGATAGAGGCGTATTATTTACAATTTCGGAATGGATAAAAGAATTAAAATAAAAAAGAAATGAAAAGCTTAAAAGTGTTTACTTGGATAGTATTGATAAATATATACTTAGTAATTGTTGCAGGAAGTATTGTGCGTATGTCTGGATCCGGAATGGGATGTCCAGATTGGCCTAAGTGTTTTGGCTATTTAATACCGCCAACAGAACAAAGTCAATTAGAATGGAAGGATAATCATGCCTTTGAAAAAGGTCAAATAATAATTCTGGATGAATCTTTAGTGGTAGCAAAATCTAATTTTACTACTGCCATTTCAGTTAATCAAAATAATTGGGAGAGTTATACCAAACACGATTACGCAGTATTTAATGTATACCATACTTGGATAGAATATATAAATCGACTATTTGGTGCGCTCTTAGGGTTCTTCGCTTTATTAATGATTTATTTCGCAGCAAAAAAATGGAAAGTCAATAAATGGTTTTTGTCGCTTTCGCTCATTCAGTTGTTTTTTATTTTGTTTCAGGCTTGGCTTGGTAAATTAACTGTAGATACGAATCTTAATCCTTATATGATTACTTATCACATGCTAGGAGTTACCGTTATGATTGTGATTCAATTGTTGTTACTGAAATTAATTAGCAGAGAAAATACACAAGCCAAATCAGAAGGTAATAAACTACACGACACTATAAAAAAGGTAGCATTTGCAGGAATTGTATTAATGATAATTCAAATTATTCTTGGAACACAAGTAAGGCAACAAACCGATTTAATGATGGATGCAGGAATAGGACGTGAATTAATTCCGCAAGGATTTGATTATGTGTTTTATATTCACCGTTCGTTTTCATTTTTGTTAGTCTTTGCAATAGGATATCTGTATTTAAAACTGAAAAAGAACTCCATTTTTGTAAAACCACTTAACTATTTGGTTGTTTTCACAGTGCTAGAAATCATAGCAGGAATTGTGTTATTTTATTTTGGAATGCAAGCTTTTGCTCAACCTATTCATATTATTTTGGCAATTCTTATCTATGGATTTTTTGTAGAATTGTTTTTGAGAACACTCTCGAAACTTCAATCTTCGGTAGATTAATTTTTATTCTGCGTAAAAAAATGTATTTTAGATTTGATGGCAAATTCCAATGAAATAAAACTAAATAATAGAACTCAGTATTGTTTGTTTCAAACAATTGGTTGGGGTCTATTTGTTGTAATTGTAGGTTTTTTAAATTCTAATGACGGAGGAAGTAGAGTAAACCTTGTTCTTTTTTTAGGATTAGTATTTGGTGTAAATTTATTAATCAGTCATTTTTACCGAATTCAAATAATCCGATTCAATTGGATATTGAAACCAATTGGAAATTTATTAATAAGGATATTAATTGCAAGTCTCGTTTTAGGGATTATGTTTTCAATAACTACTAGTTTAATAAGATTAGGAATAGGGCAAGCTGGAGATTCTTTTTTTGCAATAGATATTATAATTCTTGGTGTCTTGGTTTATTTCATTTGGAGTATTCTCTATTTTGTTTATTTACTTTTTTATAAAGTAAGAAGAGAGCAGTTCAAAAACATGGAGATGCACGCGCTTAATACCGAGGTAGAACTAAAGAATCTGCGTTCACAATTGAATCCTCATTTTATGTTCAATGCAATGAATAGCATTAGAGCCTTAGTGGATGAAGATCCTGAGCAATCAAAAAAAGCAATAACTCAATTGTCTAACGTGTTAAGAAATGCCTTAGTTTATAGTAAGAAAAATCTGATTAGCATAAAGGACGAAATGGCAATTGTAGATGATTATTTGAGCCTTGAGAAGATTAGATACGAAGAAAGATTACAAGTAAGGAAAGAGATAGATGAGAAGAGTTTATCGGTTCTTATTCCTCCACTTTTATTGCAAACGATTACCGAAAATGCAATAAAGCACGGAATTGCTAAATTGATGAGAGGTGGGATCATTAGTTATGAAATAAGGATTATAGAGAACTATTTATCTGTTATAGTTTCTAACACAGGAACACTGGATGAAAGTCACCAATCCGAAACAGGGATAGGAGTGAAGAACACAATAAAAAGATTGAAACTGATTTATGGGAATGATGCCACATTTGATTTAAGGCAAGTAGCAGATGAGGTAAAGTCAGAAATATTAATATTATTAAACGCCCCCAATGAGAACAATAATAGTAGATGATGAAAGACTAGCAAGAAAGGAGCTTCATGCATTACTGAAAGAACATTCGTTTATTGATGTAATTGAAGAATGCGCTAATGCCTTTGAAGCGAAAATAGCAATAGAAAAACTAAAACCAGATTTAGTTTTTTTGGATATTCAAATGCCAGAAAAAACAGGTTTTGATTTGTTACAAGAATTAGAATTTACACCTCATATTATTTTTGTAACCGCTTATGATGAATATGCAATTAAGGCATTTGAAGTAAATGCATTTGATTATATTCTTAAGCCTGTAGATCCGGAAAGATTAGCTAAAACATTGGGTAAAATAAAAGAAGAAATAGAAAGCGAAGAGGCAGAAGAGGAACAAATTAGTACCGAAAGACTTTCTTACGGAGATAAAATATTTATAAAGGATGGAGAAAAATGTTGGTTTGTAAAATTAGAAGATATCCGCTATTTTGAATCGGTAGGGAATTATATAAAAGTATATTTTGATGACAATAAACCACTGCTATTGAGGTCGCTAAATAAAATTGAGGAGAGACTTGAAGACAAACAGTTTTTTAGAACTAATAGAAAAAACATAGTGAATGTAGCATGGGTGAGTAAAGTGGATAATTGGTTTAGTGGAGGATTAAAGCTAACTTTAAAAACAGGCGAAGAAATTGAGGTTTCGAGAAGGCAGGCCCAAAAATTTCGTGAAATAATGAGTTTATAATTGAATGAAGAACATTCCTAAAACATATGAAATTGCTATACAAGCCTCTATTGAAGCTGGAATTGCGATTATGGAAGTTTTTCACTCCAATGATTTAGGAGTTATTATTAAAGCAGATAATTCTCCAGTGACAAAAGCAGATATAATTTCTACAGATATAATTTCTTCCTATTTAAAAGAAACTCATATTCCAATTATAGGAGAGGAGGATGAACCAGAAAAGTATGAAATAAGAGAGAAATGGAGCAAAGTTTGGATTGTAGATCCCTTAGACGGAACAAAGGAGTTTGTAAAAAAGACGAAAGAATTTACAGTAAATATTGGACTTGTAGAGAATGGATTGCCAATTTTTGGAGTTATTTATGTGCCATCAACTCAGGAGTTATTCTTTGGTGGAGAAGAAACGGGAAGTTACAAATTCATTCACAAGGTAAAAGAGGAACTTGGCTCACAAATAAATAATGCTATCCATTTGCCAACAGAAGAAACTCCTCACGATACTATTGTGGTAACAGGAGGAAGAAACACACAACTAAGCTTTTTTAATGAGTCTCCAAGAATACAGAAACTAAATTATTCTGAATTTACATTTATACAACTTTCTAGCTCTCTCAAGTTTTGTAGAATTGCGGAAGGAAAAATGGATATTTATCCTCGTGATTATCCCTGTATGGAATGGGATACTGCTGCAGGTCATGCTATTGTGAATGGTGTTGGGAAAGACTTGTTTGACATCAACACGAATAAAAAATTAACTTATAACAAAGATGATTTATACAACCCTTTCTTCCTATTAATATAGTTAGACAACAAGTTAATACTGAGTATTTTTATTTTTGGCATTGAACTTGTGTATAACACTTCAAATGTTCGATTTATTCAGCATATTAGTTGATTATTGAAAATAGATTGTTATTTTTAAAACTTATAAAAGAAAAATTATGAAAAAGAAGTATATTATTGGAGCAATCCTTTCATTTGCAGTACTTGGAACAGCAGTAGCGCAAGACAATGAAAACCTTGTAAAAAACGGAAGTTTTGAAGAGACAAAAGGGAAGTTGAAAAGATTAAAACAAGTAGATAAAGCAGAAGATTGGTTTTCGCCAACTTCGTTAAGAGCCGATTTGTTTTCTACAAAAGCAGCAGGAACAGAAATAGGAGTTCCGCAAAATGCTTATGGAAAAGAAGAAGCTTCTGACGGAGACAATTATGCAGGAATTATCGCTTATTCTTACAGAGGAAAAGACCCAAGAACATACATAGCAAAAGAGCTAGATATGAAATTGGAAAAAGGAGTGAGGTATTGTATTTCTTATGACGTAAGTCTTTCCGATTTATCTAAATATGCAGTAAATAATCTAGGAGCACATTTGTCTAAAAGACCATTTGAAGTAGATGGGAAGAAAGATATAGTACTAGGAAAGAAAGAAACAGTTGTAAAAGTTGGAGATAACAAAGTGTTTGAAAAAAGATACAGTTGGGAAAAAATGTGTGCAGAATATGAAGGAGTAGGAGGTGAAAGATTTATTACAATCGGAAACTTTGATGAAACTGCAGAGACTAAGTTTCTTAAATTAAGAAAGAAAAAAGATTTTAAAGGAACTCAAGTTCCAATGGCTTACTATTATATTGATAATGTAAAAGTAGTAATTATAGAAGAAGGAGAATCTTGTAATTGTGATGATGTAGTCGAGTCTGAAGTTGAAAGAATAATTTACAGCAAAGCAAGTACTTCAATAGAAGGATTTACAGTAGAAGAAAAAATTGATAACTCTACAGTTTATTTTGCTTATTTAAAAGCAAATTTATTGCCTAATACAAAAGATGATTTGGATGTATTAGCTGAGGTAATGATTGAAAATCCTCAACTTAGATTGACTGTTTTTGGTCACACAACTAAAGATGAAGCACTGGCAGCAAGATCTAAAGAAGAACATTTAGGATTGGCTGATAGAAGAATAGGAAATGTAATTGAATATTTAAAAAGTCACGGAATTAGTGAAGACAGATTTAAAAGAGAAGTAATGAATGATTCAGCTCCAGACTCTGATGAAGGAACTATGGTAGCGAAAGCTAAAAATAGAAGAGTTACTTTTAAAAAACAATAGAAAATAATAATAGGATGAAAAGACTCAGTGAAAGCTGGGTCTTTTTTTTGGATAATATTAAAGAATATCAGCAACAATAAAGTTGCTGCCTGTGATAACAATGAAATTATTCTTGTTGGATTCATTCTTAGCTTTCTCAAGCCCTTTAGAAACCGATTTATAAGATTTTCCAGTTATTCCGATCTTAGATGCTATCTTTTTTAACTCCTTTCCTTTAAGAATCCTTTCATTAGAAGAAGAGCAAAAATAGAATTGGGTATTTTCAGGAAATAACTGTAACATATTTTCGTGATTTTTATCGTCTGCCATTCCAATTATTACTTGCAATTTTTGGAATGAGTAAGTTTCAATCTCTTTTATTAAAGACTCAATTCCGTTTAGATTATGAGCTGTGTCAAGAACTATAAAAGGATTTTTACTAATGAGTTGAAATCTTCCAAGTAATTTGGTGTTTTTAATCACATTTTTCAATCCATTTTTTATACTTACTTTATCAATTTTCCAGCCGGTTTTATTTAATACTTCAATGGTTTGCAAACATGTTTTAGCATTTTTTTGTTGGATGTTTCCTTTCAAATCCAATTCGTATTTTTCTTCTATATTTTCGTCTGAAAAATAAATAGGAGATTTTAATTCGTTTGCTATTTTTTCAAAAATAGGTTTGGTAATTGAATTGGTTTCACCAATTACAACAGGAGTATTTTTTTTTATTATCCCGCCTTTTTCTTTTGCAATGAGCTCTATGGTGTCGCCAAGGATAGCCGTATGTTCTAGTGAGATATTTGTAATAAGAGAAACTTCAGGTGAAATTATATTCGTAGAATCTAATCTTCCTCCAAGGCCAGTTTCTATGACATTGATGTCTGTTTGTTTTTTTTCGAAATAATGAAAAGCCAAACCTACAGTCCATTCAAAGAAAGAAGGGGTTATTTCTTGCAATAAATTCTTGTTTGTATGAACGAATTCAATGACTTCTTTTTGGGAAATAGATTCTCCGTTTATTCTTATTCTTTCTCTAAAATCTTTGAGGTGAGGCGAAGTATACAACCCCACTTTGTAACCCGCTTCTTGAAGCACAGAGGCAATCATATGCGAAGTAGAACCTTTCCCATTGGTTCCGGCAACATGAATAGTCTTGATGTTGTGTTGTGGATTGTTTAGCAATTCACAAATCTTAGTGATATTACCTAAATCAGCTTTGTAAGCTTTTCCTCCTAATTTTTGGTATTGTGGAAGTTGAGAGAATAAAAAGGCTAAAGTTTCTTGATAAGAATTCAAGGTAGATTTATTGAAGCGTGTAATTAATTAAACGGTAAGCAATGCTTATTTCTTCTCGTTTACTATTAGCAGAAAACATGTATTTTAAGCCGTCTCGCTTTGCTTTATTTAAAAGAACAGCATCCGAGGTTGTAGTTTCTCTCCTGCTTGATAATACCTGTACACTAGTCACTCTTCCTTTTCTATTTACAAAAAGTTTAACTAATACTTTTCCTTGTTCTTGAGTTGGGTTTTTGAATTCTGGATTAGATCCATCTCCCGAACCTATTTTACCAAAACCTTTTAATCCAGGACCATTTCCCTCATTTTCTCCAATTCCAGAATCGTTACCTTTTCCATCCTCCGAACCTTGTCCTTCTCCACTTCCATCTCCACCAAAAGCATTTGCAGCAGAAGCCTGAGCATTTGCTTTCTTTTCGGTAGTTGTTGTAGATGAAGTTTTACTGGCTTTTTTATCTGATTTTTTAACAGCAGATTCAGTTTTTTGAGTAACCACAGGTTCTACCACATTTTGAGACTCTTCTGATACAGTTTCAGATTCTGAAGGAGAAGCACTGCTTCCGCCCCTAGAACTAGATCCACTTGGAGTGAAATCCATCAACAAAATTACAGGCTCTTTTTCCACTTTCTTTGTGTCCATAGTGAAAGCAAATAGCAAAAGGATTACAAGCAAGTGTGTAACACCTGATATAATTAATCCTAATTTCCTATTTTTCTTTTCGTCCTTACTCATTGTACTGTATGTTTCTTTGTTTAACGAAGTTTACACAAAAGAGTTTTAATTAAAACTCTTTATTTATCCGCCATGATGGCAATTTTCATTTTTCTTTCCTTTGCTAAGGAAATAATTTGAATAGCAATTCCGTAGTCTGAAGTCTTATCTCCGTACAATGCAACTAATCTAGTTGTATCTGAAGCAATTGCTGTTTCTATTGCATCTCCTAACTGTTCGAACTGAATTACTTTTTTATTCAATAAAATGGTATTATCAGGCTGTATCACAACAGTTGCTAATGCTGAACCAGGTTCGGCAGTTTCTCCTCCTTGCGGTAAATCTACATCTACTGCATTTTTTGCTAAGGCAGATAAGATGATAAAGAATATCAAAAGCAAGAATACTAAATCCGTCATGGAAGACATTCCACCTTCTATTTTGACTTTATTTTGACTTATTAAACTCATATAAATTAATTTTTGTATCGATAAATTCAATGAAAACCTTTGTCACATTGAGCGGAGTCGAAATGCGTTAGTTTCCTGGCTCTTCCAATATATCAATAAACTCTATCGAGTGAGCCTCCATGTTTTGTACAACTTTAGATACTCTTGACACTAAAAAATTGTAAAAGAAATAAGCTAAAATTCCTACGATAAGTCCGGCAACTGTTGTTACCATTGCCATCATAATTCCTCCTGAAAGTGTTTCAAGAAAATCAGCTTTTATTCCTGTATTCTTCAAATCATAAAATACTTTTATCATTCCCAATACTGTCCCCAAGAAACCAATCATTGGAGCAATCCCAGAAATTGTCGCTAGTGCAGATACATTGTTTTCTAGCCTAGAGATTTCCAATTTACCCACGTTCTCTACAGATGCTTTTATGTCTTGCATTGGTTTCCCAATTCTAGAAACTCCTTTGTCTACCATTCTTGCGATTGGACTATCTGTGGATGCACACAAGTTTTTTGCAGAATCTAATTTTCCTTCTTGTACATAATCTTTTATCCTAGACATGAACTGGTCTTCTTCGTTCCCAGCTTTTCTCAATGCCATAAATCTTTCTACAAAAATAAAAATTGCATAAATAGACATCAGTAACAATGGAATTAGAATATACCACGAGTTAGACTCTACTATAATTTCCATTATAGACATATCAGGTGCAGCATTATTTGCAAGTGAATCGGCTAAAGCTCCAGTATTATCAGCAGTTTGTATCATTGGGTTAGGTTTTTAGTTTTAATAACAAGATAAAATTACACTTCTCATCCTAAGTTCATATTGTAATTGTGTTTAATTGTAAACACAATGATGTTAGTTTTATTGTTGAGCACAAAAAAAACCTCTCAGTTTTGTGAGAGGTTTTGAATTTATTTTTTGAATTTATTTTATAGATGCATTAAATAGAAAACACCTATTCCTGTTAAGTATCCAACTAATGCCAACCAAGCAATGTTTTTCAAATACCAAAAGAAAGATATTTTTTCCATTCCCATAGCTACAACCCCAGCAGCCGATCCTATAATCAACATACTTCCTCCTGTTCCTGCAGCAAAGGCAATTAAGTGCCATTCAGGTGCGTCAGTTGCCATATTTGGAAACATTCCCATACTTGCAGCAACCAAAGGAACATTATCTACAATTGCAGATGCTCCACCAAGAATTAATATAAAAGGATTTATTCCAATACCTTCTACTACATTATTTCCAAAATCTAAAATCAACCCTAATGATTCCAGAGCTGCAACTGTCATTAAGATTCCTAAGAAAAATAATAAACTTGGCATTTCAATTCTTCCAAGTGCTTTATGAACCGGACTGTGCTGACCTTCAATATCTCCATGGCTAAAGCTTCTGTTACTAAAGAACTCTGCAAAAATCGTAAAAAAGCCTAACGAAATCATCATTCCCATATAAGGAGGTAAATGAGTAAGAGTTTTAAATACCGGCACAGCAACTATTAGTAATAGTCCTATGTAAAGCATTCTTGCCCCATATTTATTAGTTTCTTTAACTTCTTCTGGAGCTTCAAATTCTCCTTTAAAAGCAGGTAAATAACCAGCAATTAATGTTGGGATTACCATACAAGCTAATGAGGGTAAAATTAAATATTCAATTAAATAAAGTGTAGACACTTTTTCTCCCATCCAAAGCATTGTAGTTGTTACATCACCTATTGGAGACCAAGCACCACCAGCATTTGCTGTAATAATAATCATACCTGCAAACCACAACCTGTCTTCTTTGCTTGTTACTAATTTCCTTAAAATAGTGATTAGAACAATAGTAGCCGTAAGGTTGTCAATAATTGCAGAAAGGATAAAAGCTAAAATAGCTACAATCCACAATAGTTTTCTCTTTTTATTGGTCTTAATAAACTTTTTAATAGTTGCAAATCCATCAAAATAATCAATGATTTCTACAATTGTCATTGCTCCAATTAAGAAAATCAAGATTTCACAAGTTTTTCCAAAATGATGTAACAAAACTGCCTCTAAGGTAGAAGCTTCTTTTCCATGTTCTGTAATCTCAAATACGGGTAAGTGAGATACTGCAACAACAGCCCAAGCTGCTCCCATCATTAATAAGGCAGGTACTAACTTATCAATCTTTAAATTGTGCTCAAGAGTGATTGCTAGATACCCAAGAATAAATATAATTACTACTACTAATTCCATTTTTGTTGATTTTTAGATAAGTTTTTTTAGTGCGATTTCAAATGCTGTTTTCGCAATGTTTGTTTTTGAGTTGTTGGTATTGTAAGACGCTTGAATTGCATTTTTAATAATGTCAGAAGTATCTTCAAATATAGAAGCGTCTGTCATTACTGGCGGTAAATCATTACTCATTAAATAAGCAAAAACTCTTGCCATTCCACAATTTGCAATGAAATCTGGGATAATACTTATTTTGTTATCTGCATATTCTGCAATTGGACCAAAGAAAATTTCTTGATCTGCAAATGGAACATTGGCACCACAAGCAATGACCTCAATTCCTGAAGTAATCATTTTGTCTACCTGGTCTTGTTTAATTAGTCTTGATGCTGCACAAGGAATAAAAACTTCTGCTTTTATATCCCAAATTCTTGAGTTTATTTCATCAAAAGGAATCATGTCTGGGTGAGATAAAGCATTTCCATTTTTATTAACAAAAAGTTCTCTTATTTCTTCTAAAGAAAATCCATCTTCCTTAATTAATCCTCCGTCACGGTCAATTATTCCAACAATTTTAGCTCCACTTTGTGCCAAATAATAAGCTCCTGCAGAACCTACATTTCCCCAACCTTGTACCACAACTCTTTTGCCTGCAATATCTCCTCCGTAAATATCATAAAAGTGCTTTACCGATTCTGCAACTCCCCATCCAGTAATCATATCAGCAACCACGTATTTGTTTGTAGCTTTAGGCGTGTAATTAGTGTCTTCTATTACTTGTAACACTCCTCTCCTCAATTGGCCAATTCTATGAATTTTTTGAGGTTCTGTAGGTTGAAAATGTCCGTTAAAAACTCCTTCTTGGGGATGCCAAACGCCACAGTCTTCCGTGATTGGAATTACTTCGTGAATTTCGTCTACATTCAAATCTCCACCTGTTCCATAGTAGTTTTTTAATAAAGGGGCTACAGCATGGTACCATCTTTTCAAAACTCCAATTTTTCTTGGGTCATTTGGGTCAAAATTAATTCCAGATTTTGCTCCTCCAATTGCTGGTCCAGAAACCGAAAATTTAACTTCCATAGTTTTAGCTAAAGATGTTACCTCGTGTTTGTCTAGTCCCACTCTCATTCTAGTCCCACCTCCGGCAGCACCACCTCTAAGAGAATTTATTACAACCCAACCTTCTGCTTCGGTTTCAGAATCTTTCCATTCAAAAACGATTTCTGGTTGTTTGTTTTCAAATTTCTTTAATAAGTCTTTCATAGTTGCTGATTTAGTATGCATTTGGTTTTTACCAAAAATTGTGAAAAAATAATTCACGAAATTAATAAAACTAGCCGTTTGTACCAAGTTAATTATAAAACATTATTCGTTTTGTTGCACAAAAAAAAGCCATCTTTTATAAAAGAATGGCTTTCTTATTTTTATAAAAATAGGATTACATAGAATACCCTGATTTGATATCAACAGGGTTTACACACAACACAGGTATTTCTGCTTCGTTTGTAATGATTTGCTCTTCTCTTCTATTGGCAAATAAACTTCCAAAAATATTAGCTTTAAGTGAATTAATAATTGCAATTAAATCAGCATCATTTTCTTTAGCATATTTAATGATTTCTTTTTCAAAATCTGATTTCGGTTCGGTAACGATAATTGCCATGTCAATACCCTTTGATAGGTAATATTTTTTAGCAAAATGAACGTTATTTTTTAGTTTAGCATACAAAGATTTGTCTTTTTCGTATTTAGCTATAATGTGAATTTTTGAATTAAAGTATTTAGCTATGTCAGCTACTTCATCTAATTTTTGTTTAGAATCTTCTGTCATGTCCATTGGCACTACAATATTATCATATCCAGTACTCTTTATTCCTTTATTTTGAACAACAATAAATGGTTTCTCTGAATGTGTGATTACTTTCATTGCATCTCCACCTCTTAAGTTTTGAATAAGACCTCTTGGTCCGTGAGTTCCCATAATGATTAATTGCGCATCTACTTCTTTAGCTGCATATCCAATTTCATTAATAAAATTACCAATACGAACCATTGATGATACCTGTATATCACCTACGTTTTTAGATTCTAACTGTTTTGCAATTTTAAGTTTCGCACCTTCAACACCTACATTTTCAATTATTACATGAAGTACAAAAACTTCTCCTTTAGTAAAACTAGCTAATTTTAAAGCGTGTTCAATTGCAGTATCTGATACTGCTGAAAAATCAGTTGCAACAATAATTTTATTAATGTTCATAGGTTAATTTTTAATTTCTTAGTGTATAAATATAAGTGATTTTTATTTACTTAACAAAAATACAAATTTTGTCAGGATTTTTTTTTAATTTGATGATAATTATTACATTATATTTTAACTTTGATTCGAATTGAAGACAACAGAAAACATATCGAATATTTTAGAAGTCTTGCCTTCATCTCCGGGAGTTTATCGCTATTTTGATTCCAAAGGGGTTATTATTTATGTGGGTAAGGCTAAAAATTTAAAAAACAGAGTTCGTTCTTATTTCAATTCAAAAAACCTAGACAATAGAAAGACTAGAGTTCTTGTAAGTAAAATTGTAGATATTAAATACATTGTTACTCCAACAGAGTATGATGCACTTTTATTAGAGAATACACTTATAAAAAAACACCAACCGAGGTATAATATTTTATTAAAAGACGATAAAACATACCCTTATATTTGTATTAAAAAGGAGCGTTTTCCAAGAATATTTTCTACCCGTTATGTTATAAAAGACAAATCAGATTATTTTGGACCGTACAGTAGTCCTAGAATTATGAAGATAATTCTTTCTCTTATCAAGGAAATTTATCAAATAAGGAGTTGTTCTTTCAATCTTTCAAAGGAAAATGTTGAAGCCAAAAAATTTAAAGTTTGTCTCGACTTCCACCTTAAAAAATGTTTGGGGCCTTGTGAGGGTTTTCAGTCTGAAGAAAATTATGCTCAGAGTATTACACAAATAAAACAGATTCTAAAAGGAGAAACAAAAAGTGTAATTGATTATTTGAAAAAGGAAATGATTGAGTTTTCAGAAAACTTGGAGTTTGAAAAAGCACAATCCAATCTCCAAAAAATGGAGTTACTTAAAAATTACCAGTCCAAGTCTACGGTTGTTAATCCTAAGATTAGTGATGTAGATATTTTTACAATCGATTCGGATGTGAACGCAGGTTATGTTAATTTTATAAAAGTGATAAATGGAACGGTTGTTCAATCGAGTACAATAGAAATAAAAAAGAAACTGGAAGAAACTAACGAAGAAATGCTTCAGTTGGCCATTTTGGAATTGAGAAATAAATTTAACAGTACCTCTAAAACGATTTTCACTTCTATTCCTGTGGATTATGAAATGGATGAGTCAGTAAAGATGATTGTTCCCCAGAAGGGAGACAAGAAAAAGCTGATAGATTTCTCTTTGCATAATGTTCGTCAGTTTAAGTTTGATAAACTGAAAACATTGAGCATTGTAGATCCCGAAAGGCACTCTAAACGAATTGTGGATCAGATACAGAAAGATTTGAGGCTGAAAGAAAAGCCAATACACATTGAGTGTTTTGATAATTCAAATTTTCAAGGAACGAATGCAGTTGCTGCTTGTGTTGTTTTTAAAAACGCAAAACCATCAAAAAAAGATTACCGTAATTTTAATATTAAAACTGTAGTAGGGCCAGATGATTTTGCTTCTATGGAAGAAGTGGTTTACAGAAGATATAAAAGATTAAGAGACGAAAATCAACCTTTGCCACAGCTTGTGATAGTGGATGGAGGGAAGGGGCAATTGAGTTCTGGTGTAAAGGCTTTGAAAGATTTAGGATTGTTTGGAAAAATTGCTATTGTGGGAATTGCCAAAAGACTGGAAGAGATTTATTTTCCGGGAGACTCTTTGCCTTTGTATATCGATAAAAAATCAGAATCATTGAAAACGATTCAGCATTTAAGAAATGAAGCACATAGATTTGGAATTACTCACCACAGGAACAAAAGAAGTAAGAATGCTTTTGCTTCGGAATTAGAAGAGATAAAGGGAATAGGAGAAGTAACAATAAAGTCTTTGCTTACCCATTTTAAATACGTGAAAAACATAAAAGTGGCGACCAATGAACAATTATTGGAAGTGGTGAATCAAAAACAAGCTAAAGCCATTAGGGATTTTTATAATTAACATAATTATTCATCCACAACCAATCACTATTTTTTTTATATTTGATAAATCATTAAAAAGTAATGGAAGAAGAATCATTTGATTTTAGAGAAGAGGCAGAGAATCAAAGTCCAGAAATGGAAATTGAGAAAGTGTTACGTCCAAAATCTTTTGATGATTTTGCTGGACAGAAAAAAGTAACGGATAACCTCCAAATTTTTGTGCAAGCAGCCAAGCAAAGAAATGAAGCGCTTGACCATGTTTTACTTCACGGCCCTCCGGGATTAGGAAAAACAACTTTGGCAAATATCATTGCCAATGAATTGGGAGTAGGATTCAAAGTAACTTCAGGACCTGTATTGGATAAGCCAGGAGATCTTGCCGGATTATTGACAAACTTAGACGAAGGAGATGTTCTTTTTATTGATGAAATTCATAGATTGAGCCCAATCATTGAAGAATATTTATATTCTGCAATGGAAGATTATCGCATAGATATCATGATAGATACTGGGCCAAATGCTAGGTCGGTACAAATAGAATTGAGCCAATTTACTTTGATTGGGGCAACTACTCGTTCGGGATTATTGACGGCTCCACTGAGAGCAAGATTTGGAATAAACTCACGGTTAGAATATTACGACACTAAATTATTGACTGATATCGTAGAGCGCTCAGCAGGAATATTGGACATGCCGATAGAATATGATGCGGCTCACGAAATTGCAAGTAGAAGTAGAGGAACTCCTAGAATTGCGAATGCATTATTACGAAGAGTAAGAGATTTTGCTCAAGTAAAAGGGGATGGAAACATTGATAAAGCCATTACAAAAATAGGGTTGGAAGCTTTGAATGTAGACGCAAACGGATTGGATGAAATGGACAATAAAATCCTTTCGGCAATTATAAATAAATTTGCTGGAGGACCAGTAGGAATAAAAACGATTGCGACTGCTGTAAGTGAACAGGATGACACCATAGAAGAAGTGTATGAGCCGTTTTTGATAAAAGAAGGATACTTAATGCGTACCTCTAGAGGAAGGCAAGCTACCGAAAAAGCTTATAAGCACTTGGGTGTAGAAAAAGGTTTTTCTCAGGGAGGATTGTTTTAATCTTATTGAAATGTCAACTGTACCTATTAAAACTCTTACTTTGTGATAACACAGTTTGGATTTGGATTTTTAACTTTCCGTGTATGGTGTTTTAGCATATGGCACGTTACTATGCACTATAAATGTTGTTAGCAAATGTACGTTTATCATTAAGGCATTTTTTCTAAATTTATTTTTCCGTTTTTTATGAAATCTCCTTTTTGAAATTATTCAAATTAGATATGATTAGGCGACAAAATAATTGCATAATTAACTATAAATCAACACTTAGATCTTGAAAACCAGAATATGGGACACAAAATGTTTAACTACTTACTCCATCTGTATCCGAAATTAAAAATCGCTTTTGATCCAAATGATAATGGGGAATCATCAAGTGGGTTAAATTCAATGGATACAATAGGATATCCTTTTTTTCCTTTCGTAAAACTAGATTGCAAGTAGAGATTAAATGGGAATGGTCTTACTCCGATGATTACTTTAGTATTATTAAACTTTTTACCTATTCCCAATTTACCAGTAACAATTGATGGTAACGCTAATCCTGCTTCATATTCAAAAATAAAATTATTGTCATTGATATGTGTTCTTCCCCAAAGAACTGAAGTTCCCGGGAAAAATAGAGAGGAACTGGACCAATCTTCAAGATAGGCAACACCAAAATTCCATTCTACAAAAGAATTCTTTGATTTTCCCTGGGCTTCACTGTTACCAGAGAAAAAAAATGATAAAAGAGAAATCAAAAGTAGTTTTTTCATAATATTTATTTTTTAATTAATGCCGCTTATACACTGTTAGTATTAGTCTATTTGAAATTATCATTAAAAGACCTCATGATTTTATCATTCGGTGATGAAAATAGAGCAAAAATGTTATCCGCATTCGCAGTTGATTTTAATGATATAGTAATCCCGTGGTCTGTTTTTGCTAGTCCAATATCTAAAGAGCCAACCGCAAAAAAGTTGTTGAATTTTGCGTTCAATTGATTAATGCTGTCATTTTGTTCAATCTTTTTAAAGCCACCAGCTTCTAAAGCAGACTTACATTTAATTTTTGCTTCTACTAATGTTCCATTAAATTGAAGACTTTTCTCTTTACTTTTTCTAATTGCCATAACTTTTTAAGTTTTAATTAAGACTAACAGTAAATGTAAAGGGCGTTTTAATGCCCTTTACATAATGTTGTGGGCTGGTTTTATTCAATGATTTCCCATTGCATATTTTCACCATCATAAATAACTTTTACAGTATACTTGAATTTTTCTCCTTCTTCATTTGTTTCAAGTATCCCACTGTATTCATTTCCTCCTTTATGGGCGAGAAGGAAGCTTTCAATTTTTATTCCTGTAATACCCTCTTTTTCCCAAGTTTCGTTCATACTTACTTTTACTTCTTCAGCTAATTCATTTGTTGATAAGCTACAAGAGGTAGCAAAAAATAACATCAATATAAATACACCTTTGCTAAGATTTTTGATAATTTTTTTCATTTTTTCCTCTGTTTTAAATTTTCCTACTCTTAAGGTTTTTCAGAATGCACCCCGTTTTTTTAGTGGTTGCTGGTCTCCACTTTTGTCTGTCAATTTCACAAAATATTTTTTTTAAGAACTATCAAAATTATCCTTTGGTGGTTATCTTGTCTGTTTCATTCCTGTATATCGTTTTTTCAACGTTTTGCAAATAGGCGCAGGCAGGGATTTTAACCACTAAACTTCCTACGAAGAACGTAGCTTTAAATTCACCACTTTCCTTGCTTACGAAACACGAAAACCCTGCTTGCGCTTATTTGTGGTTATGGGCTGGTTTTGAATATTAATTTTCTTCTCTCTTTCTAATTGCAAGTGGAATAGCAAATTTTGGTAAAAATGAGATTAGATTAGTTACCAGTTTCAAAATGTAATTATAGATTTCTTTGTATATATAAAATGCGATAAGCAAAAGAAAAGCTCCAGCAATACTCATAACACCTATTTTCATATATTCTCCAAAATTTTCATAATCACCAAAAATTTGTTGAGGAGCCAACCCACTAAACACCTCCATTCCTGGAAAAATACTTAATAATAATGTAGGATATTCACTTAATGGCGCATATACAAAAGAGCCCACTAAGGTCGCAATGATTTGGAGTATTCCCGCATATAAAAATAGAATAAACAGTAATTCACCTATCACTAAAATTAATTTCGGTAAAGTTTTTACAAAAATAAAGGACAATAGATAATCATATTCGATGACTTTCATTTGCTCTGTTCGCTTTTTTAAAACACTAAATAAAGCCCAAGCAGTTAAAATGCTAATTGCAAAACCAAGGATTAGGCCAACAACAGCACCTGCTTTTTTACCACCACTTAAATAATCGTTTGAAATGTAGCTTTTTACAAAGCCAGAATCTCCAAACAATCCATCAAAGCTTAGATAAATTCCGCCTAGCAGAAGTCCAATTGCTAATACGGTAAGTAAAAGAATAATAATGTTTTTAAAAACATTTCCATCATCCAGTTTTCCTAAAAAAGGAATAACTAATTTGTTGTAACCTTTATCAGCTACTGATAATGATACAAAAGGTAAATTTTTTTCCATTGTCTATAAATTTAAATTTTCCTACTCATATGGCTTTTCAGAATACGCCCCATTTTTTAAGTGATATCTGGCCTTCACTTTTATCTTATTTTATTTTCCTAATCATGTCAGTTCTTTTTTTTATTGCACCTACACTAAACCCAGAACGGTTGATATAAAAGAAACTTAGTGCAGACAATAAGTACTATATTTAAGTTTATTACCTAGTTAAATATAAACATTTTATTTTTGTTTTCTTCTTAAAGGAAAAAATTTATATTTGAAGGTCTTTATAAATATGCACATAATTTTCAACTTAGCACTTATTCGCTATGTTTTGTATACGTTATTTATTCTTTTTTTTCTTGTCTTTTGACTTCTCTCCAAAATTTGAGAAACAGATGGATTCATCTCTTTATTCGGTAATGTAATCACAGACTTTTTCAAATTTTTGTAATCAATTTAATCCTTACGACCAACCATAAGGATAAGTGTTATAAACTTCACTTTTTTTCTTTTACACAAAAGATGTTTAGCTCTATCTTCATCAATTTGAATTGATTTTTCATTCATTAAAGTTCTTTCTTTAGATTTAGTAAAAGACAGAAATTAATTTGCATCGAGATTTTTAATGCGACTTGGGAACAAATGAATTATTTCAATACTTATTTCAAATACTTCTCCAACAAGCTAGAAACAGTTTGAGATTCAGAATTTGAACTAATTTCATCCAAAGTTTCTTGATTCAACATTTCTTTCGCTTTTGCTTCTACCAATAACAATGGCTTTTCATCTGGTGGTTCTGGGAAAAGGTTTTGTTCTTTGAATAACCTTCTTGTAACGGTAGCGATTTCGTGGGCTTCTTCGTAATTTTTTTGTTGCTCCAATAAATAAGCCAAAGCAATTAATCCATAAGCATCTTCGGGATCTTTGTTTGCCTCTGCCCTTAGCT
>CAJJDF010000045.1 GCA_905182785.1 uncultured Flavobacteriales bacterium
TAACATTTAATTTAAATTTAAGATGCGAATATACAAAACATCTTAATAAAAACTCAGTAAAATATCGTATTATTGTCATCAAATTCAATATAAATGGGAGTTATACAAAGGCAAGGAATCAAGAGTAGCTTAATAAGTTATTTTGCATTATTCTTGGGATTTTTCGCAACTATTTATGTTTACCCTTTAGATTTTGGTGCAAAAGGCCTAATAGAATATATTACCAATCTAGCAATCCTATTTTTACCCTATGCCCAGCTTGGTGTTTTTGCAATTTATTATAAATACTTTCCGAAATTTTTAGACAATCTTGGTGGGTTTCAAAAATGGGTTATCAAAAGAGCCGTTTTACAGTTTATAATATTCTTAATAATTTATTTGATTGTTAGAGAACCAATGGCAAATTGGCTTCATGACTTAAAAATTGATCTGAACAGGAATTTTCTAAAGTATTCCCTTTTACTTCCGTTTTTTATAATGCTTTTGATGATTCAAAGGTTTTTCATTGCTTTATGTGAAACAAACAAGAGAATTGTAATGCCTGACATCATTAGGAATGTTGTTCAAAAAATTTACTTCCCTTTAATTGTTATTTTGAAAGTGTATTTAGAACTAGATGAATCCACTTTTATTATTTTAACATTCCTTTATTACTTTATTACAATACCCTTATTATTTATTTATACAATTCAACAAAAATTTTACAAACTAAAGGGAGCAAAAAAAATTACATTTGAACCGACTTTAAAAAAAGAGATAAACTCTTATAATCTTTTTTCTATTTTAAATGACATTTCATCTCAATTAGCTACAAAAATAGACACTATTATGGTTGGCTCTATGCTAGTCAATCCTGCTTTAGCTTTAGTGCAAGCAGGAATATACTCTACAGTAATGTTCATGTCTAATGCAATTAGTATTCCTGCAAACTCAATGTTAAGAATAGCAAATCCAATAGTTGCGTCACAGATGGCAAGCAATAAGTTAGATGAAACTAATTCTTTATATAAAAAAACATCTATCACATTAATAATTTTAGGTTTGGGAATGTTCTTTGTTATATGGTCATTGTTTGAAGATATATTTTCACTTACAAAATATAGTGAACAATTATTAGTTGGAAAATATGTATTTCTATATTTAGCTATTTCAAAACTATTTGACATGATAACAAGCATTAACTCCTTTATTTTAATTTATTCAAAATTTTTTAAAGCTAACTTAGTATTTGTAGTACTTCTTGGCGTTCTCAATATTTTTCTCAACATAAAACTTATACCAATTTACGGAATGGAAGGTGCAGCTATAGCTAGTTTAACTTCATTAGTTACTTATAATATTCTTCGATTATTATATATCTATTTCAAGCTGAAAATACACCCTTTTTCTTCTGACACTATAAAAGTTCTAAGCATAGGAGCAATTAGTTTTGTAATCCTATATTTTTTGCCAAATGGTAGTTATTTTGATAATGCATATTTGAATCTTATTGTAAAAGGAATTATTGTAGGAATAACTGTTCTTATTACGTTTGCCCTACCTATTTATTTACTTAAAATATCCAAAGAAATTAATGGACTTGTAGATAAAATATTAATCAAACTGAAAATTTTGAAATAAAATATGCAAAATAATCACTTCACATATTTCATTGAAAATTTTGAATTGGCTTATTCTTATAAACCAAATTGGGAAGAATTGAACATAGGATTTGAGGAATCTTGCGGAATACAATTAACTAAACCTGAATTTGAAAATCCCTTTGAAAATCTTGACAAAATTATTTGGAAAGAATGGAATGGAATTTCAATTCCATTTATAATGAATAGTTCGGACAATGAATCTATCCTCACTAAAGATAAAGACAACAAAGTAGTTGTAAACTTTGACATTATTTCTTCTGCTTGGTATTTGATGAGTGGAAGGCAAGAATTAGAAAACAAGAGCCTAGATAAATACGGAAGATATAAATACGAAGAAAGTATTCAGAAGAAACTAAATATTGTTGGGATTCCAGTTGTGAATTATTATTTTGAAATACTGAAAGAAGCTATTGAGATTATTACTAAATCTAAAATTAAATCTAAAAGAAATTTCTCTGCGACCATAACTCATGATATTGACGAAGTAATGAGTGGTTGGAAACATAGAGTAAGAACTCAAGTAACTAAGAAACACTTTTTAAAAGCGTTTAAACATGGTTTATTTCAACCCTTAAAACCTTTTCTTCCCTGGAAAAACCTAATAGAATTATCTGATTTTAATTCTAAAAATAATGTTCCTTCCACATTTTTTCTTTTACCTCGAAATAATAAATTAGATAATATAAAGAATGCGGATTACAGTTTATCTAATCCTTATATTCAAGAATCTATTACTGGAATAAAAAACCATGGACATGAAATTGGTATTCATGGCAGTTACAAAACACATGAATCTAAAGTAGAATTACAGAATGACATTAAGGCTCTAAAAGATAAAGTAAATGGAAATAGATTTCATTTCCTACACTATTCTATCCAAGAATCTTCTGAAGTAATTGAAACTAACGAATTGAAATTTGACACAACTCTTGGATTTCAAGAAGAAATTGGATTCAGAAATAGCATTTGTACTCCTTTCAAACTCTATAATTTTAAAGAAAAACGACCTTTTAATTTTATTGAAATTCCTTTAAATATAATGGATTGCTCTCTTGAATTCTCAAATTACATGGGACTTTCTCCAAAAGAAAGCCTAGAGGCAATAAAAAAGTTAACTCAAGAGATAAAGAAGTTTAAAGGCAACATTTGTATCAATTGGCACAATACATACTTTAGTGACTATTTAAAATCTGATTGGAAATCAGTGTATAAAAAAATAATAGTGTTTTTAAAAGAAGAAAATTGCGAATTTAAAACTTGTAGTCAATTGATAAAATAATTTAGGAAACCTCCTATATTGAATTTTACAATTTAACATCCCCATTACTCAGGTTATTCTCCCATTTTAAAGCTGATCTTACCATATCCTCAAGATTGTGTTCTGCTTTCCATTTTAAAAGTTCATTTGCTTTGTCACAAACGGCATAAATTTTTTCAATATCGCCTTCTCGTCTATCTACTAGTTTATAATTTATTGGTTTATCCAGAACTTTTTCAAACATCTTCACTACTTCCATTACAGAATATCCTTTACCTGTCCCAACATTGATTGTTTCAATTTTAGAATTAGATTCTTCTATTCTTTTTAATGATGACACGTGTGCTTTAGCCAAATCTACCACATGAATATAATCTCTAACTGCTGTACCATCAGGAGTATTATAATCAGAACCAAATATTTTTAATTCTTCTCTTTGTCCAAATACTGTTTGTGTAATAAATGGAAATAAATAATTTGGTACTCCAGTTGTAATTTCTCCAATCAATCCACTTTCATGTGCTCCAACAGGATTAAAATACCTCAACAACATGGCTTTTTGAGTATGCTTTTGATTAATGAAATCTTTAATTATTTTTTCACACATTATTTTAGTCGTCCCATAAACAGACTCAGCCTCTTGAACTGGCGAATCTTCATTTACAGGTAATGTTTCAGGTTGACCGTAAACAGTACAAGAAGATGAAAATATCAAGTTATTTACTTTGTATTCTTCCATTTTACTTAAAACAGATATTAAGGATCCAATGTTATTTTCATAATATTCTAACACTTTCTGCATGCTTTCACCGACCGATTTATAGGCTGCAAAATGAATAACTGCATCAATTTCATTTTCTTTAAACACTAAATCAAAGTCCTTTTTAATTACAATATTCAAGTTGTAAAATTTCACTTTTTTTTCTGAAATCTGAGTTATTTGATCTAAAATTCTAAGTCTAGAGTTAGAGAGATTGTCTACAATTACAACTTCAAGTCCACTCTCGATTAGTTCCACAACAGTATGTGATCCAATATATCCTAAACCTCCAGTAACCAGAACTGTTTTCATTTTTTTGTATTTTTTAAAAATACTCATTATTTAATCTTTCACCACCTCAAATTCTATTTTTTCTGAATTGCCTAACTCGTCTATTACTTTGAGGCTGTGTTTCCCGAATTTTAACTTTTCCTGAAACTGGTGAATGTGAGCTGTTTGTCCTAAATATAAATCATTCAAATGCCAAAACAAAACTGCATTTTCATCCCTGTGAATTGCCTCCATAATTACTTGTGATTTCGCTCCACTTTCTGTGGTTGAAATCACAATTTTACTTTCAGGTTTTGGATATAAAATAGAAAGTTGCGCTAATTCATCCTTTTCTACACACCCTTTTTTGTAAGGTGGAATTGGCGAATAATTGGGGGTTCTTTTTTGGTAGTAATAAGCAACTTTTGGGGGTAACGAAAACCAAGACACTCTTTCCATTTTAGAAACCTCATAACACTTACTTGTCACTCTCCATGTCTTTGTTTCATCCAAAAATATAGCTTTATGAAACTGACAAGGCAAGGTTGAAACTGCTCTTTCAGGAATGTACTTTTCCTCGTAATCTTCACAAAACTCTCCTATTCTACTTCCGCTTTTTTTACAGATTTTCTCTTGCACTAATTCATCATAGGGTGGGTCGAACCAAGGTGATTTTGGTAAAAAATCGAACACATCAAATAATAAAGGTGCGGCAGCTTCTACTCCAATTATGCCCGGTCTTCCTTCTCCATCTGCGTTTCCTACCCAAACTCCTACTACATAATCTTGATTAAGACCTACTGCCCAAGCATCTCTATACCCATAACTGGTTCCTGTTTTCCATGCAATCCTTTGTGAGGTATTAAATTCTTCCCAATTCTTTTCTTTATTTGGCCTTACCACTTTTTGCATAGCGTCTAAAGTAAACCAAGCTGCTGAAGGCGAAACAAGGGGAGTAGATTCTTTGGATTGTGAAGTGCGAGAGTAAACAAAATCTTGTTGTACTGTAGAGTCATAACTTGGAAACTGCGAAACAGATTTACTCATTTTTGCATACATATTTACCAAGTCGAGTAATTTCACTTCACTCCCTCCTAAGATTAAGGATAATCCATAATGAGATGCAGGTTTATCAAGAGTTGTAAGTCCTAATTTTGTCAATTTAGAATGGAATTTCTGCACTCCATAATCCCTCAGCATTCTCACAAATGGAACATTAAGTGATTTGGATAAAGCTTCATCTGCCGGCACAATCCCTGCATATTTTTGGTTATAATTCTCTGGAGAATAGCCAGCCATTGTAGTGGGAACGTCATAAATTACTTGTTCTGGAGTGATGTATCCGTCCTCCAACATAAAAGCATATAAAAATGGCTTTAGTATGGATCCCGAACTTCTTGGAGACGAAATTACATCTACTGAACCTCCGTGCTCTCTTTCTTTTACACTGGTATTTCCTACGTAAGAGATTATTTCTCCTGTCTTAATATTTCCTACAATTACTGCTGCATTAAAAATATTATTCGATTTTAATCTTTGGTGATGCAACTCTACCAAATTGATAACTTGAGTTTGTAGATTGGCATCTAAAGTGGTAGTGGTTCTTTGTCCTCTTTTATTTTCATTTATCACTTTATTCAATAAATGACTCGCCAATTGGGGTAAGGGATGTGGCTTTTCTGGAAGGGGTTCTTCCATGGCAATCTCCATGGTTTCTTTGTCTATTTTTCCTTTAGCGTAGAGACGTTTCAGTAATCTATCTCTTTTATTTTTTAAAGCAGTTCTGTTTTTTCCTACATGAATTAAACTGGGAGCATTAGGCAATACAGCTAAAGTTGCAGTTTCTGCCCAAGACAATTCATTAGGACTCCTTTGGAAATAACGCCAAGATGCAGCATCCAATCCCACAACATTCCCTCCCATGGGTGCATTAGAAGTATAAATGGCTAATATTTCGTCTTTGGTATATTTCGCCTCTAACCGAGTTGCCAAAATCATTTCTACCAATTTCTGATAGATTGTTCTTTGCTTATTTCTAGACATTCGCATTACTTGCATAGTGATGGTACTTCCTCCACTCACCACTTTGCCATTGGATATATTTTGTTTTATTGCCCTCGCAATTCCTCTTGCACTTACTCCAATGTGTGAATAAAAAGTATGATCTTCAAACTCTACTATGGCTGCTTTAAATTTATCAGGAACAAAATCATTGTGAGGAAATCGCCATTGTCCATCTCCTGCTATTAAAGCATTGAGAAGCTTTTCATTTTTATCTAATAAAACAGTAGAAGTAGGTTTATTAAACAAAGTACTAGGCAAACAATTCCACCACCAAATGAATAGAATAAAAAAAAACGCGAGTATATAATACTTGCGTTTTTTAATAAACCGAATCAGTTTTTTAACTAATTTTTTCAAAATTGCTTTTTATTGGAATTGTAATGAGTTAAAACCTCAACAAAACAACTTATTTTTTACTAAATATATTGTATTTAAGTATACAATATATTGCTCTAAATCCATCTCTCCATCCAATATGCTTTCCTTCTTCGTAAGTTCTTCCGTAGTAAGAAATTCCTACTTCGTATATTCTAATGTCTTTTACTCTTGATAGTTTTGCTGTAAATTCGGGTTCAAACCCAAATCTTTGCTCTTTCAAGTTAATTGATTGTGCTATGTCTGTTCTCACCAATTTATAACAAGTTTCCATGTCTGTTAAATTCAAATTAGAAAACATATTAGATAATTTTGTCAAGAATTTATTTCCTAAAGAGTGCCAGAAAAACAAAATTCTATGAGGGTTTCCTCCCATGAACCTTGAGCCATATACCACATCTGCAAACCCTGTAACAATTGGTTTTAACAAATCATTGTATTCTTCTGGATCGTATTCCAAATCAGCATCTTGAATGATTAAATATTCTCCTTTTGCTTCTCTTATTCCTCTGTGAAGTGCTGCCCCTTTCCCCATGTTTTTGGGTTGGTGATAAAACTGAATCTCCATCTCTGGGTTCAATTTTATATAGTTCTCAACTGCTTCTGTGGTATTGTCTGAAGAAAAATCATTGACAATAATAATTTCTTTTTCTATCCCTCCAACTAAATCAACTGTCTTTACTTTATCCAAAATTAAATGAATGGTAGCCCCTTCATTGTAAGCCGGAATAATTATCGATAATTTCTTGAAATTCATAATTTGTTACCTATTTAGGTACAAATATATAAATATTTACAACTTGCTTAGTCCCTTTGCCTCTAATCTTTTTTACCTAAAGGATACAAGTTTTGCCCTAAAAATGTATCGGGAAATTTCTCCATGTCCTCAAAGCCCAATTCAATATCCCTCCCACTACTTGGAATATAATTAGTTCTGAATACATAATCCCAAACACTGAGACTTATCCCAAAATTAGCACCATTTTTTCTGTCTTTTGGCAATTCTTTGGCGTGATGCCAAATGTGCATTTTTGGATTGTTTAACAGGTATTTTAAGGAACCGTAATCCAAATTAAGATTAGCATGATTGAGATGACCTATTGCAATATTAATGTAATAAATTACAAATACACTGCTAGGTTCAAATCCTCCTATCAATAGAAAAATTAAGTATTTAGCAGGTGTGTAAAATACGTTTTCCATCCAGTGGTAACGCAAGTGGGCTGCAAAACCCATTTCCTCTACCGAGTGGTGAACTTTATGAAACTGCCACAAAAAATTGAATTTATGAAGCGTCCTATGAACCAACCATTGTACAAAATCCATTGCCAAAAAGAAAATCGCAATTTGCGCCCAATATGGTAATTCTCGGGCATCAAACAAAGAAATTACTTCTGTATTTCCTCCAATCAGTTCTGTGAATCCTTGGGCAGTGATTGCTGCTAATCCTGCAAAGAATAACAATTTGAATAAGTAACAATTAAAGAACATATAAAAGGCATCCAACCAAAAATCTTTACGAATAACTTTTTGATTCTTTCGCCAAGGAAAAATAACCTCCAATCTCCAAACTAATAAAGACAATACAACCAACAACCAAAAATAATTTTGATACCAAGGTGTGGCTTGAAACGTAATTTCATTCCACATATATCCACCAAACCCATTGAGACTTTCAATAAATAAGTATATGTATTCCATTGTTATTATTTTGAATCAAAAATAGGATTCTTATAAGTAAAGGTATGTATATTTTGTTACATTTATTTACGAAGTTGGGCTTCGAGTTCTTTTTCCTATCGGAAAAACCTCAGCCCGCAAACTTGCTTCCTTCAAACAAAAGCCCTTCGAGTTTATTTGCTATCGCAAAACCTCAGGGCTCGCAATAATAAATCCAGAACCCTGAGGTTTTTAACTTGTTCAAAAAATGCTCGAAGGGTGAGATTTTCAGCTTGCTAAAAAAATAATCGGAGGGTGAGCTTCGCTTCTACAATGCAACAAACAACAAATCAATTACATCTGAATTGTCTCCAAGATTTTGTGATTTTAATTTTACTGTAGTCTTTTTTGATTTTTCAGTTGACACGATAACAGAATTAAGAGAAACAGTATTATTTAAATCTACGGTGGGGCTACTAAATGTCACACTCAAATTATCTGCCTTTATATATTTCGAGACTGTAATTTCTTCTTCCACATCTGCAACTGCCAAAAAATCTACTTTGTTTATTTCTGCTTTTATTAATGGAACACTTGTTACTTTCGGCTCTTCAATTCTAATATTATTAACTTTTTCATCCGACTCTTCTCTGGTTTCAATAACTTCCGAAACTTTACCATCCGAGACATCAAAATACCCTGTTTGATCTTGAACTGTTATCGTTTCTTTAGTAGAAGGTGTATTTTTAAATTCCTTTTCTATCGCTTTATTGGAATTTAGCTTTTCAATGGTTTCTTCTAATTTCTTTGGCTCTTGTTCTATTATTTCTTCTTTTTCAAATTCCTTTTGTTCACTCTTATTATTAGTATTAATAGCTAATTCTTTCTTCGGCTGATTCACAAAATCAATTCCAATATTTACTGTAAAAAGTAATAACAAACCAACTGTTGCAAATTGCAATCCTGGCTTCTTGAACAAAGGGGTATTGGAAGGAAATAAAAAGGCTGCAATGGAATTGAGATTAAACCAACCAAATGGTTTTTTCTTCTTCTCCATCAACTGTATTAAATCTTCTTTTATCCTATTGGGAACATAAACTGACTCTTGCTCTGCTGCTATTTGCTTCACTGAGATTAATATATTTCTCAATTCCTTGTATTCCGTTTCATTCTCTACATGAGTCAATACAAATTCCTTTTCATCAGAATGTAATTCATCAAAGGATTTATTCAATAATAAATCTTCAATATCTTGGGGGTTGTATGTGGTTTTCTCTTTCATATAGTTAACTATTTATGCCAATCATTATAAGTAACATTTTTACCAATTGGGGTGCAAAATCCTTGAGCGAAACTGTGAGTTTTTTTAAAGTATAAAACAACCTAGATTTTATTGTTCCCTCAGAGCATTCAAGTGTTTCGGCAATTTCTTTGATGGATAAATGTTGAAAATAACGCATTACAAATGTTGATTTTTGTTTCTCGTCTAGTTTTGCCAATTCCACTGTTAGTTTTTCACTAAATTGTGTATCCTGAAGTGAGTCCATTGCATTCATTGCTGTGTCTTTTATTTGGTAACTTTCATCCAAGTTATAACTGGTGTTTTTTCTTACTGCTTGTTTTCTGTATTCGTTTTTACACATGTTGTTAGCTACCGAAAACATCCATGTTTTAAAATTTCTTTTTATATCAAATGACTTTGGTTTTTCTACAATTTTAGTAAACAAATCTTGCATGAAATCTTGTGCTTTTTCTTCATCTTGCCACAACATTTTGTAAAAATAATTGACCAACATTCTATTATACCTGTCGTACAGCTCCGAAAAAGCCAGAGAATCCCTTTCTACAACTAATTGCATAATTTCATTATCGGTATGTGAAGAATATTTTGCCATTAATTGCTACTTATTCAGTAGTGCTTCAACTTGTTTTTGTTTTCCTCCGCTCTCTCCTATTTTTCTGATAAGTATATTTAATTGATTTTGTTTGGACTCCTCCAGGTTCTTCTTGTAATACTGAGACAATTGTAACAAAGGCAGCACATAATTCATATTTATATTCTTATCTGTACTATTGATAGTACTATTAGAAATATAAATTTTAAGAAATTTAGTTTCCCAATTCCTCAATAAAATTTGACTATTATCAAATGTGCCTTTACTGTATTTTAAAGCTAATCCAGTTGGGTATAACTCATTTTTTAATTGTTTGAGAATAAGGTGAGAAACAGTAAGCGAATAGTAGACATTCTTGTTTTTGTTTTTTACAGCAATGTCTTTTAATATTGTGATATTAGACGAATAACTTTTTGAAAAATTTAATCCTAATTCTTTCTTTTTTCTGGTTCTATATTCAGTATTTATCAATAAGTCATAATTAAGAACTATCACATCTCTTCTAATGTTCTCGATAGATTGAAGAATCCAAATTGGATAAGTATCGTCTTCCCCATAAGTAATTAAAATTCCATTTTGACTAACTGACATTAATGTATTGTAGGCATATTCTCTTAGGGCTGGCGATAGTTTTGAAGCTTTAAGCTTAGCAAAAAATTCTTTTTTCTTGGTTTCATTTTGTGTTAATTCATAGTACTTTGCTAATTCAAAATACAATTCTGAATTAAAAGAGTTAAATTCATAAGCTTGCAAAAGGGAATTAAAATCTTTGTTTTTCGCATCACTATTCAAGTAATTGGTGTAATGCATATCAAATTTCATCTGAAGCGTGAATTGTCTTTGCGCATCTGTTTCTTTGTGTTCTAGTTGCACTTGATCCTTGGTATTCTTATCTAGAATGACAGAATATTTGGAAACAGCTTTTTGTGTACTCCCTTTTTTTTCTGCACTTTGGGCCAATCCAATTGTGGGTATCATTAAGATAAGAAGAAGGTAATAAATAGGTTTCATAAGTATAAAAATAAGGTTTCTCTTTGACTATTGGTACACTTAAGAATAAAATAGGTTCAATATGTGTCAAAAAAAAACCATCAACTTCAATAAGTTGATGGTTTTAATATTCTGTTTTTTTCTACTTAGTTTTTTACCAAGATTCCTGTAGCAATAAATATTGGTTCAAAAACTGGTGCAATAACTGCATCATGTTTAGCTTGTAATTTAGCTTTTTTCTCTTCAGTAATGTCTTCATCTTCCATTTCATCCATGATGTAATGTTGTAAATCTGCTATCGAAGTTGTATCCATCATTGCTTCTCCTGTAAAGATTGCTTCTGTTCCTATTTCAGTATCAGTAGGAATAGTAAAATGATCTTTGAACATTACTCTTACATCAGTAGAATCAGGTAATGTCACGATTACAAAACATCCTGCTTTTGCGCAAATGCTAGATAAATTTGTTTTTAATGTATAATTTGCTGTTTCTCCATTTGAGAATACTGTGGCAAAACTATCAATGCTAATTGCTGCTTCATCATTTACTGCTTGAGTTCCAAAATGAGTATAACCATCCATTTCTTGAACTGGTACAATAACCTCTTCTTCAGTTAGTACTTCTTCATCAGTTGATGTTTTTTCTTGTGCTTCTCCACAAGAAAATAAGATTGTTCCTGCGAACAATAGGGTAATAAATTTTTTCATTGTTTTTGTTTTCTTTGTAATTAAAGTGCAAATATAAAGGAATAACTAGTTGGATTGAATTTTTGAAAATAAAATATCACAAAGATTTAAACAAAAAAAAAGGCTAGAATATTATTCTAGCCTTTTTTTGTTTTATAAAATCGAACTTTACAATCCTCCTAAAGTTATTCCTGCAGAGAATGGCATTAAATTTAAAACTCCCTAACTAGGAGAAGCATAACCTTGATTCATTTTAGTTAATCCATAATTAATATAAATCCATTCGTTTAAATTCATGTTGGTTATTATACACGTAAGACGTGTTTAATGATTTAAAAAGTTACAATAAAATTTACTATACCCAACTTTTAACTTAACTCAATCGTATATAAATTGAAACAAAAAATAAATTTTTAATATAACTAAGTGTTTAAATGTGTTACATTTGAACAAATAAAACTAATTTAAAATGAAAAAAACATTACTTTTTGCCGGGTTATTATCTATTAACTTTGTAATGAATGCTCAAACAATTAATGATACAAACATAGCAGAATATGGAGATACAATTTTTAATGCAATAGACAACTCCCCTTCTATTTCTCTTGGAACAACAGGAGCAGGAAATACATGGAATTTCTCTGGATTAATAACAAACAGTATTGATACAGTTGTTTTTTATCATCCCTATTTTGTTGCAGGAAATGCAGCTAATTCAACTTTTCCTTTAGCAACTCATGCCATTAAAGAAGATACGAATTTCGTGTTTTTACATAAAAAATCGGCTTCACTAGAATTAATCGGCTTATCTAATGGAACAACTCATGTAGCTTCAGAAAATTCCGAAACAGTAATTACATTCCCAAGTTCTTATGGAACTACTTTTAATGATATTGCTAGAACGCAAACTGTGGTTTCTGGAGCAACTGCTGGATATCCTGTAGATTCTGTAAGAGTTATGAGTTCTACCGTTATTAATTCTGATTTTAATGCATCAGGATCTTTAACAACTCCATTAGGTGTATTCTCCGCTATCAGACAATATTTGATAAGAACAACTAGGGATACTGTTTATGCTAAGATTTCAGGATTTTGGAATCCTTCACCAATTGTTACGCAACAAAACACAGCTTACAGTCACCAATATTGGTCGGATGCTGTAAATGCTAAATTTCCTTTAGTTTCTTATGATTTAACATCTGCTGGAGCTTTATCGGGAACTGTTTCTTGGACAAGAGGAGTTGTAGAATTGAATAATGTTGGAACTAAAGAATTGGAAAGAAAATCAATTAGCATTTATCCAAACCCAGTTCAAAACACACTTACAATTGATAACCTAGATGCAATAAACAAAATCATAATTACAGATATTACTGGTAAAATTGTTTTTAAATCTGAAAAAAATAATCAAAAAAAATTGACTGTTGATTTCTTGAACAAAGGAATTTACATCTTAACTATTGAAACAGATACTTACATTGGGACTACTAAGTTTATCAAGTAAGACAAAACATACTGCATAAAAAAGAGAGTCTTGGAATTTCCAAGACTCTCTTTTTTTGTTTAAACTTTTTTTTTAGGAAATCACTCCAGATCCAAGCAATTCATCTTCTATATACCAAGCAGCAAACTGCCCTGCTGTAATTCCTCTTTGAGGATTTTCGAATGTGATATACAATTCATTTTCTTTTTGAATTAATTTGGCTTTTTCCAAATCTTGACGGTATCTAATTCTTACCAAACACTCAAGCTCTTCAACAGCTTTAAGTTTTAAGTCCGTTCTTATCCAATGGATTTCTTTATCTATTACTTTCAATGCTTTTCTGTACAAGCCAGGATGATTATCACCTTGTCCTACATACACAACATTTTCAATTACATCTGTAGCAATCACAAACAAAGGGAAAGGCGTTCCTCCTACTCCCAATCCTTTTCTTTGTCCTGTTGTAAAATAATGTGCTCCGGTATGTTGTCCTTTGTTTTTACCGTCTTCTACTGCATAAACAAACGGAGCTGCCAAATTTTCTATCTCTGTTTTTGATTCGTAAGTTTTATACTGCTCAAACTCCTCTGGAATCTCTATTATTTCTCCTTTTTTTGGTTGTAATTGTTGTTGTAAAAAGTCAGGTAATTTTATCTTTCCTACAAAACATAATCCTTGAGAATCTTTTTTATTCGCAGTAACCAATCCTTGCTCTTGAGCAATTTTTCTTACTTCACTTTTTTGTAAATCTCCTATTGGGAATATTGCTTTGGATAATTGAAATTGATTCAATTGGCATAAGAAGTAACTTTGGTCTTTGTTTTTGTCTTTTCCTGCCAATAATTTGTGCATTTCAACTCCATTAATTATTTCAGAATCTTTTCTGCAATAATGACCTGTAGCAACAAAATCGGCTCCTAAGTTAAGAGCGGCTTCTAAAAAAACATCAAATTTTATTTCACGATTACACAATACATCAGGATTTGGTGTTCTTCCAGCTTGGTACTCTGCAAACATATAATCTACAATCCTTTCTTTATATTCTGCACTTAAATCTAACGTTTGGTATGGAATATCCAATTGCTCTGCAATTGCTAAAGCATCATTACTATCTTCTACCCAAGGACATTCATTATTGATTACTACGGTTTCGTCATGCCAGTTCTTCATGAATAATCCTATGACATTGTATCCTTCTTGTTTCAAAAGATAGGCTGCAACACTAGAATCTACTCCTCCCGATAATCCAACTACAACTGTTTTTTGCATTTTTTTAATTACTTTTTATACTGCAAAGTTAGGGAATTCTTTTTTACTGTGTGTTTTATGCTAGAAAGGATTCTCGAGTTATTTAGTTGCCGTTTTCTAGTTCCTGATTTTGGATTCTCGAATTAGTCTTCGTCTCTAATCAGATGAACAAAAGTTCTACTGAACGGAGTCGAAGTGTTTTCATTCCTACTATGTCGTATATCAAAAAATCTCATCTCTTTTTCTTCAGAAAAAAACTACAAATTATCATTCAACTTCACAATTCCATTGTTACCAAGAATAATAGGCAAATCAGAAACTCTATTTTCTTCTGGCCCATTTTCTAATTTAAGAACTCCTCTTGGGCAAACCGCACTACAAATACCACAACCTACACAAGATGAACGAACGATATTTTGCCCTTTTTGAGCGTAAGCTCTCACATCAATACCCATTTCACAATAGGTGGAACAATTTCCACAAGAAATACATTGGCCTCCATTTGTAGTAATTCTAAATCTGGATTTGAATCTTTGTACAATTCCCAAATAAGCTGCTAATGGACAACCAAATCTACACCAAGTTCTGTTTCCTAACATAGGATAAAATCCTGTCCCAATAATTCCCGAAAATACAGAGCCAATAAAGAATCCATACCATTTACGGACATCAAACGAACTTAGTCCCAAAACGGTAGACTCTCCTGTGAAGAAAGTATACAAAACGAAAGCTGTCATAAGAATTGCAAAAACCAAAACTGCATGAATCATCCACCTCTCCAATTTCCATGCTTTCATAGATTTATCGGATAATTGACGGTAAGGATCTCCCAAAGTTTCTGCCAATCCTCCACATCCACAAACCCATGAACAATACCATCTTTTTCCAAAGAAATAGACAAAAACAGGTACTCCAACTACAAAAAGAGCAATTCCCCAAACCAACATAAAGATTCCTAAAGTTCCTTTTTCTAGCATTCCATTGATATTCCATTCGAAAAAGAAATCATAATCAAGTGGCCACATATTTGCAAAGTTGAAGCTATATTCATTCAAACTCGCTAATATCTCTGGGATTAAAAAAGCAAATCCTAATTGGAAGAACATCACAGAAATTGTTCTAATAATTTGATACTTATTGTGACGGTATTTTATAATCATCCTCACTCCCATAACCGTCATAGCAAGTGTGTACATTAATCCATACAAAAACCATTGAGAAGCCTCCCCTCCTCCACTCAAAAACTTTTTAAGTGGATCTACCATTACAATCCAAGGAGTGATATAATAAGGAAACCAATAGAGTAAAACATAAAACCCTATTAAAAACGTTCCAACAATTATTCCTATCCAACCCCGGCTTGTTGCTGCACTTTTATAAATTCCATCATTTTTTATTCCTGGATATTTTTTTAAATCTGGCAAAACACTAATCACAACACCAATAGAAGCAAATATTAACGTCAATAAAAACAACAACCACCTATTTTCTGTTACAAAACCTGTTGTAGATTTTTTTGTGATTTTAAATAAATACTCAGAATATTTATTTTCATCAAACCCCATTGAATTGATTACACTTTGATCAATATCAGTTTTCTTATTGGTAAGAATATCGTTTAATTCTTCTTTGTTTTTAAGTTCTCTTTCAAATACCCATCCTAAATTCTCTGTAATTAATTTATGCTTGGCACTGTCTTCTATTGTTGCTTCGGAAAAAGTTTGATTGACAGACTCCAGACTAAAATCTAGTTTGTTATCGAGGGTAGAATGGTAAATAAGTGTTGAAATATCTTTGTCTGAAATTCCAAATTCATTTACTATTCTTTCGTTAGATTGATTCAGCATTTTTTTCAATTCTGCAACAAAAGAGAATTGATTAGAATAAGGTTTATTACTTATATCTTTAAAAACGTCCGTTTTTTTGGCAAACTGATACTTTCCCTTTACACTTTCGGATAAAGACTCTGGAGTTAATTCATAGTTACCAAAAGAAAGCAAAACGATAAAAAAACCGAATGAAATAATAAAAATTGCTAAACCGATTTTTTTCATGAGACTTGTTTTAATTGAAATTACTTAAAAATAGTAACTTAATAGTTCTTAAATCGAATCAATACTCCAAACCATACAGTTTTTAAATGTTATTTTTTAGTAACTTTAAAATTATACAATCAAACCCTTGATTATGAAACTAGTTTACTCAATATTATTCTCTACTATTCTTCTTTTCGGAAATTCACTTTCACAATGCGATACTTCCGTCAATAAATTAATGTTGGTAGGTGATAGTTGGGCAAAATTTTCTTTTGATTTTGAATCTATCCCAACTAACTTAGACCGATTTGGATTTACAAATATCGGAATGTATTCCGACAATAACTTATCCATAAATGGAGCCGTTTCTGATGATTTTTTAACACCTGCTGGAAAAAATGCTATTCAAAATGGATTTGCCAATAACCCTAACATTGAATGGGTAAATTTGAGTATTGGAGGAAATGATATTCTTAATAATTGGAATAAATCAATGGATACTGTTGCAACAGATTCTTTACTGGACGCTACAATGCTTAGAATTGATAGCATTATTCAATATATAAAATCTACAAAATCAACTGTGAAGATTTACATATCAGGATATGATTTTGCAAATTTTGGAGAAGTAATTATGACTTATGCAGCCCCAACTTTTCATCCATTTTATTCTAGATGGAACGGGATGGGCAAGCCTGATTTTGAGGAAATGAATAAATTATTAACTCGAGCTTCATTAAAATTTGATGTTTTGGTATCGGGTAATCACAATGTGTTTTACAAAAGTGCATTGGGGCTAATGCAATACCTGTACGGACAAACAACTGCTCTTGGAGTTGCACCAGGAGGAATTTATCTTCCCAAAACGGTTCCTTTGCCTGGAGGAAGGTTGGATTACCCAACTCCAAAAATAATGATGAATGATTATGTCGTTTTTAAAGATTGTTTTCATTTAAGTAACGGAGGGTTTGAGATGTTCTACAAATATCATTTTGAGCAATATTATTGGGGTGAGTTAAGAAATAAAAAAGACATCTCTATTGTTTCTGAAGGAGGAAATAAGGATGGGGGAATTACTTCACTCTCTTCTATAAGTCCTGCAAATGTAACCGTTGGAAACAATTCAACAACAGGAGTATCTAAAGGGATTGTAAGCTTTAATACGAGTTCTGTTCCTTCATCTACCGTGATTCATAGCGGAAATTTATTTTTGTATCGAGATAACTTAACGGGATCTTTACCTTCTTTTAATAAAGTAATCTTAGAGGTGAAGAAAGGAAATTTTGGAACTTCAACTTCTTTAGATTTTGGAGATTATGCTTCTATAGCCGATAAAGTAGACACAGCTTGTGTATTTGGTACTGTGAAAGAAAATGGGTATTGGCTAAGAATAAAATTACCTACAGGTTTATTAACTGAAATTAACACGATTGGCTCTACGCAGTTCAGAATATCTATGATTGATAGTATGAATGGAAGTACTCTATTTTATTCTACGGGAGACTCCATTAACAAGCCATTTTTAGATTTAGAGTATTTTAATCCAGCTTCTTTGGCCGAAAACCAATTAAGAAAAAATATCACACTTTATCCAAATCCTTCTTCTAGCAATTTTATATCGGTTCAAAACCTGACAGATTTTGAAGGAAATGTAATCGCAATTGATTTGACTGGAAGGCAATTTCCAATCTCTTTTTCAGGTTCTCAATTGAATATTTCAAAACTTTCGCAAGGAATTTACTTTATCGTATTTAAAGATGATGACTTTACCTACACGAAACGTTTTGTCAAATTATAACATTTGAAAAAATTCTTTAATCCAGTTTCATCTACTTACGATTTACATCCAGTTGGATATCCTAATCAGCAATAGTTAAAAATACAAAAAAAAACTTAATATAAATTTTACTCTATAAGTATAAGGCTGTTAACCCGTTTTTTTTGTAACTTTTGGATATAAACAAGTTAGCTCTCATTGAAATGAAAAATAGAATATCCCAATTTCTTATCATCTGTTTAACTGTTCTTGCAGTTTCTTCTTGCAACTCGAAGCAGAAGTTTGACTCTGATGAATGGAAGCAAACAGGATTAGATTGGTGGATGACTGATTTCCGAGAAAAAATGGTTGATGATTTAATTCAAAACGATACTCTAATTAGAATGAATCAAGAACAAGTCATAGAACTTTTAGGGCTACCAGAATCTGAAAATAAAGCAAAATTAGAATATCTAATTAGAGAAAAATACAGATCTGATATTGACCCTGAATATATCTCAAACTTAATAATTGAATTTGATGAGAAAGGGCAAGTACGAAATTGTAAAATAGAAAAATAAAAAAACGAGAGCTAACATTGGCTATAAAGCATAGGCCTAACCAACCAAACCGTTCCTACGTTTCTTATACTAAACGTTACCTCCCCAATCTGTTCAAAGCCTTAATAGCTGGCTCATAATTCGGTTCAGAAGAGAGAATAGCTTTGTATTCTATTGCCGCCAAATCTACTTTTCCTTGTTCCTCCAAGCATAAAGCTCTGTTGTATCGTGCTGGAACATAATTAGAGTTTATTGCTAATGCTTTGTCAAAATTTGTAATTGCTTCAGTCAGTAAAGAATCATTTTTTGCTTTAGGATTTTCCACATAACACAAATCAATCAGTGTTCTCCCAATATCAAAATAAGAAACCTCAAATGCAGAGTCGAAAGAAAGAATCGTATCAAAACACACTATTGCTTCTTCAAAATCTTGGTGATCATAAAAACTCATACCTTTTGCTCTCCAAGCCTCAATGCTATTTGGCCAAACAGCAATTGCCGAATTAAAATATTGAATTGCCAATGGATTATTCAACCTATCGTGTATTGTTCCCAAAGCTAAGTAAGCTTCGTAATAACCTGGATTTCTTTCTACTGCTGTTTGGTAAGATGAAATTGCCAGTGCGTCATTTCCTTTTTGCTCGTACCACAATCCTTTTAGATAATACGGTTTTGCCAAAAATCTATCTTTTTGTATCACTCTATTTATTAAAGTAAAAGATAACTCGTAATTTTTTGCAGCTAAGTAATAATAAGCCAACTCCAAGTTTCCTTCTGTATGCAAACTATCTAGATCTAGGGTTCTTTCCAAAAAAGGAATTCCTTTGTCTAGCTCTCCTTTATTAATGTAAATAAGTCCTTTCGTTAAATTAATATCTGGATTTTTTGGTGCAAGTTTCATTGCTTTATTGATATCCAAAAAAGCACCTTCCAGCTCGTTATTTTCCAATCTATATTTGGCTCTTTGATAATACCCTTCCTCAGAGTTTGGGTTTTGAACAATAAACGATTCAATAGCCATTAATTGCTTAATATTTGTAGAGTCTACATCAACAGTTTCTAAAAACATTTGAGGACCTGTAGCTGGCTTCTTATCTCCTTTGCAAGAGAACAAACTAATAGCAATAAAAAGTAAACTTATTTTTTTCATCTTAATAATAGTAATTGGTAGCTTTAAAATCAATTGCCCATCTTGGGACTTTATCTTGTAATGGTAATAAATATTTTTCTGTTTTAATATAAAAATGCCCCTAAAAAGGAGCATTTTTAAACAAATTCAAAAAGTCTAAATTAGGCTTCTACTGCATTTAAAATTTCATAGATTTTTGTTTCCAATTCATCCATCAATTCTGGATTATCTCCAATCAAATCTTTCACAGCATCTCTTCCTTGACCTAACTTTGTTTCTCCGTAACTAAACCAAGACCCACTTTTCTTCACAATGTTATGTTCCACTGCAATATCCAAAATCTCTCCAGTTTTAGAAATTCCTTTTCCATACATAATATCAAACTCAGCTTTACGGAATGGTGGAGCAACTTTGTTTTTCACTACTTTCACTCTTGTTCTATTCCCCAACACTTCATCTCCTCCTTTTATTTGAGTAGACCTTCTGATATCTAATCTAATAGAAGCATAAAATTTAAGTGCATTACCACCCGAAGTTGTTTCTGGATTTCCAAACATCACTCCAATTTTCTCTCTCAATTGATTAATAAAGATACAACATGTGTTTGCTTTACTAATTGATCCAGTCAATTTCCTTAATGCTTTAGACATTAATCTTGCTTGTAATCCCATTTGAGAATCTCCCATTTCCCCTTCAATCTCCGCTTTTGGAGTAAGTGCTGCAACAGAATCCACAACTAATAAATCGATAGCTCCCGAACGAATTAAGTTATCTGCAATTTCCAAAGCTTGTTCTCCATTATCTGGCTGTGAGATAATCAAGTTATCTACATCAACACCCAATGCTTTTGCATAAGTTGGGTCAAATGCATGCTCTGCATCTATAAAAGCACAAATACCTCCCATTTTCTGACATTCAGCAATTGCGTGAATAGTCAAAGTTGTTTTCCCTGATGATTCTGGACCATATATTTCTACAACTCTTCCTTTTGGATATCCTTTTACACCCAAAGCTAAATCTAAAGTTAATGATCCTGAAGGAATGACTTCTACATCCACAACTGGTCTATCTCCCATTTTCATTACGGCACCTTTTCCGTATTGTTTTTCCATTCTCTCCATTGTTGCTTGAAGAGCTTTCAATTTATCACTATTTACTTCTTTTGCTTTAGCCATTTTTTATATTTTTAGTTCTCTAATTTTGTTTAACTCGTGTTAGTCTTCGACTCCGCTCAGACGGACTATATAAGTCACATTGAGCGGAGTCGAAATGTATTCATTGCTCAATTCATTCTATTTTCTAAAAAAGTCTTACAACTCTCCCAATATTTGAGCCGTATGTTCTTTTGTCTTCACTTTTTCAATAATCTCTTCAATCACTCCTTTTTCATCAATCACAAAAGTAGTTCTATGTATTCCGTCATAAATTTTCCCCATGAATTTCTTTTCTCCCCAAACACCAAAATCGTTTATTATTTTCTTGTCTTCGTCCATTAATAATGGAAAAGGCAATTCATGCTTTTCTATAAATTTTAGGTGAGATTTAGTCGAATCTGCACTTACCCCCAAAACTTTATATCCTTTGGAAAGTAGCATTTCATAATTATCTCTCAAGTTACAAGCTTGTGTGGTACATCCCGGAGTGCTATCTTTTGGATAAAAGTATATAACCAACTTACTTCCAGCAAAATCACCAAAAGAAATAGCTTCCCCATTTTGGTCTGTCGTATTAAAATCTGGTGCTTTGTCTCCTACTTTAAGGTGTTTCATTGATTTAATTTTGATTTTACCAAAGTTAATAATTTATTTGATTGGAATATTGAATAATATAATTCTTTTTTGAACTATTTTTTTGGTAATTTGGCAGTAGAAAAAAATGCAATAACTATGAAAAAACACATTCTAATCCTTACTATTTTCCTTGCTAATTTTGCAATGGGACAATCTTATTGGCAACAAAAAGTATCTTACACCATGGATATTGATTTTGATGACACAAAACATCAATTCAAAGGAACCCAAACACTCGTATACACCAACAATTCACCAGATGAATTGGACAAAGTTTTTTATCACTTATACTTCAATGCTTTTCAGCCAGAGAGCATGATGGATGTTCGTTCTAGAACAATAAAAGATCCAGATTCTAGAGTGGGAGATAGAATCTCTAAACTGAAGCCTGAAGAGATGGGGTATCAAAAAATCAATTCATTAAAAATGAACGGAAGAAAAGTTAACTACACAATTGTGGGAACTATTTTAGAAGTAGAATTAAAGAAAACGATAAAACCAGGTGAATCTGTCACCTTCGACATGAATTTTGAAGCACAAGTTCCAATTCAAATAAGAAGAAGTGGAAGAAATAGCAAAGAAGGAGTTGATTATTCTATGACGCAATGGTATCCAAAAATGAGTGAATACGATAGAGAAGGGTGGCATGCAAACCCTTATGTCGGAAGAGAGTTTCACGGAGTTTGGGGAGATTTTGATATGACAATTCATATGAATGAAAAATACACCATTGGTGGAACAGGAGTTTTACAAAACCCTTTAGATATTGGAAAAGGATATAGCAATGTTGAGGCAGAACCTAAAGTGGATAAATCAGGAAAATTATCTTGGCACTTTGTTGCAAAAAACGTGCATGATTTTGCTTGGGCTGCAGATCCAGACTACAAGCACGACATTAAAACATTGAATAATGGAACAAAAATGCATTTCTTTTATCAAACAGATACTTTGGTAGAGAACTGGGAAAAATGCCAAGATTATGCTGTAGAAACTTTTGAATACGTAAACAAAAATTATGGTGAATATCCATATTCAGATTACTCAATAATTCAAGGAGGAGATGGCGGAATGGAATATCCAATGGCGACCTTAATTACTGCTCACGGTTCTTTTGGAGGATTAGTTAGTGTAATTGTTCACGAAAGTTTACACAGTTGGTACCAAGGAATGATGGCGACAGATGAATCTAAATACCCTTGGATGGACGAAGGTTTTACTTCTTATGTTCAGCACGAAGCAATGGATTTTATTTATGGAAACGAAAAAGTAAATTCTCATTTAGGTTCTCACAGAAATTACCAATATTTGGTGAAAAAAGATTTACAAGAACCACTTACAACACATGCCGATCATTACAAACTAAACATGACTTACGGAATCTCTGTGTACAGCAAAGGAGAAGTGTTTCTAGATCAATTATCTTACATTATTGGAAGAGAAGATTTCATGGTAGGGATGAAAGAATATTACAACCAATGGAGGTTTAAGCACCCTACTCCTTCCGACTTTAAAAAAGTGATGGAACAAGCTTCGGGAATAGAATTGGATTGGTATTTGGAGCAGTTTATTGGAACAACAAACTTTATTGATTATGGAATTGACAGCATTTCTGAATGCGATAAAAAGACAACTCGAATTCATTTACAAAAAATTGGAGATATGCCAATGCCCTTAGATTTAGTAGTCACTTTAAAAAATGGAAAAACTAGAGCTTATAACATTCCTTTAACTATCATGAGAGGAGCAAAAACAAAATCTTTTAGTAATAAAAACTACACAGTAACATCTGAAGATTGGCCTTGGACAAATCCGAGTTTTACATTGTGTATTGATGAAAAAATGGAAAACATAGAAAAAATAGAAATTGATCCTAGTTTGAGATTATCTGACATGAATAGAAGTAACAATATTTTCCCGAGAAAAGTGGAAACGGAAGAAGCGAAATAACGCAAACATATATATTTAAAAAGGAGACTCAGTTGAGTCTCCTTTTTTTGTGTTTTTTTTCAAAGGAATAAGAACTATTTTTTATTCTTGTTCCAAACTAACACGTGTCATGCTCAACTTGTTTCAGCATCTCTATTGATTGGAATTTTGCTATTTAATAGGCTCGTGAAATAGGCTCTGCGAGATCTTGAAATAAATTCAGGATGACAATGAAGACAAATTCAAAATGACTAAAAAAAGCTTTCTATTTATTAACAATTACGACAAAATAGTTAAAAACATAGGGTCTATTAATTATTTCACGGAAGTATAAATTTGTACTTTTAAGACTTGTAATAACAACAACTAAATGGCAGCCAAAGCAAAAGAAGCAGAGAGAGAAACCCCTTTAATGAAGCAATACAATGGCATAAAAACAAAGCATCCTGATGCCCTGTTACTATTTCGTGTGGGTGATTTTTATGAAACTTTTAAGCAAGATGCCGTTATTGCTTCGCAAGTTCTAGGAATAGTATTGACCAAAAGAAAAAATGGAAAAGCATCTCACATTGAGTTGGCTGGATTCCCTCATCATTCACTGAATACTTACTTGCCTAAACTAGTAAGAGCTGGATACCGAGTTGCAATTTGCGACCAATTGGAAGATCCAAAAATGACCAAAACCATTGTGAAACGTGGTGTTACAGAGTTGGTTACGCCAGGAGTTACTTTCAATGACAATGTGCTGGAACAGAAAGAAAATAATTGGTTAGCTGCTGTTCATTTTACCAAACATAAAGTAGGAGTTTCTTTTTTGGATATCTCTACAGGCGAATTTTTGGTGGCAGAAGGCTCTGCAGAATATATAGATAAATTACTACAAAGTTTAAAACCTACCGAAGTCCTATTTCAAAAAGGAAACCAAAAGAAATTCAATGCCTTATTTGGGAACAAGTTTTACTTTTTCCAATTAGACGATTGGGTATTTACTCCCGATTTTACGAATGAATTATTATTAAAACAATTTAAAACCAAAACCTTAAAAGGATTTGGAGTCGAGGATTTAAAAGTAGCAACCATTGCGGCTGGTGCAGCTTTGCATTATTTGTCAGAAACGCATCATAACGAGTCTAGGCATATTTCTACTCTTTCAAGAATTGAGGAAGATAATTACGTGTGGTTGGATCGATTTACGATTCGTAACCTAGAATTAATATCCTCTAACAATCAAGATGCAACAACCTTGATTGACATCATTGACAAAACTGTTTCTCCTATGGGAGGAAGATTGATGAAAAGATGGATGTTGTTGCCTTTAAAAAACACAGTAACCATTGCCAAACGGCATGATGCAGTAGAAGGATTGGTTAATAATAACGAGTTGTTATTTGAATTGACAAACAACATTAGTCAAGTAAGTGACTTGGAGCGTTTGGTTTCTAAAGTTTCTATTGGTAAGATTTCTCCAAGAGAAGTGAATCAATTGAAAAATTCGCTTGATGTTTTAGTTCCAATTAAAGAACAAACTTCTAAATCGAAGATAAAGCCGTTACAATTAATTGGGGAACAAATTAACACTTGCGATTCGCTAAGAGCAAAAATTGAAGCCGAATTACAAGATGATGCTCCTGTGTTATTGAACAAAGGAAACATCATCAAAAAAGGAATAAACCAAGAATTAGATGAGTTAAGAAAGATTGCTTTCTCTGGAAAAGATTACCTTCTTCAAATGCAACAAAGAGAAAGTGAACGCACAGGAATTACTTCGCTTAAAATTGCATTTAATAACGTTTTTGGATACTACATTGAAGTGCGTAACACACACAAAGATAAAGTACCCGAAGAATGGATTCGTAAACAAACTTTAGTAAATGCAGAGCGTTACATTACGGAAGAATTAAAAGAGTACGAATCAAAAATATTGGGAGCCGAAGAGAAAATATTAACTCTTGAAACTTCTATTTTTCAAAATCTAGTCCTAGAATTAGCAGATTTTACGGTTCCAATTCAGCATAACGCTCATTTGGTGGCACAAATAGATTGTTTGTCTTCGTTTGCTACGCTTGCCATTTCTGATAAATATTGCAAACCCATAGTCAATGATTCTTTCAAACTAGACATTAAAAACGGGCGTCATCCTGTGATAGAAAACTGCCTAGAAGTAGGAGAAAGTTATATTCCTAATGATGTGTATTTGGATGAAGTAGACCAACAAATAATTATGATTACTGGACCTAACATGTCTGGAAAATCGGCAATATTAAGACAAACTGCTTTGATTGTATTAATGGCGCAAATGGGAAGCTTTGTTCCTGCCGAATCAGTTACAATGGGGTTTGTAGACAAAATATTTACCCGGGTTGGCGCATCTGATAATATCTCTTCTGGAGAATCTACATTTATGGTAGAGATGAACGAAACGGCTAGTATTTTGAATAATATTTCGGATCGTAGTTTGATTTTGTTAGATGAAATTGGAAGAGGAACGAGTACGTATGATGGGATTTCTATCGCTTGGAGTATTACTGAATACATTCACGAATACCCACAGAAAAAAGCGAAGACTTTGTTTGCTACGCATTATCATGAACTGAACGAAATGCACAAGCAGTTTCCAAGGATAAAAAACTATAACGTTTCGGTAAAAGAGATTGATAAAAAAATCTTGTTTATGCGAAAATTGGTGAAAGGAGGAAGTAATCACAGTTTTGGAATTCACGTTGCAAAAATGGCTGGAATACCAGGTTTTGTTATACGTAAAGCAGAAGAGATTCTTACCAAGCTAGAGAAAAGAGGGGGTGACAGCAATCAAGAAACAAAGAAAGCTTTGAACTCAAAAGACGAAGAATTACAATTGAGTTTTTTCAATTTAGATGATCCAATATTGGAAGATATCCGTGATGATATTGCCAATATAGACATCAACACACTTACTCCTGTGGAAGCTTTGATGAAATTGAATGAGATTAAGAAAAAGTTGGGGTAATATTATTTACACCATTTTTTCTTATTTAGTTTTAAAATTAGAAAGCTCTTAACCAAGATACTTGTGGAATTGGAATTCCAACATAACCCCTACTACCATATTCTGTTCTTTCGAATATAGCACCAGACAATACTATTTGGATTGCTTTTCCATACCCTGTATTAAACCTCATACCAGGCATCAATATAATTGTTGGCTTATAACCTTCAACATAACTTCCTTCAAGAACATTAAAGTTAGCATTAGTTGGTAATGATGTATCCCAAGTTTGAGTAAAATTAACACTTACTTCTTTATTATATTCTATTTGATTTCTTTTTGTAAAAAAAATCATGGAATCGAAAATAAAACTTGCTTTTTTTCCAACAGCTTTAATCCCTGAAATACCTACTACAATGGAGCCATTATTGCTAGTGTTTTTAGTTCTAATTACATCTTCATTTGTAGGGTAATAACCAGGCTGCACATAATTATTCTGTGTCTCATCATAAGTTTGATAATTATATTTTGAATAAGAAGTGCCATTAGAATTATTTGCACCTAGGTTAACATGAGCAAATCCAGCAGAAAAACTAACATTTGAACTTCTATCTCCCTTAGTAACCGTAGCAAAATACAATCCTCCATATGCTTGAGGAGCTAAATATCCACCCGAACCAACAATACCTCCAATTGCAAAATTAATATCTGAATCAGGGTTAGGATTTGTGAAAGAATATTTTACTGCTAAAGCTATTGGACTAGCAATCCATGTAGTCATTACACCAATAGATAAATTATCACTAACTGCAAAATGAACTTCTGGACCATAAAGGTGAATCAGTGCGTAATTCTCTTTCTTTTTTATGGGTAAAGCATTTGTAGTAAAATAATACCTAGTTGTAAAAGGTCCATTTTCTCTTAAATCATTATATTCTTCGAGATTTGAATTATTTCCTTTCTTAGATTCCTCAACTTCTCTTAATTCTTGTATATCCGATTTATTAATGAAAATTTTACCAATATTCTTTGTCTGTAATAATATTTCTCGGCCATCATCTTTTATAATATAACCGTAATATTCACTACCATCATTTTTTACAACCAAATAATACTTTTTTTCAGTTTTATTAGAGTCACTTAAAACTTGAGAATATGAATTAGTAATACCCAACCCAAATATCAAAATTAAAATAGTGTAAAATACTTTCATGGTTCATTGCTTTTTTTTAAATATAAACAAAAAAAAACATTGCGGAAAATTTATTTTTAAATGAAATGAAAAATCAATAAAAACTTAAGGCTAAGAAAGTTTAATAATTAGGCAACTACCTTAACACTTTTCGCTACCTCTCTAGCATTAGCAATAGCTTTATCCAAATCTGGATTTACGACAGTTATGTGTCCCATTTTACGGAAAGGTTTTGTTTCTGTTTTTCCGTATAAGTGTACGTAAACCCCTTGTTGTTTAATTACTTCATTTATTCCTTCATATACTGGAGTACCTGTATGATTTTTATCCCCTAGTAAGTTTATCATCACTCCTGGCTGAATTATTTCTGTACTTCCCAAAGGAAAATTCATAACCGAACGATAATGTTGTTCAAATTGTGACGTGTAATTACATTCCATTGTATGGTGTCCACTGTTGTGAGTTCTTGGAGCCATTTCATTTACAATCAAAGAACCATCTTCTAACACAAAAAATTCAACTGCTAATAAACCGACCATTTTTAATTTTTCAATGATAGTTTTTGCAATTCCTTGAGCTTGTTTTTCTGTTTCTTGGCTAATTTTTGCAGGTGAAAATAAAAACTCTACCAAGTTTGCTTCAGGATTAAATTCTTGCTCGCAAGTTGGGTAAGAACGAATTTCTCCTTTCTCGTTTCTTGCTACAATCACAGAGACTTCTTTTACAAAATCAATCTTTTCCTCCAACAAAGAAGGAACATCAAATGCATCTTCCAAATCTTCTGGCGATTTTAATATTTGCACTCCTTTTCCATCATAACCTCCTTTCCTCATTTTTTGTACAATAGGAAACGTAGCTTTTTGTTCTACTTCTTCCAAAGAGTCGCACAACTCAAAATCGGCTGTAGGAATATTGTTATCCTTGTAAAATTGTTTCTGAACTCCTTTATCCTTTATCAGTTTTATGATGTGAGGTTGAGGAAAAACCTTCACCCCTTCCCTTTCCAATTGAAAAAGTGCTTCAGTATTTACATTTTCAATCTCTATAGTCAATACATCCATTCCCGAACCAAAATCAAAAACTGTATCATAATCATTGAAACTACCTTGAGTAAAAGAATCGCACAAATTTGCCGCAGGACAATTTGGGTTTGGATCCAAAATATGAATGGGAGTTCCGTAGCTCATTGCAGATTGAATAAACATTCTACCTAGTTGACCTCCTCCTAATATGCCGAGTTTTGTTTTGATAAAATTCATAAGTTAAAAGTACGGAAAAATACATCATATTTAAGTAGCTTTATCTTATAAAATTAAAAAATGGAATTTAGTTATTGGGAGCATCAAACTTGGTTTTCGAATATAGACTTTACTGTTATTGGCAGTGGAATTGTAGGACTAAGTTGTGCCTTACAATTAAGAGAAAAGCACCCAAAAGCTTCTATTTTGATTGTTGAAAAAGGAATTTTACCGCAAGGTGCCAGTTCAAAAAATGCAGGATTTGCATGTTTTGGAAGTGTTTCCGAATTACTAGATGATTTATCCAATAACTCTGAAGAAGAAGTGGTAAAGTTGGTAAAACAAAGATTAGATGGGCTTCATAGTTTGAGGAAATTAATTGGCGATAAAAATATGGATTTTAATCCTTGGGGTGGATTTGAGTTGTTTTCTAATAATCAAAAAAGCTCTCAAGAAGAGTGTTTGGAAAGTATTCCGAGATTGAATAAATTACTTCAGCCTGATTTCAATGACTCTGTGTTTGAAACAAAGAAAAACCCTTTTAGATTCGGAAATATATTGCCGAAAGTAATTTTCAATAAGTATGAAGGCCAATTGAATACAGGTAAAATGATGGAGCAATTACTTCGATTAGCTTACAAGAATAACATTAAGGTGGTTAATTCTATTTCTGTTACAGGTTTTGAAAATATAGGGGAAAAAGTTTTGGTAAAAACAGATAAAATTGATTTTAAAACCAGTCAATTATTTATTGCAACCAATGGATTTTCTTTAGATTTGGGAATTGATAAAGTAAAACCTGCCAGAGCACAAGTATTAATCACTAAACCTATTCCTGAATTAAAAATAAAAGGAACTTTTCATATCGAACAAGGCTACTATTATTTTAGAAATATTGACGATAGAATTCTACTGGGTGGAGGAAGAAATTTAGACTTTGAAGGGGAAGAAACAACACAATTTGGACAAACGGAACTCATTCAAACCAAATTAGAAGAAATTCTCAATATTATTATTCTACCTAATACTCCCTATGAAATTGATCACAGATGGAGTGGCATAATGGGAGTAGGAAATCAAAAAAATCCACTTATTTCTTCTTTTGATAACCGAATTCACTATGGCGTGAGACTAGGAGGAATGGGAGTTGCAATTGGAAACCAAATTGGAAAACAATTAGCTAATTTGATTTCTTAAATTCATTTGTCACTCCTATTCTTCGATTAGAGATTAAAGCAACTCATACCTTCCAGACAATGATTCTACCATTTTAATCAATGAATTTGACGACTAATCTGTCCGTTTATTGTTCATATTTTCGCCTTGTTCTCTATTTCCTTTTTTAGTATATTTGCAATAATCCAATAGGGAGAAAAACAGATAGAAAAGATTGAATGGAAACAGCTAAAGCAACAAATAAAACAGATATCTCTTTTGAAGAATTCAAAAATGAAATAATTGAAGATTACAGACTTGCAAAAATAAGTAGAGAACTTTCTTTACTTGGGAGAAGAGAAGTATTGACTGGGAAAGCAAAATTTGGAATTTTTGGAGATGGAAAAGAATTACCACAAATAGCTTTAGCAAAACAATTTAAAAACGGAGATTTTAGATCTGGTTATTACCGTGACCAAACGCTAATGATGGCGATTGGGCAAATGGAACCTACTAATTTCTTTGCAGGATTATACGCAGATACCAACCAACAAAACGAACCGTTCTCTGCAGGAAGACAAATGGGAGGACATTTTTCTACTCAGAATCTTAATCCTGATGGAAGCTGGAAAAAGCTTACCGAACAAAAAAATTCATCTGCCGATATTTCTCCAACAGCTGGACAAATGCCAAGATTATTGGGATTGGCTTTGGCTTCAAAAAAATTCCGTGAAAACGAAAATCTAAAAGAATTTACCGATTTTTCTATCAATGGAAATGAAGTTGCTTTTGGTACAATTGGGGATGCCAGTACAAGTGAAGGATTATTTTTTGAAACGATGAATGCTGCCGGAGTACTGCAAGTTCCAATGGTAATGAGTATTTGGGATGATGGACACGGAATTTCTGTTCCAAAAAAATACCAAACTACGAAAGAAAACATTTCTGAATTACTTGCTGGATTAGAACAAACTGAAGATAAAGCTGGATTCAAAATATACAATGTAAAAGGGTGGGATTACCCAGGATTGTGTAGAACTTACCAAGAAGCTGTGGCTTACGCAAGAGAACATCAAGTTCCTGCTTTGGTTCATGTAGAAGAAGTTACACAACCACAAGGTCACTCTACTTCTGGATCTCACGAAAGATACAAATCGGAAGAGAGATTGCAATGGGAAGTAGAATATGATGGAATAACTCAATTCCGTAAATGGATTCTTGATTATAAAAAGGAATACAAAAAAGAATTGGCTACCGAAGAGGAATTGAATAAAATTGACCAAGAAGCTAAGAAAATAGTGCGTGATGCTAAAAAAGAAGCTTGGAGCAACTTCCTTACTCCTTATTTGACGGAGCAAAAAACTATGGTTGACTTATTGTCAAAAATTGCTGCAAGTAGTTCCAACAAAGTATTTATTGAGAAATTAATAAATGAACTAAAGGCAAGTACAGAACCTAGCAGAAAAGAAATAGTATCGGCTGCAAAGAAAACCCTCCGTATAATAAGAGATGAAAACTGTGAGAATAAAGAGGAGTTAAAAGCTTGGATTGCTCAAAGCACAAAAGAAAACTACGAAAGGTATAGTTCTTATCTAGAAGCTTCTGGCGATAAAAGCGCATTGAATATTACGCCAATCGCTCCTACTTATGACGGAGATGAAATGGTGGATGGAAGAATTATCTTGAGAGATACTTTTGACAAACAATTTGAAAAAAATCCTTTGATTTTCACTTTTGGGGAAGACACAGGAAAAATTGGTGGAGTGAACCAAAGTATGGAAGGTATGCAAGAGAAATATGGCGAAAGTCGTGTTTCGGATACTGGAATTAGAGAAGCTACAATCATTGGACAAGGAATTGGAATGGCAATGAGAGGATTGCGACCAATTGCCGAAATACAATATTTAGATTATTTATTGTACGGAATTCAAATCTTAAGTGATGATTTGGCTACGTTACAATACAGAACAAAAGGAACACAAAAAGCACCTTTAATTATAAGAACAAGAGGGCACAGATTGGAAGGGGTTTGGCACTCAGGATCACCAATGGGAATGATTATCAATTCATTGAGAGGAATTCACGTATGTGTCCCTAGAAACATGACCATTGCTGCAGGATTTTACAATACATTATTAGAAAGTGATGACCCTGCTTTGGTAATAGAATGCCTAAACGGATACAGAAGTAAAGAAAAACTTCCTACCAACTTGGCAGAATACAGAATACCCTTAGGAATTCCTGAAGTGACTAGAGAAGGAACAGACATTACGTTAGTCTCTTATGGTTCTACTTTTAATATATGTACAGAAGTTGCCAAACAACTTGCAGAAGAGGATATTTCTGTTGAATTAATAGACGTACAAACTTTATTGCCTTTTGATGTGAAACATTCAATTGTGGAGTCTATCAAAAAAACAAATAGAGTCATCTTTATAGATGAAGATGTGCCTGGAGGAGCAACTGCTTATATGCTCGACAAAGTCTTGGTAGAACAAGAAGCTTATCAATATTTAGATTCTAAACCAATTACTCTCGCCTCACAGCCTCACAGACCAGCTTACGGAAGTGACGGAGATTATTTTTCTAAACCAAATTCCGAAACAATTTTTGAAGCTATTTACGAAATAATGAATGAAGCAAATCCAAAGAAATATACTAACTTGTACTAAACTGAGGTTATGAAAACAATTAAATTAACACTTCTAACTTTCGCTATATTGGCATTTACAACTAATTCTTTTTCACAATATGAGGAGAATAACAAAGCTAAAGAAGAGTACAAAAACAAATCCAAGCATGCCGTGGGATTGGCAGCAGGTTTTTCTACTGGTTATGGACTTTCGTACCAATACACACCAAACAAAATTACGTTTCAATTGGCTTTTGCTCCTTTAAAGGATGACAACATGACTCTTATAAGCACTGGATTAACTTTTATTTACCGAATAAAAGAAGGTGATAAACTTAACTTTTTTGTGTACCAAGCAAATCATTACATAGTAGATAGGGAAACACGTACAAACTATCCTTACCCTCCAGGAACTCCTTCAACATCAACTATTAATAACGATAGATTCAATAATGGAATTGGTTTAGGATTTGAATTTTTTATTGGAGAGAACGTTTTATTTGATTTAATGACTGGTTACGGAGCAAGAAACAATTTTAAAGAATTGGGGCTTACTGGTGAAATTGGTTTATTCTATAAACTTTAATCAAACACATATTTCCCTCCTTTCACGTTCACGTTTGGGGGGATTTTTTTGTTCTGGAAAAATGAATACCCTTCGTTTAGGTTTTTCCAAAAAGAGTAAGTGTTTAATGCTTTCACTTTAGCACTGTTCATTATTTTAGACGTAAACTTAAAAGGAAAAATGTGTATTCTCACAAAAGGTTGATTGTGCTCTAAAGCTGATTGCAACAGAGTATATATTTCTTCTATGTTCTCGTTTCCCATTGCGTAACAGCCTATAGAAACACATTCTCCATGCACCATTAATGCCGAACCTGTGTAGCCTTTTTATCTTTCATATGAATTGGGGTAACCAATATTAAAAGCCAAATGATAACTGCTATATGGATTTAATTGAGCTGGTTTTACAAAGTAAAATCCTTCTGGGCTTTTCCCGTCTCCTTGTTTTGTTTTAGTCCCCAATCCACCAGAAAAATAACAAACATCATACGTTTTGAATAATGAAAATTTATTTCCTTTTTTAATCCAAACCTCAAATTTTTTCTCTTTTTTAAATACTCTAAAATACAGTTCTTCTCCCCATTTAAAACCGTTAGATTTAAACTCTTTCTTTAGAATTGGAGTGAGCTTTTTTGCCACTTTTTTGGATAACGTACTTTTAGGAATATTATCTGTTTTAAGAGATAAACAAAAAATAGCTAGTGCGATAAAAATAAATAATTGCTTAAACATATTCTTTAAACCTAATTAATATTAATCTATTGCTACTAATACAAACTATTTTTTAAATATCCTCCTCGACAAAGGGTAATTTTAATTTTTATGTTAGACTATCAGATAATTCTAAATTAACTGGATTTTTTCATATCCGTTAAGAGATGAATTGCATCACTTAAAACTTTTACTATTTGGAGATTCAAACACTTCCAAATCAAAATACTGAATGGAAGCTAATAAATGATCAAATATATCAGCTTGAATGTGTTCGTAATTTTCCCAATTCTTATCTCCACTAAAAGCATAAATTTCTAAAGGAATTCCATTATTTGTAGGCTGTAGTTGCCTAGCCATAAATAATAAGTTTTTATTTACTGCCGTATGTTGTTCCAAATACAACTCTATATACTTCCTAAAAACCCCCATATTTGTGAGGTTTCTTCCGTTCAGAATCACTTCTTTATTTACAACATTTCTCCCATTAAATTCTTCTAGCTCAGTTTGTTTCTGAGTTAAATAACTGGCCAAAAAATCAATCCCTTTTAACCTTTCAATATCATCACTTGTAAGATGTTTCACCGTGTCTTGACGAATGTAAATAGCTCTTTTTATTCTTCTTCCTGGCGAATCTATCATTCCTCTCCAGTTTTTAAAACTATCGGAGATTAAAGCATAAGTAGGTATGGTTGTAATTGTATTGTCGAAATTCTGCACTTTTACCGTAGCCAAATTTATTTCTACTACATCTCCATCTGCTCCATATTTTTCGAATGTAATCCAATCTCCTATTCGAACCATGTCATTGATAGAGACTTGAATACTTGCCACAAAGCCCAAGATTGTATCTTTAAACACTAAAATGATTACAGCAGAAACTGCCCCCATTGCGGATAAAAATTTCCAAACCTCCATATCTGCAAGAATAGTAAACGAATACATAAACCCTGTAAACCAAGCAAATATCATAAATACTTGAATGTAACTATCTATCGGTTTATCTCTAAATTGTGGTTTCGACTTTAAATAATCTTTTATCGAATTTAAAATACTACGCACAATGTACAGAGTAAGAACAATACCTAAAACCTCTACAATCTTTATGGCAACTCCTTTGATATCCGTAAAATCTACAAAAATATGAGGAACGTAGTAATGGAATAAAGCAATTGCAGGAACATGAGCTATGTTTCTTGGCAACTTATTTGTTATTAGTATATCATCAAATTGGGTTTTAGTCCCACTAGCAATCCTTGTCGATATTTTTCTGATAATTATTTTAATAATGTAATCAATTATCAAAATAAATCCAACAACAACCAGCAACAAAATCAACACATTCATATACTTAGAAAATGAGGAGCTAGATCCTATTGATATAAAATAATCATAAAAAAAATGGTCGAATTTACTCATTGAATAAAGATTTTAAATAAGGTAAGAAAAAAAACGACAACCCTTCGTTATTAACCCAAAACTTAGGAATAATAAATTGAAGTAACCTTCATCGAACTATTTGAAAATTTAAACATTGAATCTGAAATGCATCACATCTCCATCTTCTACAATGTATTCCTTCCCTTCTACTCCAAGTTTACCAGCATCTTTTACTTTCGCTTCAGATTCAAACTCAATAAAATCTTTGTATTTTATGACTTCTGCTCTAATGAATCCTTTTTCGAAATCAGTATGAATAACTCCTGCAGCCTGAGGTGCAGTCATTCCTTTCGTAATTGTCCAGGCTCTTACTTCTTTTACTCCTGCAGTAAAATAAGTGCTCAAGTTTAGTAGTTTATAGGCACTTGTAATCAATTTATTTACTCCTGGCTCTTTCAATCCCATGTCTCCAAGAAATTCTTGACGGTCTTCAAAAGATTCTAATTCATTGATATCAGCTTCAATTGCTGCACCTAAAAATAAAACTTCTGCATTTTCTGCTTTTACAGCTTCTCTTACTTGCTCTACGTACTTATTTCCATCAGCAACAGAACCCTCATCTACGTTACACAAATACATCACTGGTTTTGTAGTCAATAAATGTAAATCTTTCAAGAACTTCACATCTTCTTCAGCCTCCAATTCTACTTCTCTACCTGATTTTCCTGCTTCTAATTTATCTTTCAGCTGAGTCAAAATATCGTGTTGTCTCACAGCTAATTTATCTCCAGAAGCTGCAGCTTTACCCAACGATTTTATTTTACCCTCTACTGCTTCCAAATCTTTCAATTGCAACTCAATATCAATGATTTCTTTATCTCTCACTGGATCCACACTTCCATCTACATGAATAATGTTATCGTCATCAAAACATCTTAAAACATGGATAATTGCATCTGTTTCACGAATATTTGCTAAGAATTTATTTCCCAATCCCTCTCCTTTACTTGCTCCTTTTACCAATCCTGCAATATCTACGATTTCGATAGTAGTTGGCAACACTCTTTCGGGGTTTACCAATTTTTCTAGCTCGTTCAATCTATTATCTGGAACAGAAATAGTTCCTAAGTTTGGTTCTATGGTACAAAAAGGAAAGTTTGCCGATTGTGCTTTCGCATTAGACAAACAGTTAAATAAAGTTGATTTTCCTACATTGGGTAACCCAACAATTCCACATTTTAAAGCCATGATTCTTGTTTTTTTTCAAAAGTAAGATTTTTATTTAAGATTATGAGATTTACCCGATAGATTATGTTTTATTCTTGAATCGATTAATCTATCTTATAAAATCTAAAATTCTCTTCGTCTAAAATTCTATAATTCCAATAAAACCGTACCTTTGCACTCTAATACAACACAATTCTATGATTTCTACAGAAAATTTATCCTTACAATACGGCAAAAGAGTTTTATTTGACGAAGTAAACGTGAAATTTACGCAAGGTAACTGCTACGGAGTTATTGGAGCAAATGGAGCGGGTAAATCTACTTTCCTTAAAATATTATCTGACGAAATTCAAGCTACTAGTGGCCGTGTTTCTATTGATTCTGGAAAAAGAATGGCTGTACTGAAACAAAGTCACCACGAGTATGACGAGATTACAATTTTGGATACTGTTCTTATGGGACACACCAAATTGTGGAAAAACATGAAGGACAAAGAAGAAATTTATGCTAGACCAGATTTTAGTGAAAAGGATGGATTAGAAGTTGCGGAACTGGAAGGAGAATTTGCAGAGATGGACGGATGGAATGCCGAACCTGAAGCTGCTTCTCTACTAAGTGGGATAAATATTCCTGAAGACAGACATTATTCTGTAATGAAAGATTTGAGTGGGAGTGAAAAAGTGAGAGTTCTTTTGGCTCAAGCACTTTTTGGAAATCCAGATATCTTAATTTTGGATGAGCCTACCAATGATTTGGACATTGCGACTGTATCTTGGTTAGAAGATTTCTTATTGGAATTTAAAAATACGGTAATTGTAGTTTCTCACGATAGACACTTTTTAGATACGGTTTGTACGCACATTGCAGATATTGACTACAGTAAATTAAATTTATTCTCTGGGAACTATACTTTTTGGTATGAAAGTAGTCAATTAGCTACCAGGCAAAGAGCCAACCAAAACAAAAAAGCTTCAGAAAAAAAGAAAGAACTACAAGATTTTATATCTAGGTTTAGTGCCAATGCTTCTAAATCGAAACAAGCTACGAGTAGAAGAAAATTATTGGATAAAATAAATGTAGACGAAATAAAACCTTCTAGTAGAAGATATCCTGCCATAATCTTTGACCAAGTGAGAGAAGCAGGAGACAAAGTATTAGAAGTAGAATATTTATCTAAAAAAGGATTATTCAAAGATTTTCATATTAATGTGGCTCCAGGAGATAAAATTGCTTTCGTAGGTAAAAATAGCAATGCAATTTCTGCGCTATTCAAAACATTGATTGATGAAGTACAAGCAGACAAAGGAGAAATAAAATGGGGACAAACTATTACTCCAAGTTATTTACCAAACGACAATGCAAGTTATTTTAATGGAAATGACAACTTGGTAGACTGGCTAAGAAATTATTCTGAAGAAAAAGACGAAGTCTTTATCCGTGGGTTTTTAGGTAAAATGCTGTTTACGGGTGAAGAAGTATTCAAGAAAAGTGACGTGCTTTCTGGAGGAGAAAAAGTAAGGTGTATGTTATCTAGAATGATGTTACTTTCTGGAAACGTATTGATAATGGACGAACCAACCAATCACCTAGATTTGGAATCGATTCAAGCTTTGAACAACTCAATGAAAGATTTTAAAGGAACTATCTTATTTACTTCACATGATCATGAAGTGGTGCAATCGGTTGCAACTAGAATTGTAGAACTGGGACCTAAAAGTCATTTGGATAAATTGATGACTTATGATGAATACATTGAGAGTGACAAAATAAAAGAGCAAAGAGAAGAGTTGTATAAGTAAACTCTATCATTTTAACTTGTTGAGATGAGCATTGTCCTCAATTATTACGTCTTTTTCCAAACAGAAAAGCCAAATAAAGGCATTAGAGATACTCTTTTAAAACTTGTTTTTCTTAACTCTTCTACTTTGTGACTAAAAGGAATTTATTTTCTTTTATCTATACAATTTAGACGGGAATTGTAAAAGAAAAAATTCGATTCAACGAGATAAAACAAAAATATATCGAAGACTGTTTTTTATGATTGGTTTAAGAATCATTCTTATCGCCTATATTACTCCAAATTATATCTATTTCTATGATAACGAAGCCTTTTTCAATGTTATATTAAACAAACCTTCTGCCCATATTTGGTTCAAAAGTTGAATAGTTCTAGGGTTTACTTTTGCGGGAGGACTTATATTTTTCTTTACTTACCAAAAATAAAAATCCTTATTTGTTGTTGTTTTGGAACATTCCATTTAAGGAATTTGGCTTTATTCAGTTGAGCATGGAAAATTGTTTAGATTTCCTGTTTAATAGGAAATTCCTAATTTGAATCTTTAAACTTGTAAAGCTTATTTTACATTTTAGTTGAGTAGAATAACCGATTAACTTGTTGATTGACAGAAATACGAATATGATTGTCGTTACAAGAAAGAAAAGGCATCTAGACCACACAAAATAAGCTCAAATTAATTACACTCTCCTGTATTACAGGATAATTAAATAAAAAAAATAATTCTTTTTAATCGTGTGAAATATTGAGTTTTAACCGAAAGAATAATTACATCATAAAAAGAGAAACAACATACCCAATGAAATTTATTTTCTATTAGTAGAGAGCAATCTAGACAAAAAATGAATCGTTTAGAGAATTTGAAATAACGCAAGTCCAAACATTATCGCTATATTATAGAATAATTAATACAAAAAACTATTACCTAAACCAAAAAAAAATGAAGAAAAAACTACTTAATATGAAGAGAAAAATTTCTCTTTTATCAACCTCGATATTTATTGCTGGAGCAATAAATGCTCAAACCGTGAGTGGAAAAGTAACGGATAACAAGAATGGAGAACCAATATTTGGATCAACTGTATTTGTAAAAGGAAATACAAATACTGGAGTAACAACAGATTTTGATGGAAAATATAAAATAAAAGTCTCCGGAAATGATACTTTAATTGTGCGCTACATAGGGTATCAAACAAAAAAAATTGCTGTAAATAAGAGAACTACAATTGACATAAAATTGGAAGCAAAAGACATGAATTTGGAAGAGTTTATGGTTATTGGAACAAGAAACCCAAACAGAACATCTACTGAGAGTGTAGTTGCAGTAGATATATTAGATATGAAAGATTTATCTGCATTAGGATCACAAACTTCGGTAAATGATATAATGAACATGGTAGCGCCTTCATTTACATCACAACCACAAACAGTAGCTGATGGAACAGATCATATTGATCCTGCCTCATTAAGAAACTTAGGTCCTGATCAAGTTTTGGTACTTATTAATGGAAAAAGAAGACATACTTCTTCTCTTATTAATATAAATGGAACTGTGGGTGCTGGAAGTGTAGGGACTGATATGAACTCTATCCCTACTGCTGCAATTTCAAGAATAGAAGTCCTGAGAGATGGAGCTGCCGCACAATATGGATCGGATGCAATAGCCGGGGTTATTAATATTGTTCTTAAAGAAGGAACGAATAAGCTTGATTTTGCTATTAATACTGGAGCAAATGTGAGTAAAAATGGAAATGACCACGAAGGAGGTATGGATGGAGAAAGAGTTGATCTATCTGCAAACTACGGAATGGACATTGGTAAAAAAGGTGGATTTGTAAACTTTACTGGAAGCATTGGGGTAAGAAAACCTTCTTCGAGAGCAAAAGATTACACAGGAGCTATTTTTAATCGATTTCATGGGGCAGAAAGAGTTTTTGCAGATGGAGGGGGGAATATTGCTGATATGACTTTAGCAGATTACCAAACAGCTTCTGCAAGCTTAAGCTATTTATCTGCTGCAGACAAAGCAACTATTGCCGGATTGGATGTTACAAATTCTACTGATGTTACAACTTTTAGAACCGTGCTAGGTGAAAATGCCGATGAAGATGAATTGGCTGCAAGAGGATTGACAAGAAAAGATTTTAGATTTAGAGTTGGGCAGTCTCAATTGAGAGAAGGAAAATTCTTTGCTAATATGTCTTTACCTATTAATGACAAAGCAGAAGTATATGGTTTTGGAGGTATGTCTTACAGACAAGGATTGGCTGCAGGGTTTTACAGAAGACCTGCGCAAGGTGATGGAAGAGCTAACACAGTTGCTTTCCCTAACGGATTCTTACCAGAAATTGGTTCTGATGTAAATGATCAATCTTTTGCTTTTGGAATAAAAGGAGAAATGAAAGGTTGGAATGTTGATTTCTCTAACACATACGGAAGAAACAGTTTTGGATATACAGTGTACAATTCGAGTAACGGAACTATGGGAGTAGCAACACAAAGAGAATTTGATGCAGGTTCTAACGCATTTTCTCAAAATACGACTAACTTAGATTTTAGTAAATTCTACAAAGGAGTACAGGAAGGGTTAAATTTAGCTTTTGGAACAGAATACAGAGTAGAAAATTTCCAAATAACACAAGGAGAAGAAGCTTCTTGGGCTAGTTATGATGTGAACGGAGAAATTGTAACTTCAGCTACACACGATTCTTTGAAAGTTAAAAATAACTTTACTGGAGCAAATTTAGGAGGAGGTTCACAAGTTTTTGGGGGATTTACGGCTAATAATGAAGTAAACAAAAATAGAAATAGTATTGCTGCTTATGCAGATGCTGAATTAGATGTAACCAAATCTTGGGTGCTGAATGCTGCATTGAGATTGGAAAGTTTTTCTGATTTTGGAGAAACATTGAACGGAAAAATAGCTTCGAGGTATAAGATTACTAAAAATATTGCTATTAGAGGTGCATACAGTACTGGATTTAGAGCACCTTCCCTTCATCAAAAATACTTCAGTAGAAGTAGTACAATTTTTGATGCTAACGGAAATGTACAAGAAAAAGGAACTTTTGCAAACAACAGTAGAGCTGCTGATTTATTAGGAATTCCAGAATTGAAAGAAGAAACATCTAACAATTACAGTTTAGGGATGACAATGAAAATACCTGATTTAAACCTAAGCTTAACAGTAGATGTATACCAGATAGACATAAAAGACAGAGTGGTATACACTGGTTCTTTTTCTGCAGGTACAGACCCAGAGCTTCAAGCAATTTTTGCAGCAGCAGGTGCAACTACAGCTGCATTTTTTGCAAATGCAATTGATACTCGTTCAAAAGGACTTGATGTTGTAATCTCACACAATAAATTATTCAAAAACGATTTATTACTTAAAAATGATCTTTCAGCTACTTTTTCATCAACTGAGCAAGTTGGAGATATAAAAACTACTGATCAATTGAAAGACCAAGCAACTACTTTCTTTGGAGAAAGACAAAAACTATTTTTGGAACAAGCTATGCCAAGAGTAAAAGTTAACTTGACTAACATTATAAAGCACAATAAATGGAGTTTCATGTTGAGAAACGTATATTTTGGTGAAGTAACAGATCCAGATTCTCATGCAGATGTTGATGCAAACGGAAACTCTGATTTGACTTACTATGGTGGGAAAATAATTACTGATTTATCAGTAGGATACGACTTTTCTAATCAATTCAGAATTACTGTAGGATCTAATAACTTATTAGATGTTTACCCAGATGAAAATAGAGTCGCTTCTACTTCTGGAAATCAATTTGTATATTCTAGAAGAACTTCACAGTTTGGATATACAGGAAGGTATGTATTTACTAGAATTAATTTTACTTTCTAATTCTTAGAAAATAAAATTAATTCACAAAAGCCTCTTTTATTTCGATAAAAGAGGCTTTTTTTTATAATACCCCTAAATATTTGTGTGTCTGTACAGAAATACGCCATTGAGTGTTCTTGGTTATGTAATCTAGAATTAATTCGTAGCTAGCTTCTTTTTTACTCCATTCGGCTTGTAAATACAAATTGCAATCATCAGAAACTTGACTTGCATAGGATTCTGCCCACTCTATATCACTTTTGTTGAACACGATAATTTTTAATTCTTGTGCTTTTGAAACGACTGAATCTAGTGGTTTTTTGAATTTCTTTGGGGACAAACATACCCAATCAAAATCTCCAATTAATTCGTAAGCTCCAGAAGTTTCTATGGCAATCTCAACTCCTAATTTATGTAATTCTTGTGTCAAAAAAGTTAAATCATACATAGCTGGCTCTCCTCCTGTAATTACTACAAAATCTGTATTCGATTCTTTTACTTGAGTTATTAAATCCGAAACTAAGAAAATTTTGTGGTCATTTCTATTCCAACTTTCTTTCACGTCACACCATACACACCCTACATCACAACCTGCTATACGAATAAAAAATGCTGCTCTCCCACTGTAAAACCCCTCTCCCTGAACGGTATAAAAAGTCTCCATGATTGGCAGTTCTGTAATTGGTGTAGCTGTTTTAGTCAAAATAATAGATTTCTTTGGGTGTAATGCAAACTTGCATTTTTTTATCAAAGGTATTCAAATCTTTTATTTCATCCATAGGATCAAATAAAGATAAACCGATCAATTGTGTTTCCTTCGGTAATTCAGAAATGAATTTATCGTAAAATCCACCTCCATACCCTACTCTATTTCCTTTTTCATCAAAAGCTAACAAAGGAATAAGAACTACTTCTATTTCATTTACAAGACATGGTTTTGCATTCTTAGGCTCAAGAATTCCAAAACTATTTAATTCTAGCTGAGTGTCTTTATCAAAATAATAATGAGTCATAGATTTTCCTGACTCAATTTTTGGAATAGCTACCTTGCCTTTTTCCATCATTCTATCAATGATAAGCCAAGTGTCTACTTCGTTATTCTTAGCAATAGGTAAAAAACAATGAATTGTTTTGTTGTCCAATTTAAAATTCTGAGTAAGAATATCAGATATTTTTAAACTTTCAATTTTTACAAACTGAGACTTTAACTCTTTTCTTTTAGCTAAATATTCTTTCCTAATTTCTTTCTTTGTCATTGCACTGAAAATAAATCCATTCAAAGTTAGCACCTTTATAATCTATTCTATTAATTCAATCCATTATTTGAACTTTATATTCTACCTCTGAAGAATTACTTTTTGATAATGAACCTGTATTTCATTAATTTTTAATGCGATAAAATAATGTCCATTTGGTAATTCTGGTGCTGGCGACCATTCCGCTTCGTACTTTTCGGCTTCCAATGTTTTCTCTTCCAAATTGGCAACTAACATTCCTTGTACATCATATACCAATACGTTCACTTTTGCTTTATTAAATACTCCATATTGGATTGTTACCTTATTCACAAATGGATTGGGAGACACTTTATAAATCATACCTCTATCAATATGCAAGTCATTTGTCCCAACAATTACTCCGTTCCCATTAATTACAATATCCCAAGTTCCTTCCATATTTCCAGTGGTAGAATTTAATGTTAAAGGAATTATTCTATGAGTTGCATCATAAGTTCCTGAGGTGATTGAAGCGGCTGCATCTGTGGGTATAGATGTATCTCCTGTAAAATATAATTGGGTAGTCAATAAACTAAACCCTGGAGGTGTAATCTTAAAATGGATATGAGAAGGACGGTATTGACTTCCATTCAAATATTTACCTGGTTTAACGGTTTCAAAAATATAAAACCCTTGATTGTTTGAAGTGGTTTTCCCTCTTAAATTATAGGTTGTATTGTCATATTGCCCAGCATTATTCGCATGCCAAACATCCACAATAGTATTAGGAATTACTTTTGAGCAATCCAGATTTCTAACCCTTCCACTTATTACTATTCTGGTTCCTACTTCAGTTGAACCGGCTAATTGGCCAGCAGAAATTACAGGTGGATTTGCAGTATAAAAAGGACCTTCTCCATAATAATCTAGTGTTGTTGGATCACAATCTAGAGCAGAATCATCCTCAGGAGAATTTGCTTTTAGTAAATTAGGAATCACACCAACTCCTAGTATTGCCAGAGAAGTATTTTTTAAAAATTGTCTTCTTTTATTATTTTTCTTTTTCTCCATCTTTTCAATTATTGTTATCTATTAAGATATGATATTAATTTTATATACTCAAAGATGATACCAAAAAAGGGCTAAGACAAGGTGATTATTTTAATTTTAATTGGAAATAGTAGTTATTTTCCAAATTCTTCCCTAAACTGAGAAGGAGAAACTTGAGTTGACAAGTATGTTCTTAATCTCCAATATCATTCATTCTTTTATTAACACCGAAGCCGATTACTTTTAATTTTTTTACATAAAATATTCAGAATCATTTCTGTAGTTTGTAGTTTAACACTATAGAAATGAATTATGAGTATCGTAATCCATTTCTATTAAAATAAGAAAATTAATAAATACTGTAAAACCAGTAACCAAATAACCAGTTTACATCCCAGGAATCATTCCTGCAGAGGCTGCTTTCATTTCCAATTCATTGACACTTTCTGCTTTTTCCAAGGCATCGTTAGTTGCGATTATCAATAAATCTTCCAATTCTTCTCTGTCAAAACCTCCTAGTTTTTCATTGATAGAAATAGAATTTACTTTTCTATTCCCAGTCATAATCAAAGTAACTTTTCCATTACTAGCTGTCCCTTCTACAGTAATTGTATCCAGTCTTACTTTGGTTTCTTCTACTTTCTGTTGCATCTCTTGCAACTTTTTCATCATTCCGTTTCCTCCAAACATCTTTTTTATAATTAATAGTTAATAATGGATAATTAATAATTTCTCAAATCTAAACCCTGAGGGTTTTGTTCCTTTTTCGGAACAAAATGTCTCGAAGGGTGAATTAGAAACAAAAAATCTTAAAGTGCCGGAAGCACTTTAGCTTTCACTTCTCCAAATCCGATTCTTACCCCGTCTTTTTCGGAGAAACCTCTCATGATTACGGTATCGTTATCGTTTATGAATTTTCTTTCTGTTCCATCTTTCATAGGAACTGTTTTTGATCCTTTCCAAGAAAGCTCAAGCATTGAACCAAATTCACTTTCTTTTGGTCCAGATATTGTTCCAGACCCCATACAATCCCCTGTTCTTATGTTACATCCATTTACAGAGTGATGCGCTAATTGTTGGTTCATATTCCAATACATGTATTTGTAATTGGATTTTGAAACCGAAGTTTCTTCCCCTCCTTCTGGCTGAATCAATACTTCTAAATTAATATTTACGTGTTTGTCTCCTGCATATTCCAAATAAGGCAATACTTTAGGATCCTGAATAGGTCCTGCAGTTCTAAATGGTTCTAAAGCATCCAAAGTAACTATCCAACTAGAAATGTGAGAAGCAAAACTTTTTCCTAAGAAAGGGCCTAAGGGCACATATTCCCAACCTTGAATATCTCTTGCGCTCCAATCGTTCAACAAAGTCATCCCAAAAATATAATCGTCTGCTTCTTCCGTAGAAATAGAACCTCCAAGTGGTTTTCCTTCATAGGTAAAAAAAGCTGTTTCCAATTCAAAATCTAATAATTTACTAGCTCCAAAAACTGGAACTTCAGCTGTAGGAGGTTTCATTTGACCTTTTGGTCTGTGGAAATTCAGACCAGATGGAACTATAGAACTGGACCTTCCGTGATATCCCACGGGAATATGTTTCCAGTTTGGCAATAATGCGTTATCTGGATCACGGAACAAACAACCTACGTTAAAAGCATGTTGCTCACTCGAGTAAAAATCTGTGTAATCCCCAATATGCATTGGCAATAACATTTCTACCTCACTTTGTTCATGTAAAACTTGCTCGCAATGGTGTTCTTTTTTTTGCAACTCTTCATTGTCTGCGTTCAATAAATCAGAAATTCTATTTCTCAATTCTCTTGTTCCTTGTTTTCCATGACGCATCATAGTATTCAGCACATTAGAACTAAAATCTTCTATCGTAAATTGTAACCTTGTTAAATAACCCAAAGAATGCAAAGCTTTTAAATCCAAAACTTTATCTCCAATAGCAACTCCCACTCTTGGTGAGTTTCCATTGTGTTTAAATATTCCTAAAGGAAGATTTTGAATAGGGAAATCAGAATTTACTGGGACTTCTACCCAAGATTGTAATGCTGGATTGTTCGCTTTTAATGTCATTTATTTGTAATTATTTATTGCTATAGTAAAAATACGAAACTAGCTATACAAACAAAAGTATAATTCATAAAAAAAGCCATTTACTTTCGTAAATGGCTTTTTGACAAAACTTATTCTTACTTCACAATTCCTTGTAATTTCATTTGCTCCACCATATCTGTGATCGTTTTTTCAAATGGAATGTATTTCAATCCTAATTTCTCTTTACTCTTAGAGCTGTCCAATTTTAAATCATGTCCAATATTGTTTCTAACAAACTTTCTAGAAAAACCAGCAATTGGTCCAACTATCATCAACAACCACCTTGGAACATAAGATGTTGGCACTTTGTAAGTATCTTCATATGTTGACTTAACAACATTAGCCATTTCAAGTATCCCCGCTACACTTTCGGCTAATATATGACGTCCTTTTGCTTCTGTTTCAAGCCCTAAAATATGAGCTTTTGCTACATCTCTTACATCTACAAATCCAAATTTCAAATCTGGTGCTCCTGACTTATACTTCCCTGTTAGTAATTCGGTCATTACTTTCAAACTTTCCGATTTAGAAGTTGTAGTCAATGATGGTCCCATCACAAAAGAGGGATTCATTACGACTAATTCCCATTCGTTTTGTTTTTTGTTAATCTCCCAAGCTTTATTCTCTGCTGAAACTTTAGAAAAAGAATAAGGTTGATGGCTTAAAGAACTGGTTGTATTAAAGTGTTCTTCAGTAAAAATAGAAATATTTTGATTTTTCATATCAATGTTATCTCCATGAACAGAAGCTACACTAGAAGTTAACACTACTTTTTTTACTGTCCCTGATTTATTTGCTGCTTCCAATACATTTTCTGTTCCTTTTACTGCAGGATCTACCAAATCTTTTTGAGCATCTTTTATTTTTAGGAAAAATGGCGAAGCAATGTGAGCAATCATGTCACTCCCTTTTGCTGGAGCATCAAAACTTCCTTTTTTCATTAAATCTGCTTCCCAAAGTTCTAAGGTTCCTTCACTTTTATCTGCTATTTCTTGAAGAAAACTATATTTCTCTTTTTTAGATTTATCTCTTACTGTTAATCGAACAGTATTTCCTTTCTCTAATAATCCTTTTACTACCCAAGAACCAATAAAACCAGTTCCTCCTGTTACTAAAATTGTATTTTTCATCTTCGCCTTTTATTTTTTTGCAATTGCTCTCCAAGAGTATTCAATCGCTTGTTTTAATTTATTTTCTGTTATGTTATTTCTATTCACCTGTATATCTACTGTTGTAACAATACTATTGTATGTTAAACTCCCCATTAAATCCAGATCTATATCTACCAAGTATCCTTCGTCAATTCCTTTTTGATAAAATTCTATAATTGGCATTATGTATAATTCACATTGCTCCTTCACTTCTTTTGTAATAATGGGACAATGATCTATTTGTTGTAAAAACTTAAATTGTATGGGGTTCTTTACAAAGAAATGATAAACACCCAACCATGTATATTCAAATTCTTCCTTAAACCCTAATTTCTTCTCTCTACTATTTTCTAAAATATGAGAAAAGTTCTTTTTGATGTTTATGTAAATCTCATTTATAATTTCTTCCTTACTTTTAAAATGATGGTAAAATGTCCCGACAGCTATTCCTGCTTTTTTGGCTATTTGTGCCATTGGGCTTCCACTCACTCCTTCCTCAGCTATTAACTGAGTTGTAAATTCTAATATTTTCTCTCTTTTCGTCATGACTGAATATTCATTCGGTTTGCAAATATAGTCGTTTTTTTATTTTAAATGCAAATAAAAAACATAAATAAGAACTAAATTAATTTATCTACTTCCAATGATTTTGTGTATTCTCCATTAATAAACTCATAATACCTTCCTTCAAGTTTCTTTTTACCTATCAACACTTTATTGAAACTCCTAACATGTTTATCCATAGAATACCTTTTATAATAAAAATGATCAATGCTAAAGTAGGGTCTTTTAGGATGTCTTTGAATTCCCAAAATTTCTGCATTATATTTTTCCATCACCACAAATAATTCATAATTGTTACTCTCGCAATAGTCTTGAACTGCCCTAATAAAAAGGCATCCTGAGCCATAACAAAAATGAGCTCACAAATAAACCATTGCTTTTATTGTTTTAGCCAAACAAGCTTTTAACTCAACCCCTTTTAAAGCATAAATAGTGTCGTTATAACTCAACTTACAGATGTCTTCATTATTAAATTTAACTTTTAATTTATCAGCTTTGACATAATTCATATAGGTTGTAGCCACAGAATCTGGTGTTTTAATATGAATAAACATACAAGAACAGGTTGTAGTGAAGATTAACGAATACAGTAAAATGTAACTGTTTTTCATAGCACAAAAATTTAGAGAAATAAGATAAAAAAAAAGCCATTTACTTTCGTAAATGGCTTTTTGATAAATATTAAAATCTAAAATTTAGTTAATGTAAAGAACAGCTTTCACTGCATCAATAACTCTTTTAGGACTTGGCATTGCTTCTTCAATCAAAGTTGGTGAAAATGCAAATGGAGTATCTGCTTGAGTAACTCTCATTACTGGAGCATCTAAATAATCAAAACCATATCTCTGCACGTAATAAGCAATCTCAGAAGATATAGAAGCCATTGGCCAACTTTCTTCCAATATAACTAATCTATGTGTTTTCTTTACCGATTTCATTACTGTATCCCAATCCAAAGGACGGATAGATCTTAAATCGATTACTTCACAAGAAATTCCTTCTTTTGCTAATTCATCAGCAGCTATGTAAGCTTCTTTTATTATTTTCCCAAAAGAAACGATTGTTACATCCTCTCCTTTTCTTTTTACATCAGCAAGTCCAATAGGAATAATATATTCTCCTTCAGGAATCTCTCCTTTGTCTCCATACATTCTTTCCGATTCCATAATAAGAACTGGATCGTTATCTCTTATTGCTGCCTTCAATAATCCTTTTGCATCATAAGGATTAGATGGGGTTACCACTTTCAATCCTGGAACGTGTGCATACATAGATTCAAAACTTTGAGAGTGTGTTGCTCCTAATTGTCCTGCAGTTCCGTTTCCTCCTCTAAACACAATTGGCACATTGATTTGACCTCCACTCATTTGCAACATTTTTGCTGCACTGTTTATGATTTGATCTGCTGCAAGAATTGCAAAGTTCCATGTCATAAACTCAACTATTGGTCTCAATCCATTCATTGCTGCACCTACTGCAATTCCTGTAAATCCTAACTCAGCAATTGGTGTATCTATTACTCTTTCTGGACCAAACTCAGCCAACATTCCTTGACTTACTTTATACGCTCCGTTATATTCTGCAACTTCTTCTCCCATCAAAAAGACACTTTTGTCTCTTCTCATCTCCTCATTCATTGCTTCTCTTAACGCTTCCCTATATTGAACTGTTTTCATGTTTTCAGCTAGTATTATGTAATAATTGACTTCAAAGATAAGAATACTATTTTTTATTATACAAACTTCATTAAACTTTTTATTTGGCAAATATTAATTACTCTTTTACAATCTTTGCAAATCTCATTTCGCCATTGGTTTCCAGAGAAACAATATAAACTCCAGAAGGCAATTTTGACAAATTTATATTTATTGATTTGTCTTGATTTATTTTCTTTTCGAGGATTTTTCTTCCAGAAATACCGAATAATTTAATTAAACCATCAGTTTTATTTGTTTTAAAATCGACATTAATTATATCAGAAAAAGGATTGGGATATACTTTAATTTCTTCTAAACTATTTTCTTCTATTATCAATTTCCTGTGTTTATCCAAAATAGAATAACAATCACAGGTATCGCATAATTTATAAATGAAATCGCTTTCTTGTTGAATACATGTTAATTCACAAGAAGAAGTTCTGATTGGATTTATTGGATATCCCAAAAAACGGAATTCTAGCCCTTCAATAAAATTACTTGAAACACCAAACTGTCCAGAATAATTATACCGCTTTCGATAATGAGAAATAGGATATCTTACAAGAAAAGAATCAATAGAAGTTAAAACTGAAATTATAGGTGAAGAAGCATTAATATCTGGATAATGATTCATTGTATCGCCAACATTGATACTGAAATCAAACAACATCCTCTCAACACTATCATTATTAAGCATAAAAAAAACTTGTTTGGCAGAATCTCTTACCGCAAATAAATAAGTGTAATTGAAAGACAATGAAATCACATTATAATTTGTGTCAAGTTGATTATAATTATTGTAACATTTTACATAAGTTTTTCCTTTGATAATAGTATCTCCTGAATAAGTAAATTGTTCTACCCAATAAGTATAGGGCGGAGTAACATCTGTTGCAACACAACTTATATAAAAACTAGTACTATCAGTTCCTGTAGGATAATAAGTTTGGGAATTCCCATAAAAAAGGAATAAAATAAAAATAAGGGAATAAAAATATTTCATAATAAAATGTTTATCATATTGTTATATACGAATATAATGAAAAAAATAGAAAAAAAAACAATCAAAATATAAATTTGAGAAGTCTTGGTTTTATTATGCACGCATACCTTTATTTTTATTAAAATTATTCCTAAATTTGATGATTACAAAATCAATTAAAAACAACCCTATGAAAATACTAGTTTGTATTAGTAAATCACCAGATACAACATCAAAAATTAGTTTTACAGAGAACAATACTAAATTTGACGAAGCTGGAATTCAATATATCATAAACCCTTATGACGAGTGGTATGCACTGGTAAGAGGAATAGAATTAAAAGAAGCAAATGGAGGTTCGGTTACTACAATTACTGTAGGAACTGCATCAGACGATCCAACTATTAGAAAAGCACTAGCAATTGGAGCAGATAATGCTGTGAGAATAGATGCTGAAGCAAAAGATGCCTTTTTTGTTGCAAAACAAATTGCAGAATATGCAAAAGACAAAGCCTATGATTTAGTTCTTTTAGGAAAAGAAACAATTAGCTACAATGGAGCTCAAGTAGGTGGAATGGTTGCCGAATTATTGGATTTACCTTATATTTCACTTGCCTCAAAATTAGAAATTAACGGAACTACAGCTTCTATTACTAGAGATGCAAAAGGAGGTGACGAATTAGTAGAGGCTAATTTACCATTGACTATTAGTGCATCTAAGGGAATGGCTGAACAAAGAATTCCAAACATGAGAGGAATTATGGCTGCAAGGTCTAAGCCATTGACTGTTGTTGCACCCGCAGAGGTTGCAGAAACAATTTCTACAATCAACTACGAAATGCCACCAGAAAAATCGGGTTGTAAATACGTAGATGCAAACAACATGGAAGAGTTAGTCGATTTATTACACAATGAAGCAAAAGTTATATAAGTTATGTCAGTATTAGTATATATAGATTCAAAAGATGGGATTGCTAAAAACGCCCAAGAAGCAGTATTTTACGGAAGTAAAATAGCTGCTAAAACTGGAGGAGACACAATAGTTGTTACTTCTGGAAATTTAGACAATGATGCATTGAGTGCATTAGGAAAATATGGAGCAAGTAAAGTTATTGCTCACAACTCAGTAGATTTGGACAGCCAACAACTAACAAAATTAGTTGCTGATGTTGCTAACGACAATGGAAGTAAAGTAGTTATTTTCTCTCAAGATTTAACAGGAAAAGCTGTTGCACCAAGAGTTGCAGTAAGACTTAATGCAGGAATCGTTTCTGGAGCAATTGCATTGCCATCGGATGATTTTGTTGTTAAAGTAAATGCATTTTCTGGGAAAGCTTTTAGTTTCGTGAAAATCAATTCGGAGGTAAAAGTAATTTCTGTTCTTCCAAATTCTCTTCAACCTGAAGAAGGAGCTGGAACGGCTGAAGTACAAAACGAAAGTTGTGATTTAGGAGCTTCTAAAGTTATTGTAAAAAGTAGAGTAGAACCAACAGGAGAAATTGATTTACCTGAGGCAGAATTAGTGGTTTCGGCAGGAAGAGGACTTAAGGGACCTGAAAACTGGGGGATGGTAGAAGATTTAGCGAAAGCACTAGGTGCTGCTACAGCTTGTTCCAGACCAGTTGCAGATTCTGATTGGAGACCTCATCACGAACACGTGGGACAAACTGGTGTTGCAATTAGACCAAATTTATACATTGCAGCCGGAATTTCTGGAGCTATCCAGCACCTTGCTGGTGTAAACGGAAGTAAAGTGATTGTAGTAATTAACACAGATCCAGAAGCACCTTTCTTTAAGGCTGCAGATTACGGTATTGTTGGGGATGCTTTTGAAGTATTACCAAAATTAACTGCTGCGATTAAAGCTGCTAATTTGTAATAATAAACAACTAATTATAAAGCACTCTCAAGAAATTGAGGGTGCTTTTTTTGTGTATAGAATGTTTTTATATCCAATTCTTTTTAGAATTACAGGCTTCTTCCAAGATCATTTGCATCAGTTCTATTGCATCTTCTTCGTAGAGACTTGGCATTTTTATTACTCCCGAAGCAGTCTGCAAATGAACCGAAGCCACTCCCCTCCTTTTCTGAATAAAGGACTGAACCAGCTTAATGTTTTGCATCTTGTAATAGTCCATAATACTAGTAACTGTAGCTACACTTCCTGCACCAACAATTAGTTTTTTATCCTCTATGTCATAATACGCTTTTTTGTATTTTAATAAATTAATAACTATAGTAAAAGCGATTAATACAACAGTGATAAGTAGCTGAAATTTAAAAGGAAATGAAACCAACCACATTAAAACATTCAATATAAATAGGGTGTAAAAAGAGTATAAAAATAACTTAAACAAATAGTAAGGCGCAGGTCTAAATTCCTTTTTTTCTTCTTCTGATTTATTACCAAAAAAAAAGGTTTTCAAAGAATTTAAGACCTCATTATTCACTCCCACAATTTCTATTCTTTTTTTTGCTTTAGTCTTCGCACTTCCTGCTTGGTTTACTTTCACACTCTGAATTCCCAAACTTTTCTTTAATGGGTTTGTGACGACAGTAATATATTGAATCTTATTCATCTTAAGCACATCATCTCTCTTCGTAAAAAACCCTTGACTCAATTGTATTCCGTCATTCAATACCGATACTTTTTGATCAAAATGTTTTAAAAATACACGAAAAAATGAGATAATAATTGAAAGGAATACCACAAATGTTGACAATAAAAATATTAACTGCACACTGCCTCTCACCATACTTTCATTGTCTTGATAAAACTTTAATAATTTGGGTAATAAATTATAATCCTTAAGCAAATCTTCGAATTGCCAAAACAAAGAACTGGTTATAGCAAAAATCCAAAAGAAACTCTTTACATGATTCTCCGACAGACTCACTTTAAGTAATTCTAGAAATGAAAGTTTGAATAATACTTTACTTTTTGGAACATTAGCTTCCTCCTCTTCTACTTCTGAAACAACAGTAACTCCTTGCTGTAACCTTGCTTTTAATGCTTCGGCTTTTTTTCTCGAAATAGCTTTTATAGAAACCTCTACCTCTTTGGCTCCAGCAGTTTGTATTTCTACTTGGGTTACATTTATAATCTGATGAACTAAGTTTTGTTTAAAATTCACATTCTGAATTCTGTCAAATGGAATAGAAGATTTCTTTTTAAAGAAAACACCTTGATTCAATATAAAATGATCGTTTTCTATTTTGAATTTAAAAAAGAAAAACTGCAACAGAGCCACAATTAAAATCACCACAGTTAGGGCAATAAAAGTGTACACAATTTTCTCGAATTGATGTTCTTTGTTACTCGTCAATACTAAAGGAATAAACACCAAGAAAAATTTCCCTGTTTTGTACAACAAAAAGAAATAATTAATAATAATTCCTTTGGGAGACTGCCTGGCTAATTCCGAAAAATCTTCTTTATTCATCTTTGATATAAGCTGTTATTAATTCTTTTATTTCTTGCGCTTTTTCTTTTTTCAATCCGCTAATTTTTAAATCTTTCCCACTATCTCCTGCCGTATAAATACTCAAAGTAGACAATTTAAAATACCGTTCAATAGGACCTTCGTCAATTTCAATGTGCTGAATCCTAGAAAACGGAATCATTGTCATTTGTCTCACTAGCAATCCTTTTTTATAACTCAAATAGGTTTCGTGAACTAAATATTTCTTTCGGTTAAAAATAGTTTTTGTCAATGAAATATAAAGAACCACGAATAAGAAAACTGCAATAATTGAGGCAAGAAAAACAAAGTCTGGAATTTCTTTTTCTTTATTTATAAAATAAAAAACAAAAACTGCGGCCGCCAAGATTATAGAAAAAACAGTTCGTCTTACAAGCATCAGTTTAAAATATTTTTGATGCAAGGGCTTATAATTAGGTGTATCTAACATTTATTTTAGGATAAAACGTGAATGGGTTTTCGTTCAAATATACCAAATAAAAAATGCTTTTGATATGGAAAAGGATTATTGTAACTTTACAAACTTTAATAAAGCAAAAAATTAAAGCCAAGCATGAAAAAAGTACAATTAGAAATAGCAGGACTATCCTATAGCCATACACAAAGTGGAGCTTATGCTCTAGTTTTTAATGAAGCGGACGGAACTAGAAGACTTCCTATAATTATTGGTGGCACAGAAGCTCAAGCTATTGCAATTGAACTAGAAGGGATGACACCAAGTCGCCCATTGACTCATGATTTATTCAAATCATTTGCCGAAGAATTTCAGTTTACTGTAGAAGAAATAATAATTTACAACCTGATAGAAGGAATATTTTTCTCTAAATTAATTTGTAAAAACAAAGATGGAAACTCTGTAGAAATTGATTCTCGTACTTCGGATGCAGTTGCTATTGCAGTTCGTTTTAATTGCCCAATCTTTACTTACGAGTTTATTCTTAGCTCTGCGGGAATTATCCTAGAAGATCAAGAGACAGAAGAAGGAGATGAAAAAGAAGATATCTTAGAAACTGAAAGTTCTAATGATTTGCCAATCGTAATTCAAGATACACCTGAGGAATCCAAAATGACTATTGAAGAATTAGAAGAAGAATTAAATAATGCTATTGAAAATGAGGAGTATGAAAAAGCTTCGAAATTAAGAGATATCATCAACAACAAAAACTCAAACTAACCTGTTTTCACATGAGAAATAAATTACTGTATGTAGTATTACTTTTTTCTTTATTTCTTTCTCAATCTTGCTCTCAAGAGCAAAGCTTGTCTATTGAAAGTCAAATTGCAAGAGTTTGGAATTACGATTCAGAAATAGGAAGCGCAAACATTGACTCTGCCACTTTTCTTATTTTAACTAAAAACGAGAACGAACAAACCTTCGTTTGGTCAATGAATGGAAGAAAAGACGTAGGAACTTGGTCTATTGTTGATAGCAATGAATTGGTGCTTAAATCCCCTCTTCAAAATACTGAATCTGGGGTAGATTCAATCGCTCAATCATTTGACAATAATGGTAAGGCTACAGTTCATTATTTCAAAGACAATGAAACGGTTGCTACTTTTAATGAAGGGAAGTTTTACCCAAAACAATTCTCTCAGAAATTCAACATAAATAAATTATCAAGTGACGAGTTACATTTGGTTTTTGACAATGAATCAGGATCAAATCCTGGGCTTACTGTATTTCCATTTGTTTACAAATCAACTGTGTTACCCACTAGTATTTCTTTTTATTCTGTAACAAGAGGATTGATTGGAATTTTAGGATTAATATTTATCACCTTTTTATTCAGTTCTAATAGAAAAGCAATAAACTGGAGCTTGGTAACAAAAGGGCTTATCTTACAAATAGTATTGGCAGTAGCCGTACTTTACGTTCCAATTGTGGCTGCATTTTTTGATCACTTGAGTCGCTTTTTTATGGAGATTATAGGGTATACTAATGCTGGTTCTGATTTTGTATTTGGTCAGTTTGGTACTGGTAAAATTCAAGGGCCATTACAAAACTTTGCTTTCAAAATATTGCCTACTATTATATTCTTTTCTGCCTTAATGAGTATGTTATATTATTTAGGAATACTTCAATTAATAGTTTATGTTTTTGCTTGGTTGATGAAACGTTTCATGAAATTATCAGGAGCAGAAAGTTTGGCAGCAGCAGGAAATATTTTCTTAGGACAAACGGAAGCTCCATTTTTAGTAAAACCTTATTTAGAGAAAATGACCAAATCAGAATTAATGTGTCTGATGACTGGGGGAATGGCAACTATTGCCGGAGGAGTTTTAGCTGCCTACATCGGTTTTCTTGGTGGTGACGATCCTGAACAAAGTATGTTCTTTGCTAAACATTTATTAACAGCTTCTATAATGTCGGCACCAGCCGCAGTGGTTGCTGCAAAAATTCTTGTGCCAGAAACAGAAGAGTTTAATAACGAAATGAAAATTCCGAAAGAGAAAATTGGATCTAATATCCTGGAAGCCATTACTAATGGATCGTCTGATGGATTAAAATTGGCTGTGAATGTGGGTGTAATGCTATTAGTATTTACTGCAATTGTATACATGGCAAATTCTGGTTTAGCTTGGATAGGTGGCTTCACTGGCTTAAATGATTTAATCGCAGCAAACACAGGTTATACTGAACTTTCATTTCAATTTATTTTAGGATATGCTTTTGCCCCGATTGCTGGTCTTATGGGAATAGACAATTGGAATGACATGGTATTGACAGGACAGTTATTAGGAGAAAAAACTATTTTGAATGAGTTTTATGCTTACGCTACTTTTGGAGATTTAAAATCTCAATTTGTATCACAAAAATCTGTAGTTATGGCTACTTACATGCTCTGTGGATTTGCTAATTTTGCTTCAATAGGAATACAAATTGGAGGAATTGGATCACTAATTCCATCAAGAAAAGCAACACTTTCTAAACTGGGAGTAAAAGCTCTTGTTGGAGGAACAGTTGCTAGTCTACTTACTGCTGTTGTGGTAGGAATGTTTTTGTAACCTAGCTCCTTCTCTGGATTCTTTTTGGTGAAAATTTTTCTATTGGGTAACCAATTAATAAACTTACTTCTTTAGCAAATGCCTTAGCTTCTGAATAGGTATCAAAAGAACCGCACAGTATTTTCTTTCTATGAGAATTATCCATCAAATATAATTCTGTGGATTGAAATTTTTCGGTAACAGAAACTCCATCTCCATTTTGATTCACCAAAGTATTATCTCGTTTTTTCATGCTTGTTTTCAAAACCAAACAAGAAAACCCTTTATACTTTCTCCAAGAACCTTGCTTAATTCCTAATGCACTTATGTAAAATTTTATTTTCACACCTATTTCAATAATTAATCCTGTAGTTGCGGTATACATGAACAGAAATAAAATTATTGAAACCAATTGAATTGAAATCGACAATGAAGAAAACGGTAGAAAAAAGGAGGCAAAAAACACAACTATTAAAAATATAAAAAGAAGATATGATTTCCCTTTAGGAAACCTCCTCCCATGATTTATTTCAATCAAATCATTTTTAGCAATTATTGTGGGTTTATCTTTTAACATAACTTGCCTTGAATCTAATAAAAATTGTTAAAACCATTTCATATTAACTATATTTTAATGAAATTAGGGACTTGAACCAAAAAACAACTATGAAATTACTATTTACCTCCTTTCTTTCTCTCCTACTTATTGTAGGAAATTCTAATGAAGCTAACGCTCAGTTTTGGAAGAAAAAGAAAAACAAAACAGAAAAAAAGAAACCTACAAAACCAAAAGATAGTTTTAAATCTATTAAAAGCGTTACTGCGAAATGTAAAAAGCATGGTGGTCTTTTCCCTATTTACCAAGACACAACAAATGGATCTCTTTTTATAGAGATTGACAAAAGTCAATTGGGTGAAGAATACATTTACTTTAGTTATGTAGAAAATGGATTGATGGATGTAGGCTCTTTTAAAGGTTCTTACAGAGGCTCTAAAATTTTTAAAATAAATCGTTACTATGGAAACATAGAGTTTCAATTAGAAAACACGAGTTATTATTTTAATCCAGATAATGAAATAAGCAAGTCTGCTAACACAAACATTAATAAACCAATAATCATTAGTGAGAAAATCAAAGGAAAAACAGGCGACAAAATACTAATCTCTGCCACTTCAATTTTCTTGGCAGAAAACTTTGCTAAAATAAAACCAAAATATCCTCCAGGATATAGAGGTACTAAATTAGGTTCATTGAGCAAATCAAAATCTAAACCAGTACAAATTAAAAATTACCCGAACAATACAGACGTGCGTTCATTATACGTATATGACAATGGTTCTGGAAGAGGATCGTCTGCCATGACAAGTAGCAAAAGTATTTCTATCACTTATCATCACAGTATTATAGAAATGCCTAAGAATGATTTCAAATCAAGGAGAGACGACCCAAGAGTTGGTTATTTCATGACACAAGTAACGGATCAAACTAGTGCTTCTGTAACTCCATACAGAGATATGATTCACAGATGGAACTTGGTAAAGAAAAACCCTGAACTAGAAATTTCTGAACCGGTTGAACCAATTACTTGGTGGATAGAAAATACGACTCCAAAAGAACTAAGACCCATTATAAAAGCAGGAGTAGAAAAATGGAATGTTGCTTTTGAAAAAGCAGGATTCAAAAATGCTGTTGTAGTAAATATTCAGCCAGACACTGCAACTTGGGATGCTGGAGATATCCGATACAATGTATTGAGATGGACTTCCTCTCCAAAACCTCCATTTGGTGGTTACGGACCAAGCTTTGTAAACCCTAGAACAGGACAAATTCTTGGCGCAGACATTATGCTAGAATACGTTTACATTTTGGGAAGAATAAAACAAGATAAACTATTTGAACAAGCCGGAATTGGTATGGTAGAACAAAACGAATTGGAAGAGCACGACCATAAATTCTGTTCCATTGGAAGTATGATGCAAGAAGATGTATTCTTTGGAAACACAGCTTTAGGAATTATGGATTTAACAGGAATTGAAAAAAACACATTCTTAACACAATCTATCCAGAGGTTAGTATTACACGAAGTTGGACACACACTTGGTCTTAACCATAACATGAAAGGAAGTTCTATACAATCGGTTGCTGACCTAAAAAATCAAGCAAAGATGGACAAAGAAGGAATGTGTAATTCTGTGATGGAATACCCTGCAATAAACTTTGCTTTGAACAAAAATGAACAGACTTATTATTATGATGACAAAACTGGATTGTACGATCATTGGGTAATTGACTATGGGTATTCTCAAGCTTTAGAGAATGAAACTACTGAAGAAAAAAGGTTAACTAAAATATTATCGCGTTCTACTGACCCAAAATTAGTCTTTGGAAATGATGCAGATGACATGAGAGCGCCAGGAAAAGGAATTGACCCAATGGTAAATATTTATGATTTATCTAATGATCCTGTGGCTTATGGAGTAGACAGAATTAATTTGATTGACACGAAATTGATACCACAAATAATTACTAAATATGCAAAAGACAATCAATCTTACATGGAATTGAGAAATGCTTATTTATCGTTATCAGGTCAAAAAGCAAGACAATTAAATGTGATGACTCGTCAGATTGGAGGAGTTTATGTAAACCGAGCATTTGAAGGACAGGCAACAAACCTTGACCCACTCACTCCTGTTCCTTATGAAAAACAAAAAGCTGCAATGGTTGCATTAACAAAATATGCTTTTTCTCCTGAAGTATTTGAAGTAGATCAAAAACTAATGAGACACTTACAAGCACAAAGAAGAGGGTTTGGATTTTATAGTAGTGGAGAAGATCCAAAAATTCACGACAGAAACTTGAGAACTCAAACTATGTTATTGATGCATTTGTTGCACCCAAATGTGCTAAAAAGAATTACTGATACAGAATTGTATGGAAACACTTATAAGCTTCCAGAATATTTAACAGATTTAACTGATGCAATATTTAAACAGGATAGAAAGACAGCAGTTAATTCCTCAAGACAAAATTTACAATTATTGTACACGAACTATTTAATTCAATATTTAGGAAATAAAAGAACTTTAATGAGTACAAGGTCGCAAGTTTTGTATCAATTAAATGAAGTTCTTAAAATATCGAAAGAAAACAGTGACGATTTATCTACAAAAGCACACAAAATACACTTAAATTTAATAATTAAAAATACGCTTGAAACCAAGTAATAACTACCTTTTCGGATAAGATGAAAAACCACTTTAAAATTAAGGTGGTTTTTTTTTATGTTTTTATTGCAGTTTAAAAAACTTATACTACTTTTGCAGTGGAGATGTGGCAGAGTGGTCGATTGCGATAGTCTTGAAAACTATTGTACTGCGAGGTACCGGGGGTTCGAATCCCTCCATCTCCGCTAAAAAAACCCATTAACTTTTGTTAATGGGTTTTTTGCTTTTTATAGGAATGTCAAGAGTTTTCACTCTTGTAAATGGATAGAAAGAGCAAAAAACTCAGACTCACGATAGTGAGGATGTGAGTTTCTATGATTGCACAGGATAACTTATTTAGGATGAACGAAGTTAATCCCCCCATCTCCGCTCAGAAAAAAGGCTTGATTTCGTTTTTAGTATTATCAAAAGTTATACTAATTCTTAATGAAATATTAACCTAGATTAATACTTGTTAGTTACTTATTCCCTATTTTTACAAAATAATTAACAATTAAAAAAAAACAATGAAAAAATTTATTATCCCTGCCTTATTATTTGCAGCAGTATTAACAACATCTTGTGGAAGCAATGCTGTAGAAGCATCTGACGCAAAAGAAGTAAAAGAAGTAGCTATTACTGGAACGTATGACGTTTTGGGAGATCATAATCACGTAGATTGGAAAGCATGGCACTTAGGAAAAACTGGCGAAAGGTTTGGAACAGTAGTTTTATCAGCAGCAAAGGCTTCTGTAAATGAAGGTGCTTTAGTTGCTGGAAAATTCGTGTTGGATTTAACTGCATTAACTGTAGAAAACTTTGGGGATGATACTGCTCAAAACGAAAAATTGAGAGGACACTTAACTAGTGGAGATTTTTTCTTAACGGATTCTTTCCCAACTGCAATGTTCGAAATTACAAATGTAGATACAACTTCTGGAGATTTTAATTCTATTGTTACAGGAAACTTAACTATTAAAGGTGTTTCAAAAAGTATTTCTTTCAAGTCTAACGTAGAAATTACTGAAGATGTTGTTTCTATTGCATCAGAAAATTTTGAAGTAAACAGAGAAGACTGGGGATTATCTTACCACAATGAGGGTACTGTAGGAGTTCCTGCTGATTATTTAATTGCTAATGAAATTGCATTTACCATTCACGCAAACTTGACAAAGTAATTTAGTTAAACTTATTTAAAAAAACTCCTTCTGAAATTTCAGAAGGAGTTTTTTTTTGTTTTAAACCGAAGCATTTGTCATTCCAGCTTTTCATCTATCGTTTAAGATGAACTTCGGCAAGAAGAATAACTGGACAAAGAGAATTTAGCACAAAAAAAACTCTTAGCAAATGCTAAGAGTTTTTTTATAGTATTCATTTTACACTTGTAAAACTATGAGCGAGAGACGGGGCTCAAACCCGCGACCCTCAGCTTGGAAGGCTGACGCTCTATCAACTGAGCT
>CAJJDF010000046.1 GCA_905182785.1 uncultured Flavobacteriales bacterium
CGTTTTTGTTGGACAATTGACGACTGTGAAGTATTATCCATTGATACATTTAAATTCAATATGTTTGGTTATTCTTTGGGGTGTGATGGCTCAATAGATTCTGTAGAGAAAACAATAAAAATGGTGATAGAAAATCCTAAAACCGATCACATTGTGCCAAATGTGTTTTCACCAAATGAAGATGGAGTAAACGATAAGTTTTACTTCAAAAAATCGGTTTACGACAGGTGTTATGATGTGCTTACTGTAAGGGTTTATAACAGATGGGGGCAATTAGTATTCGAATCGGACGATCCATTATTTGAGTGGAATGGAAATGATAAAAACGGAAAAGAATTGTCAGCAGGAAGCTATTTTGTAGTAGTTAGCGGATATTATAGCGGCAAAGAAGTGACACAAAATTTCCCTCTTACTCTCTTTAGATAAATAATAAAAATTACGAATCCACTTCAGCACCTACTGAAGTGGATTTTTTTATGAATAAAAAGGATGCATTCATGAAAAAATCTAATAGGTTGAGAGTTTCATATATTTAATAATCTAAAATTATTGGTATATTCAATATTATAAATATAAAACACCAATTATCAATAAATTACTGCTTTTAATTATTTTACTTACTTTTTTATCAAAAGAAGGGAAATCTATAAATATTGCTGGCGGAGATTTAGCTGTAAGCCAAATTGACGACAGTACTTTTTTAGTAAAATTTAGATTATATAAATATTGCACAGGAGCTTCTCCACAAAAAATAGATTCTAGTGCTAACTCTTCTTTGGCAAGAATTTTTGATAATTCTAGCCATAGTTTAGTACAATCATTTTCAAGTGTTTCTATAGATTCTGTCAAGAATATTGTAATTGGTGACGCTTGTTACACTCCACCAGGTATTTGTTTGCAAGTAGTTTACTATTCTTCTTTGGTTATTTTACCGCCAAATCCCAATGGATATTACATTACTTGGAAAGTGTGTTGCAAGAGTTTTGAAGGTAATTTTCAAGGTTCAAATTCGCAACTTTTTTATGCTCAGTTTCCAAATCCATTACTTTCAGGTAAAAATCAATCTCCTAATTTTAATCCCATTGGGAGCTCACCTTATTTTTGTATTGGATATGAAAAAGAATTAGATTTCTCTTGTAGAGATATAGATGGGGATAGTTTGGTTTATTCTTTAATTACTCCTTACAAGGATTTCTCAATTACTGGCTCAAAACCATTTGTCGTATCAACTTATAAATCTGGTTTCGATATGAATAATATGTTGGGCCCAGGAAGTACTTGTGAAATAGATTCTACTACAGGAATAGTTTTAGCTCGTCCTGCACAATTGGGAATTTTTTCTATATCAGTAATATGCGAAGAGTATAGAAATGGAATTAAACTTGGAGAAGTAACAAGGACTTTTGTTGCGTCTAGTTTGAATTGTAATTTTGGAATTCCAGTTTATTTTGAGAATATACCATCAAGCTATGAGTTTGAATTAGGGAAGAAAAACTGTTTTGATATTGTTGCAAGTAGTAGTTATAACTCTGAGTTATACCTTAATTTTAGTTCTACTGCATTTAGTAATGGCGCAAAAGTAAGTTTGCCAGATTCTAATGCGAATGGGAAATATGATTTTGAATGGAAAAATGCTTTTTTTGAAAATATAGAAACAACAAATGATGTGGAAGTGATACAAACTTCTTCTACACAGTTTTTTGCAAATAGAGGAAAAGTTGGCGCAAGATTTTGTTGGGAACTAGCAGATTGTGAGTTGCGAGAAGGAGATAAGTATTTTGTTGATGCCAAGGCAATATTAGATAGATGTGGAATGACGGATACAGCAAATATTCAACTTACAATAAATTTTGAAGGACCAGAATCGAGCATTTATACTCCAAATTCATTTTCTCCTAATGGAGATGGAATAGAAGATGTTTTTAGATTGAAAAATGAAGCGAATGAATGTTTAGAAATCACCCAAACAAAAATTTATGATCTCATGGGAAATTTAGTTTTTGAATCGGACAATCCAAATTTCTTTTGGAACGGAAAAAACTTCTTAGACAAGCATGTAAGCTCAGGAATTTACATGGTTGTTTACGAAGGAAATTACGGAAGTAGAAAAGAAGTAAATAGCTTCAAGCTTTTGCTTTACAGGTAATTATTTGGCACCATAGAAATAGGATAAAATCTCAAACAATTCAGGATGTTTCTTTTTGAATTGAACGTGATGCTCAAAAAAGTACTCCGAAGCTACAGCCAGAAATTCTTCTTCGTTTGTTGCTCCATATAATCTAATATCAGATTTCTCCTTTTCAATTTCATTAATTTTTTTATAAATTAAATTCATCCAAGGAAGTACAAATTGTTGTTTCATAAGCACTTTCGGAATTCCATCAATTGCTCCATCTTCCGCATCAATTAAATGAACAAATTCATGAATTCCTACATTTTTTTTGTCAAATTCTGCCTGAAATCCTTGACGCAAAGATGTTTTGGATAATATCATTTTACCATTCATAAATCCATTTCCTACCATTCCCTGTATATTTGTGTCGTCTCCTTCGGTACTAAAATGAGCATTAAAAGGAAGAGGGTAAAGTAATACTTCGTCTAAATTTCTGTAACTCCAATTAGGAAACTGAAAAACAGGAATTATTGCACTAGCTGCAATTAAAACTCTATCCAATTCTTCGGCCTCACAATCTACTCCAGTTATTTTTATTTCATTTAAAAAATCTAGAACTCTTTTTTCAAAACTCAGTTTGTCTTTGTCATTCAGGTTTTTATAAAAAGAAACTTTTTCGTTTAGAGCTTTTTTTCTTTCTTTAGATAATTTTAATTCTTCTTTTTCAGTCAGTTTCAATTCATCATCTTGAGCTAATTTTGAAGGTATTTTTTTACTCATTCTCACCACAAAATATACAATGATAAGTATTGCAACAATCATTAAAATTTGTTCTGTCATAGTTTTTTGTTTTTCAAAAGTAAGGATAAGCATTATATAAATTCATTTATAAGCTTTTTTATCACATTTGAAACCTATAAATTGTTTAAAATTCCTTTACTAATCTTATATTTGCAAAGAAAATAACGAACCTATTTTATGCAAGAATTAATTGGAAATAAACTAAAGGAATTATACCCTGAGTTGACTGAGAATCTTATTCAAATACAGAAAACAAGAGCTGAATTTGAGGGAGATATGACATTGGTAGTGTTTCCATTATTGAGGGTTACAAAAAAGAACCCAGTAGAATCCGGTAATTTTATTGGAGAATTTTTACAAAAAGAAATTCCAATGATTACAGGTTTCAATGTAGTGAAAGGTTTTTTAAACTTAGAAATAGATTCCCAATATTGGTTGGAACAATTCAATTCTATTCTTGAAACTAAGAGTTACGGACAACACACTGCTACTGATAAAGCTTACATTGTAGAGTATTCCTCGCCTAATACAAACAAGCCATTGCATTTGGGTCATTTAAGAAATAACTTCTTAGGTTATTCGGTTGCAGAAATCTTGAAAGCAAACGGTCACGAAGTAGTGAAAACTCAAATCATAAACGACAGAGGAATTCATATTTGTAAATCTATGTTGGCTTGGGAGAAACTAGGAAACGGAGAAACACCAAATTCTTCAGGACTAAAAGGAGATAAATTAGTAGGAAAATATTATGTGGCTTTTGATAAACAATACAAAGAAGAAATAGCAGAATTACTAGAGGCAGGAAAAACCAAAGAAGAAGCAGAAAAGCAAGCTCCAATTCTTATTGAAGCTCAAGAAATGCTAATGAAATGGGAAAAAAATGACCCAGAAACAATAGAGTTATGGAAAACAATGAACGGTTGGGTTTATGAAGGTTTTGCTGTTACTTATAATACAATGGGAGTAGATTTCGATAAATTGTATTATGAAAGTGATACTTACATTCTTGGGAAAGACATTGTAGAAGAAGGATTGCAGAAAAAAGTATTGTACAAAAAAGAAGACGGTTCTGTATGGTGTGATTTATCGGATGAGAAAATGGATGATAAATTATTATTGAGAGGAGATGGGACTTCGGTTTACATGACTCAAGATGTGGGGACAGCAGTAGAGCGATTCAAAGATTATCCTAAGACAACCGGGATGATTTATACGGTAGGAAATGAGCAAGATCACCACTTCAAGGTATTGTTTGTTATCCTAAAAAAATTAGGTTATTCGTTTGCAAATGAATGTTCGCATTTATCTTACGGAATGGTGAATTTACCAACAGGAAGAATGAAATCGAGAGAAGGTACTGTAGTTGATGCAGATGAATTGATGCAAGATGTGGTAGATGATGCAAAAGCAATTGCAGAAGAAAGAGGTCACCTAGAAGGAATGAGTGAAGAGCAAAGAAATTCGCTTTATAAAACAATTGGAATGGGAGGATTGAAGTATTATTTACTGAAAGTAGACCCAAGAAAATCTATGATGTTCAATCCAGAAGAATCGATAGATTTGAACGGAAATACAGGGCCTTTTATTCAATATACTTATGCTAGGACTCAATCTATATTGAGAAAACAAAGTGCTAAAGGAACAATTGAAATAGAAACAGAAGTAGAAAAAAGTGAGTTGGATATAATCAAACATTTGGCAGGATTGCCGGAAATGATAACTGAAGCAGGAAAGAATCAAAGTCCGGCCTTAGTTTCTAATTATACCTATGAATTGGTGAAATTGTATAATTCATTTTATCAGTCGGTTTCTATTTTTAAAGAAGAAGACGATAAAAAACAAAATTTGAGATTGTTGTTAACCCAGCAAGTGTCAGAAACAGTAGAGTTTACAATGAGTTTATTAGGAATTAGTGTTCCTGAAAAAATGTAGGGATATTCCTTTAAGTAAACTTAATTGGAATACCTATATTTGAATAATAAGAATTAGTAATAAAATAAGAACAAAGAATTATGTTTGATAATTTATCAGATAAGTTAGAAAGAGCCTTTAAAGTATTAAAAGGGCAGGGGCAGATAACAGAAATTAATGTTGCCGAAACTGTAAAAGAAATTCGTAGAGCATTGGTAGATGCTGATGTTAACTACAAAACAGCCAAAGATTTTACCAGTACAATTAAGGAAAAAGCCTTAGGAGCAAATGTATTAAAATCTATATCTCCGGGTCAGTTGATGATAAAAATCACCAACGAAGAACTGACTAAATTGATGGGAAGTGAAAGTGTAGAGCTAGATACTCAAGGAAATCCTTCTATTATTTTGATGGCTGGTCTTCAGGGTTCTGGAAAGACAACACACTCTGGGAAATTAGCTAAATTCTTAACAGACAAAAAGAAGAAAAAAGTATTATTGGCTGCCTGTGATGTTTATCGTCCTGCAGCAATAGACCAATTGCATGTATTGGGAGAGCAACTTGGAATTGAAGTTTACTCTAACAAAGAAGAAAAGAATCCTGTAAAAATTGCAGAAGCAGCAGTTGCTTATGCAAAGCAAAATGGATTTAATTCTGTAATAATTGATACAGCTGGTCGTTTGGCCGTGGATGAGAAAATGATGAACGAGATTGAGGAAATCAAGAGAACGATAAACCCTCAAGAAATTTTGTTTGTAGTAGATTCCATGACAGGTCAAGATGCTGTGAATACAGCAAAAACATTTAACGACCGTTTAGATTTTACTGGAGTTATCCTTACCAAATTAGATGGTGACACAAGAGGTGGAGCTGCAATTTCTATTAAATCTGTAGTGAATAAACCAATTAAATTCATTGGTACAGGTGAAAAAATGGAGGCTTTGGATGTATTTCATCCAAGTAGAATGGCAGATAGGATTTTGGGAATGGGAGATGTTGTTTCTTTGGTAGAAAAAGTACAACAACAATTTGATGAAGAAGAAGCGAAAAAGCTTCAAGCTAAAATTGCTAAAAATAAATTTGATTTCAATGATTTTCTTGGTCAATTACAGCAGATTAAGAAAATGGGGAATATGAAAGACTTGATTGGAATGATTCCTGGGGCAAGTAAGCAAATGAAAGATACCGATATTGATGAAAATGCTTTTAAAGGAATAGAAGCTATTATTTTATCTATGACTCCACACGAAAGAGAAAACCCAACTGTACTAAACGGAACAAGAAAACAAAGACTTGCAAAAGGAAGTGGAACTAACATTCAGGAAGTAAACAAATTACTGAAACAGTTCAAGGATACGAGCAAGATGATGCAAATGATGAATAACAAGAAGGGAATGATGGGAATGATGAAACAGATGAAACAAATGCAGAAAGGAGGAGGAATGTAAATAAGTCATCAGATTTTACTCGTTAGTCCTAAGTTTTTTAGACTAACTACTAACTACTAACTACTAATTAATAAAACCATGATACTAATAGACGGTAAAAAAACTTCGCTTGAAATTCAAGATGAAATAAAAGGAGAAGTAACTTATTTAAAATCCAAAGGAAAGAAAATTCCTCATTTGGCTGCTGTCTTGGTAGGAAGTAATGGAGCGAGTAAGACTTATGTTAATGCAAAGGTTGTTGCTTGTGAAAGAGTTGGTTTTAAAAGTACTTTAGTAAGATTACCCGATACAATATCTGAAGATGAATTGCTTCATAAGATTGATAAATTAAATCATAATGATGAAATTGATGGATTTATTGTTCAATTGCCATTGCCTGATCACATTAGTGAAAAGAAAGTAACACAGGCTATTGATCCTAAAAAAGATGTAGATGGTTTTCATCCAGAAAACATAGGAAGAACAGCATTAAATTTACCTGCATTTTTACCAGCAACTCCTTTTGGAATTTTACAATTACTAGAACGTTACAACATTGAAACTTCTGGTAAACACTGTGTAGTGGTAGGAAGAAGTAATATTGTGGGAGCTCCAATTAGTATTATGATGGGAAGAAATACTTACCCAGGAAATAGTACAGTAACACTAACTCATAGTCGAACTGTTAATTTAAAAGAATTGACTTTAATGGCTGATATTTTGATTGTAGCACTTGGGAAACCAGAGTTTATTACAGCAGATATGGTGAAAGATAACGCAGTAGTAATTGATGTTGGAATTACACGAATTGCAGACAAAACTAAAAAGAACGGATACAGATTGGCAGGAGATGTGAAATTTGATGAAGTAGCAGAGAAGTGTTCTTTCATTACTCCTGTTCCTGGTGGAGTTGGGCCAATGACAATTGCTTCTTTACTGAAGAATACATTGATTGCTTCTAAAAGGAAATAAAATGAAAACTAGATGCTCTTGGTGTGGCTCAGATCAAATTTATGTGGATTATCACGATAAGCAATGGGGAGTTCCAGTTTATGATGACAAAGAATTATTTGCAAAATTAACTTTAGATGGAGCTCAAGCAGGACTGAGTTGGATTACAATTCTAAAGAAAACGGAAGGGTATTACGAAGCATTTGATGGATTGGATCCAGATAAAATGGGGTTGTATGAGGAAGAAAAAATCCAAGAGTTAATTCTTAATCCAGCTATCGTTAGAAACAAACTAAAAATAAGAGCTGCCGTAACCAATGCACAAGCTTTTCATCAAATAGTAAAAGAGAAAGGAAGTTTTTCGGATTATTTGTGGAGTTTTGTAAACGGAAAAGTAATTAAAAATACTATTCAAGATAGGAGAGGAGCAATAGCTACTTCTCCCGAGTCTTATGCAATGAGCAAGGATCTAAAAAGGAGAGGATTCAAATTTGTAGGTTCTACCATTTGTTATGCTTTTATGCAAGCAGTAGGAATGGTAAACGACCACGCTATTGATTGTTTTAGATACGAGGAAGTTTAAGAAGTAAAAAAATAATAAATGGAAAAATTTGAAGTAACCATATTAGGAAGTGGAAGTGCCTTGCCTACTATTTACAAAAGACCAACTTCTCAGTTAATTCATTATTCCAATAAATATTATTTAGTAGATTGTGGAGAAGGAACACAAGTTCAATTAAGAAAAGCAAAAATTAGTTTTCTCAAGATCAATCATATTTTTATTTCTCACCTTCATGGCGACCATTACTTTGGGTTAGTAGGATTAATCTCTTCCATGCATTTATTGGGAAGAGTAGGAGATTTAAACATTCATGCACCCAAAGAGATAGAAGAGATAATTAATGTGCAATTACGTGCTTCCTACACCCAATTACGTTTTAAAATAAACTACACTTTTCTAGAAAGCAAAGAAAGTGAATTGGTAATGGAAGATAAAAATATGCAAGTGTTTACAATCCCTTTGAAACATAAAATTCTTACGAATGGATTTTTTTTTAAAGAAAAACCAATTCTTAGAAAGGTAAAAGCAGAAAAGCTTAAGTTTTACGAAGTGCCTCATTATGAGATTCAAAAAATAAAAGAGGGAGCAGATTTTGTAAAACCTGATGGAGAAGTAATAGCCAATAGTGTTTTTACATTTCCTCCAGAGGAATCAAGAAGTTACGCTTTTTGTTCGGATACAGCTTTTAGAGAAAAGATAATTCCTATCATAGAGAATGTGACTGTGTTGTACCACGAAACTACATTTTTGAACAAAGAAATAGCCTTGGCTAAAAAGACATTCCATTCTACAGCTCAGCAAGCTGGAAAAATTGCAAAACAAGCCAAAGCTGTAAAATTATTAATAGGTCATTTCTCTGCACGATACGAAGAAAAACACCATAAAGAATTCATAAATGAGGTTCAATTAGAATTTGATAATGTTCAAATAACAAAGGAGTTGAACACTTACGAAGTGAATTAAACTAAGAATTTTTTTAACTTCTAAAGGATTAACCAAAGTAAAAAAAGTTGCTATTGCAAGTAACGTAAATATTGAAATACACCAATTTTTATATAATTTTTTTTATTATCAAGGACAATAGTAGGCTTCAGTGTTGTACCTATTATTGTTTGAGCAGAATTTAAAATCACCTGTGTAACTCCCAAAGCATAAATGCTCTGTCGTTTTATCATTAAACTCTTGATTAGAAGTTATAATCGAAGTATATCTACTACCAAAAATACCTCTTCCACCTTCAATGTTGGTGTAGTCTGGTTTGTCAAATGCAATAGCACTATTTGGTTTGTTTATATCAATGTATGTTTCCAATATTTGATTTATTGAAGTTATTCTAAATTCAATTTTTCCAATAACTCTTTTTGTAACACCTATCGTATCTTGAAGTATTGTACTATTTGAAAGAAAAGCAAAAAAGCTTTCTGCATCGCTTTTTATAGATAATGTACCAGAACCAGTTGAGTTTACACTTCCCATATACCAATCAACAGATAGGGGAGTTGCTATTCCATTCCTATATTCTGTGTAGTTGAATCTTACTGTGGCATCATACACTTCTCCATCATCAGATTGTCTCCATTTTGGGACAACTTCAGAATATACACCAGAGTTATACCATCCAATACCGCGAGGAGATTGAAGCCCATTCTTGAAACTTAATTCAAAACCAAAATCAGCAATTAAATTTGTAGTAGCCGAAAATGGTTGTCCATCTCCTTCTCCCACAATTTTGTATTCTTTTGTTTCATCTAAAATATCAGTAAAGTAATATACTTTTTGTTGACCAGTAAAAAATATTCCTGATCCTGGAGGTACTGGAACAAATTTTTCTTGCAAAGAAAAAAGTCTCAATACATTCTCATCATCATCTAATTCTTCAATTCTAACAGTGACATCATCAAAATACATAGAATCATTTACACTTGAATAAGCCGAGTTATTAGTTCCTAAAAAACTCTTGTTTATTTTTATAAATTGTGTATCCACACTTTGGTCCAACACTCCATAAATAATAGGAATTTTTTTATAAGCTGCATTTATTTCAAAATCAGTTTTACAACTGTATAAAGTTGCCATTAAGACAGTTAGATAAAAAATATTTTTCATTGAAGTATTAAATTGTTAATCAATTACTAAGTTACAATTTTTTGTTTCACAAGTGTTAATTAGTAATCTAAAATTTGAGTAATCTATACAGGTTAAATAGATAATGCTTCTTGAATTAATTTGTCAAAAAGAATAGATAAATCTAAGTTTTCTTGTTCCTTCACCATTTTTGGAACCAAACTTTCTGCTGTCATTCCAGGAGCTGTATTGATCTCAATTACAAAAGGTTTATTATTTACCAATATATAATCGATTCTTATTAATCCTTTTAAATCAAGTAATTGATATATTTTCCTTGTTAACTCTTGCACTTCGTCTCTTACTGAGTCCTCTATTCTTGCAGGACATATTTCTTGCGATAAACCTTCGTACTTTGCTTCGTAATCAAAAAATTCATTTTCGCTCACGATTTCTATTAGGGGTAAATCGTATAGTTTATCACCTGCTCTATAACAAGCGCAAGTAACTTCCTTTCCATCAAGAAATGATTCAATCATTACTCCATTTCCTTCTGTAAATGCTTTATTTATAGCAGGAATTAGTTGAATTGTTTTTTTTACTTTGGAAATTCCAAAGCTAGATCCTCCATCATTTGGTTTTACAAAACAAGGCAATCCTAATTCACTTACAATTTTTCTTGTGTCAAACATTTCAGATCTGTCGTTAAGTAAGATAGACTGAGAGCAGTTTATTCCATTGTTTTGCAACACCTGGTTACATAGCCATTTGTCAAAAGTTAGTGCAGAAGATTTTTGACTACTAGAATTATAAGGAATTCCAAGCATATCAAAATATCCCTGAAGCTTTCCATCTTCTCCTGGAGTGCCATGAATGGTAGGGTAAACACAATCAAAATTTATTTTTTTTCCGTCTTTAACAAATGAAAAATCATTTTTATTTATTGGTAATAAAGCTTCATGAAGTCTAACATTCCATCCTTCCGCGTTTATTATTACCACAAAAGAATTGTATCTATCTTTAGGAAGGTGTTCATAAATAGTTTCTACACTTTTGAGTGAAATTTCCAATTCATTAGAATAACCTCCAGCAATGATTGCAATATTTTTTTTCATTTATGCTAAATTTTAAATGCGCTATTAAAGATAATTGTATAGTTGAAAGTAAATATGTTTTTTGTAAAAACATATTTACTTTCAAATGTTAATTAGTTGCAAGTTTAATTATTATTCTGAATGGAATTGTTTAATCCTTTTATAACGATCTCTTTTTACTCGTTTCTCTTGAGAATTCATTTGGTTTATTTCTCAAGAAGTTGTTCGAACTTGCCAACAGAATCTCCTTTTACTCCTTCTGTAATAGAAGAAATATTTTTTCTGTAAATGGACGATACAAAAAGACCAAATCGCCTATTGCAGAAAAAAGAAGATAAAATAAAACCATTTTTGGTCGGATTTATTCTTGAAAGCGTGGTACAAGTAAAAGAACTATAAACCAATAATTATGGAATATATCCTAAAATAGAGTGCTATGAAAAAATGGGTATAAAATAGAAGTAATTATTCTTCTTCCGATTTAGAAATATAGTCCGATATTTTATCCATTTCTTCAATATCAAACCACTTTGTTTCTTTATCTTTTTTGAACCAAGTCAATTGTCTCTTTGCAAAGTTACGTGTGTTTTGTTTTATTTTTTCAACAGCAAATTCCAAAGTAGTTTCTTCATCAAAATGAGCAAATAATTCTTTGTATCCAACTGTATTTAATGAGTTTAGTTCACGTTTAGACAGTAGAGCTTTAGCTTCTTCTACCAATCCATTCTTCACCATTTCATCTACTCTTTTGTTTATTCTATCGTACATTAATTCTCTGTCCGCAGTTAATCCAATTTTCACAATGTTAAATGGTCTTTCCTTAGCAGTTTTAAACCTTAATTCAGAGTATTTTTTACCCGAAGCTAAGCATACTTCAATCGCACGTATTACTCTTTGTGGATTTCTCTTGTCCATTACTCTGAAATGTTCGTAATCCAATTTTTTAAGTTTCTGCTGTAAAAATCTTAATCCGTGCTCTTTCAATTCTTCGTTTAATACAGCTCTTATTTCTGCATCACCAGGCATTTCATCAATACCACTCCATACTGCATTTACATACAATCCAGATCCTCCCGTCATCACAACAGTATCGTGAGTTTTGAATAACTCATCTAGTTTTTGCATCACATCATTTTCAAATTTACCAGCTGTATAAAATTCTTCTACAGGCAAGAAATCTACAAAATGATGAGGAACTCCCTCCATTTCTTCTTCGGTAGGTTTTGCAGTTCCTATGCTCATTTCTTTAAAGAATTGACGCGAATCTGCTGAAATAATTTCGGTTTTATGCTCTTTAGCTAATTTTACCGAGAATGCTGTTTTTCCTATTGCTGTTGGCCCAACAATGGTAATTAATGTTTTATTTTTCAAGTTACTTTTACGTTTCTGATTATCCTGGAGAATAGAGTAGGGAAGAATCTTTTGATATAAATAGCAAACACTTCTTTTTTACCTATCCAGGCTTCTTGTTTATTTTTTTGTAAGGCTTTTATGTATTTTTTCGCAAGTACTTCGGGAGAGATTCCTCCAGCAATTGCATCATCTTTTTTGTTTTGACTTTTACCACTTGCCGTGATAGCATTTTCTGATATATTCGTATTTATAGGTCCTGGGCACACAATTGTTACTCCAATATTGTATTGGTTAACTTCTGCTCTCAGACTATCAAAAAAGCCGTGTATAGCGTGTTTAGATGCAGCATAAGAAGTACGAAGTGGGGAACCAAATTTACCAACTACACTAGATGTAACAGCAATTTGTCCTGATTTTTTTTCTATAAAATGTGGAAGTATAGCTTTTGAAAGGGCTACTGTTCCAAAGTAATTTATATCTATAATTTTTTTATCTACAGATATTGGAGTGTCTACTGCCAATCCTCTTTGACTTATTCCTCCATTATTTATCAATAAATCAATTCCTCCAAAAAGAGCAAGAGCTGTATTTGATTTTCTACCTACAGATTCATAGTCTTCCAGGTCTAAAGGGAGTAATTTTATTTGTAATTGATGAGAACACATGTTTAGTGTTTCCAATAGTTTTTCATTGTTACGTGCAGATAGAATTAGATTGGCTCCCATAGCTGAAAATTGAATAGCCAAAGCTCTTCCAATTCCCGAGCTAGCTCCAGTAATCCATACAGTTTTATTTTTGTAGTCAATCATCTAACTGTATTTGATAGCCATTTCTTTGGCTTCATTGTTCACACATTGGAAAATTTTTCCTGGGTACATTTCAATTGTTTTGTAATGATGAGTAGCCATAAAAATGGTAACACCTTGCTGCGAAATATTAATCAATAAATCCATTATCTCTCTGGCAGTTTCTGGATCTAAACTTCCAGTTGGTTCATCTGCAATAATCAAATCTGGCTCATTTAACAAAGCTCTAGCAATAGAGACTCTTTGTTGTTCTCCTCCTGATAATTGGTGAGGGTAGTTATTTTCTTTTCCAGAAATGCCTACCATTTTAAGAACTTTAAAAATCTGCTCGTCTATTTTCTTCTTTCCTTTCCAGTTTGTAGCTTCTAGCACAAATCTTAAATTTTCATATACTGTCCTATCATACAATAGTTTAAAATCCTGAAAAACATTTCCGATTTTTCTTCTAAGCATTGGAACATCTTTGGTCTTTAGTTTCATTAAATCAAAACCAACAGCTTTTGCATTTCCATCATTAAATTTTATTTCTCCATAAATAGCATCCAATAAGGAACTTTTTCCACTCCCAGTTTTCCCAATTAAATAAGCGAATTCTCCCTTTACTAATTCTATATCAATAGAATTTAAGACTAAATGGTCTTTGTAGAAAATTTTCCCACTTTTTATCGAAATTACTGTTTCTCCTTGTTCCATGTGTAAAGATAAGATTTATTAGTCAATTTATTATTCATTGACATCTTTTAGAAAAGCTTTCTTCGTTAGTCCTGCTGAATTTATTTCAGTATCTCTATTCATTGAGACATTAATTGAATACAAAATGTTAAATATCCTCTGTGAGGTTCTGAATATGAATGCTCTGGATCACAATGATACGTCTTATTTTCTATTATTTATATTTTTTTGAAATACTTGAGCAAACTTAAAAATTACCTAGAACAAAAAAAGCATCAATTCTAAATATAGAATTGATGCTTCACTATTTTAAGTTGTAATCTTTTATGCTTCGAAAGGAACTACAGATACAAATGATCTGTTGTCTCTTTTCTTTGTAAATGTTACTATACCATCAGCTTTAGCAAATAAAGTATGGTCTTTCCCCATCCCTACATTAGTAGAAGCATGGTGTTTTGTTCCTCTTTGGCGAATAATGATGTTTCCTGCAATTGCAGCTTGTCCACCAAAAATTTTAACACCTAATCTTTTTGATTCTGATTCTCTTCCGTTATTCGAACTACCAGCACCTTTCTTATGAGCCATATCTATTAATTTTTATGAAATTGCAGTTACAGTAAGTTTAGTCAAATACTGTCTGTGTCCTTTCTTTAGTTTATATCCTTTTCTTCTTTTCTTTTTAAAGACGATAACTTTATCACCTTTCAGATGTTCTTCAACCTTTACAGTTATTGAAGCACCTTTGATAGCCGGGGCGCCAAGAGTAACTTTACCGTCATTTTCAGTTAACAAAACTCTGTCGAAAGTAACTGTACTTCCTTCTTCGTCTTGCAATCTGTGAACGAAAAGCGTCTGGTCTTTCACAACTTTAAATTGTTGCCCTGCTATTTCTACAATTGCGTACATAATTAGTTTGTTTTTTATTTATTCGGATTGCAAAAATAGTAAAACCTTTTCTTTTATCAAATCTTTTCTCCCTTTATTTCAACTTTTAAGTGTCAAATTCTTTCCTTTTATCTTGAAAATAACAAAAGTATGTGGAAATGTTATAGCTGCTAGAAAAGAAAAGAAAATACTAATGAGTAATTCTTGTTCGTTTTTAAGTAAATAATAGGCTATTAATAAACCAATTATTGATATTGACCAGTAAATTAAAGCATCTTTTAAATACTTAATAAATGATTCTTTTGTACTAGCTCCATAAATAAATTTTGATTGTTCTATAATGGAAGGTATACTATGCCATATGACAAAATAGACACCAAAAAACCAAATTAATGACGAGCTAAAGAAAAATGTAATCAGAATAACTGTAAGGATAAATTGATGAATTAGTTGAGTTTTTAATTCTTTAAAATTAATAATAAAGCTTATTATTGAACCAATTAAAGAGAAAAAAAACAGTGCAATTAGAAACTCAGTATCAATTGATATCTTGGTAATATCACATATAATTTTGTTGACGTAATCTTTGTGTAATGCGAATAGTGTAGAGAATAATAATAATCCATAAAAAAAATAAAATAATTTAATTTTTTTTGAATTTGATTTACATAGCATAGTCCATTGTTGCTCTCCAAAATGATAGGAGCTAAATAGAATAAAAAAAACAATTGAGAATGTTGGAATTAAATAGAAAATAAGTACACTTATAATCACTACTGCTAAATACCCTGCGAGGAAAGATTTAAATGAAATAGTTTTCTTGTTCTTTTTTAATAAAATTAAATCATTAGCACCGTGAATAATACCAAATGAAACAATTCCTAAAGTACTGATAAGATTCAAGTAATATTCATCTATAGCATAATAGAGAATAATACAAAAAAAAGTAGAAAGGCCTATGAATTTAGTAAGATTAGTAGTGTATAGATTCATTATTATTTTAATTACTGTAAATTCAAAAATAATGAATTGATTATTTCTATTTGATGATTAACAAAAAAAACACTTTTTACATATACATTAATTCACTTAGGATTTTTTTGCTTTTTTTTCTGCTCTTTTTTCTTTCAATGATTTAGTTGCTTCTTTTTTTACTGCTTTTTTTGCATCTTTTCCTTTTCCCATTTTATTTATTTTTATACCAATGTACGGATAACTTGTCGTTTTTTTGTCATTAATCATTCGATTCCTACATTTGTATTGAAATTATTAAATCAATGACCAGATATTTTATACAATTAGCTTTTAACGGAAAAGATTTTCATGGATGGCAAATTCAGGATAATGCTGTCTCTGTGCAAGAAGAATTGAACAAAGGATTGAGTTTGTTGCAAAGAACAGAGCTAAAAGTAACTGGTTGTGGAAGAACGGATACAGGAGTTAATGCTTCTCAGTTTTTTGCTCATTTTGATGCTGAAAGTCTTGTGGATAATTTAGTCTACAAGCTAAATGGAGTTTTGCCAGATTCAATTGTAATAGAAAATATTATGGCTTTGCATCCCGAAGCTCATTCTAGATTTGATGCTACTGCTCGTACATATGAATATTTTTTTCATACAAAGTTGAATCCTTTTTTAACCGATTTCTCGTACTATATTTCTGCTGATTTGAATATTGATTTAATGAATGAAGCGGCAAGTAAATTGTTAGCTATTACAGATTTCACTTCTTTTAGTAAATTGCATTCTGATGCTTACACTAATAATTGTGACGTTTCATTTGCCAAAGTAACGGACTTAAATAAAGGGCAATATAAATTCACTATTACAGCTGATAGATTCTTGCGAAACATGGTAAGAGCCATTGTAGGAACTCTTATTGATGTTGGAAGAGGAAGGGTTAGTCAAGAAGATTTTCAGAAAATTATAGAGTCAAAAAACAGGCAAAATGCGGGTAAATCAGTAGATGGATCTGCTTTGTTTTTGGCGAAGATTGAGTATCCATTTATTTAGTGAATAGCTATAGTGATTAGTAAAAAGTTTTTTATCAATCAATTATACCTTGACTTACTGAACTATAAATCTCTTCGTTTTATTCCCTTGTTCTGAGTTAATATTAATTAAATAAACTCCTTTAGGGTAGTTAGATACATCTAAACTAATTCTTGAAGTAGAGACACGTTTTTCAGTAATTAATTCTCCTAACAAGTTGTATATCTTCATAGAATTGTTTCTGTACGCAGATTGGTCCAATTCAATATTTATAAAATTGGTAGCTGGGTTTGGATACAGTGAAAAATCTATTTCTGGTAAATTATTATTTAGACCTAGATAACCAGCACCCATAGTATAGAAATTTAGTCCTCCTCTTGTGTTACCGACAATCATATCCATGTTCCCATCATTTTTAAAATCATAGAGCACAGGGACTGTTCTCAATCCATTTTGGTTTTGATTAATTACTGTATCAATAATAAAAGTTTGGAAAGGATTGGCAGGGTTTATTCCTGAGTAAGAATATATTCCACCTTGTTGACTTCCACTATAAAGTGTTACTGTACTTCCATCTCTAACAAACTTTGGCGTACAAAAACCAGTTGCAGCTCCATATAAGTCCCAAACTTCATGTATCTCTACTTTTCCTAAACTATCAGTAATTCTCTGGAAACTATAAGCTGAAGTTGTTCCAATGTTACGGTAGTAACGAATACTTCCATTTACTTTTCCTATTATTAAATCTAAATCTCCGTCATTGTCATAATCAAATAACTGTGGAGCAGAAAACTGTCCAATATCTATTGTATCGCCAATGTAATCTTGTAATCTATAACTTGAGATGCTAAAACTAGCTGTGTTTCCAGATCCTGCTGTATTATCAAATAGGTGTAAATAACCTTCGCTATTTCCAAGAATCATGTCTTCATCTCCATCTCCATCAATATCTCCAAAAGTAGGGTGAAGGGAGTTTCCAAGTTTTAAAGCTGCAATGTTTTGGTAATCCTCTGTAATAAACTGAAACATTGGATTAAGTGTTGTTCCCACATTTTTATACAAAGAAATTTTACAATCATAAGTAGTGCTATCTTTATTAAAGTAACCGTAATTAGATACAATCAAATCCATTAATCCATCTGCATTGTAATCAAATAATTCGGGGATTGAATTCTCGCCAAGTTCAATCATTTCATCTTGTAGTAAGTCTTTTTTTACAAATTCAAAATTTGGGAATCTATTAGTTCCTTTGTTTTTGTAATACCACATACTCTCATAGTTTTGGGCAAGTTCGGCAGTATTTGGAGATGCAATCATGTCATTAATTCCATCATTGTCAATGTCTTCTATGAAAATACCTGGAAAAAGAGTTAAGTCAATTGGAGTGTCATACGAAGGGAAAGCTGTGTCTTGATTAACAATACTAGAGTTTTGATTGGGAGCTGTTCCTCCATTTATTCCTAGCACAACATTGTTAAAAGTTACATCACCTAATAATAAATCCATCACACTATCTCCATCTTCATCTATCATGGTTACTGAAGATCCAATATGCCTAGATGAGCCAGAACCACCAGATGTTCCTTCTGGGTTAGGAATATTATAAGTACACGTATCAAAAAGCACGAGTTTATTGGTGTTAATTCCTACTTCTAAAAAATGTCCCCAACAGTAATTCTTTAATGTATAGTCCAAAGAATCACAAGTTCCATAATTTTCCATGCTGTAATTTCTGTGATATTCTAAGGAAGTTCCAAGAACTCCAAAAGTAATAAGGTCGATATCTCCATCATGATCCACATCACCAATAGCAGGAATGTCACTAGAAGGAATATAAATTCCTATGTTTCCTCCAGGATATTGATCAGAAGGTACTTTATTATCGATTAAATCAAACTTTAGTCTAGAACTAGAGCTGTTCTTACTCACGCTCATAACACCTCCAGAAGCTGAATAAAACACATCTTTCTTCCCATCACAGTTGTAATCTCTTAAGAGCATCCAGCCAATAGAATTAGGAAATACTTCAATGTATTCTGGTGCATATTTAAACTTAATATTTCCTGGAGTTCCAATGTTTACAAAAGGGATTACTTTGTGGTCAGCTCTGTCAAATACGATTAAATCTTCTTTTCCATCTAGGTTCAAATCTATTGTTGATACTTGTGCGTAATTTATTCCTCCTGCCCACGGTAACATTAAAGTATCACTGTTTTTTATCACTTTCACCTCATTGTTAGGTAAAAAACTATTTTGCGAATTAGCATTAGTAGTAATTAAGAAAAGTAAACTTATTAAGCTTAAGAGATTTAAAAGTAATTTCATAATATCTTAGATTGAATTATATAAGTGCATTTGTACTAATATTAAAATTACAATTTTGATTTTTAATATTTGCTCCTTTTTCATGAAACTACTGTTTTTTTTTATTAAGTAGAGTTAAATGATATCTTAGTACTACATAATTGAGTTCTATTTGATAAAATTTGTAATTTTGTATTCAATAAAACTAATAAATGAGTTCAATATCTGAGAATATAAAGCATCAGTTCAATTCGGGATCTATGGTCGTAAAATTGATTATGGTAAATGTTGGGTTTTTCATAGTTTCATTGTTGGTATCAATTTTAATTAAACTAGGAAGCCCAGGTTTTCAAATTGCACATTATTATGGAGCTTCTTCCAATTTTATGGAATTAGTTTTTAAGCCATGGACTATTGTTACTTATATGTTTGCCCATTCTTTTTCAGGCATTGGGCATTTGTTTTGGAACATGATCATGCTTTACTTTTCAGGATCTTATTTTGTAAATAAATTAGGGAACAAAAAATTATTTAGTTTATACTTGGCTGGAGGTTTTGCTGGTTATTTATTATTTGTATTAGGATTTAATTTTTTACCTGCTTTTTCACTCGTATCAGATGGGTTTTTAATAGGCGCTTCGGCTTCGGTTACTGCAATTTTGGTTGTGATAGGAGTTATGTATCCCAATGATGAATTCAAACTGATGTTTATCCCACAGCCTATCAAATTAATATACATAGTCGGCTTTTTTATTTTATTAGATTTCATTAAAATTCAGGCAAATGTTGGGTTAGAAGGGGCAAATGAAGGAGGATGGTTATCCCATTTGGGAGGAGCTTTTTTCGGGTTCTATTATGCTACTAGAATGAAAAAAGGGAACAATGTATTGAGGCGCTTTGAAGTCTTTTTGGGTAATATATTATCCTTAAATTTCCCTAAGTTTTTTGTAAAGAATAAAAAGTCAAAACTGAAAGTAGAAAAAGGAGGGAAGCAAAAAAAGCAATCAGATACTTCAAATAACAAATTAAGAAAAGAAAACATTACTGATATTCTAAGTAAGGTGAAAAAATCAGGCTATGAAAGTTTAACTAGAAAGGAAAAAGATTTATTATTTTCACAGACAAAAAAGTAAATTATGAGTTTTTTAGATAAATTAATTAACTGGATAGGGTTTGGAAAAAAAACGATATTATTGGAAAGGAATTCTGTTCCACGAGATGATTATGATTACAATCAAATTGAAGCTAAAATAAAGAAGCAAGTTGATAATCTTCTAGATAAGATTAAAAAAAAAGGGATTGAAAGCCTTACATTAAAGGAAAAAAAATTTTTGGACAGAGAATCAAAAAGATAAAGTACTATGAATCTAAAATTTCACAAATACCAAGGGACAGGAAACGATTTTGTTATGATTGATAACAGAGAGTTTGTTTTTGATAAAAACAATTTGGATTTGGTTGCTCGTTTGTGCGACAGGAAATTTGGTATAGGTGCAGATGGATTAATCTTAATCGAGAACCATGATTCGGTAGATTTTGACATGATTTATTTTAACGCAGATGGTACTAAAAGCTTTTGTGGAAATGGAAGTAGATGTGCAGTTGCTTTCGCTAAATATTTGAATATTATAGAATCCAAAACTACATTTAATGCCATTGATGGAATTCATGAAGCAACTATAAACGAAGATGTTGTGGAGCTAAAAATGGGGAATGTAGAACAAGTAGAAATTGGTGAGAATCATTTTTTTATTCATACAGGTTCACCACATTATATTGAATATAAAGGAGATATTCAAAATTTAGATATTGTACTAGAAGCACATAAAGTGAGGTATAATTCCAGGTTTAGAGAACAAGGGACTAATGTAAATTATGTTCAGAAGAAATCAGATGTATTAGAGGTTAGAACTTATGAAAGGGGAGTAGAAGATGAAACTTTATCTTGTGGAACTGGAGCAACAGCAGTAGCACTGAGTGGAGCTTTGAAATACAATATGAATTCACCAGTTTTGATAAAAGTTCAAGGGGGTGAATTGACAATTAAATTTAATCAATTATCCGATCAAAGCTTTAATGATATTTGGCTAATAGGAAAAGGCGAAAGTGTTTATTCAGGAGAGATTGAGATTTAACTTTCTTCTTCTTCAATTTCTATTTTTTCTTTCATTTCTTCTTCTGTAATTCCTCCAGAAAGTAAAAACTTCATTACTTCAGATGATTTTGCATTGATTGGAGTTACGTTCTCTCTGGGTACAATGATTATTTTACTCATATAACTAAAGGTAAATGGTAATGCTACAGCAATTTTATCTTTCCCAATTCCCAAAAACTCCAAATCTTCTTTGGCTATAAAACCAACTCTTTCCATGTCGTGATTTTTGGATAATTTCACTAAAACGGGTTTGTCAAAAGTTTTCTTATTTCCCACCAAAGCAGAGGAAACATCCTCCAGAGTAGAATAAATACTTTTTAAAACAGGAACTTTATTTAGGGCCTTAAAAAAATACTGTTTGGCTACATCATCAATTTTAGAAATTGTTGTAAACCATCCAAATATGGTTAAAAAAGTTACAATTATCACTATTCCCAATCCAGGAATTTTATTGTATTCTTCAGGAATTATACCGTCTATCCAAATAAAGGCAATATACAATACGTAGCCAAATACTACCAAAGGAAGTAAATATAAAAGGCCTGCTATGAAATACTTAAATATTTTGTTGTTTTTCATGGTTTAATTTTATACCTAAAAGTAATCTTAAATTCTGATTCTAAATTAATATTATCTTAAATATTAGTTTAGGTTTTTCAATTCCTCTTTTAATACTTTTTTTAATTTACTAGCTACTAAATTATAAGAATCGTCAATTAGTTTTTTAAACAATTTATTAGGAATGTCATTTTTGGTATCACAAGTATTCCAATGTTTTTTATTCATGTGGTATCCAGGTTTTATTCCTTCGTATTCTTCTCTTAATTCAAGAGCAAATTTTGGTTCACATTTTAGATTTATGCTTTTAAATTCCTCAACATTGGTAAGTGCAAAAACTTTACCCATAACTTTGAATACTAAAGTATTTAAATCAAAAGGAAATCCTTCTGTTACACCAGGCTTGCCAATGCAATGCTCTCTGTATTCTTCAATGTTCATAGCTTATTAATATTCATAATAAAATCTTCTTGTTCGTTTTTTTATAATTATATCTTAAAACTTAGTAAGTCAATTTATACAAGGTCGGCTTACTTGGACTTGCATCATTTTCGAACGGAGCAATTTGAAGATTCAATACATATTCTCCGTCTTCAATTTCATCTGGGACAAAAATAAATTCTGTAATTGTTTTGTGAAATTGAGTCTTTTCTGGGTATTTCCAAAATGCTTTGTGACTTAGTAATTTTCCTTCATCTAATTCTTTATCTACAGAAGGTAAGTCGATTAATAAATGATCTATTCCGTTTTCTGTAATAAATTGAGCAGCCTTGTCACATAGATATGCAGGGTTTGAATTGGAATACTGTCTCGTCAGTTTTTCTTGAGTGTTTGGATTTGTTCTTATCAAAATAGCTTCTGGTTTGTGATTGCCAACAGCATTTTTTATTTGACTAAGGCTTATTATTTTATCTCCAATTTTTCTTGTTCCTTCATTTTTAGCACAAACTTCTGGCTCAACAGAAATGACGAGCGCCAAAAAATGGAATTTTGTAAGTGTTTTGTTAATGGAGTAAATTTCTTTGGCAATATGACCAACAGACTCTGTGTGAGTACCGTTTCCGTGTGGATTAAAGGTAATGTCACGAAAGTTTACCGAGCCACCTAATGCTACACTGCCCACAAATCCATCCCCTTTCACAGGTTCAATTTTTACTGGATTTACATACCAAGCACTTGAGTTTTCTTTGTTGGTAGAAAGTTGCATAGAAATATCTAAAGGTTTAGATAAATCGCAGTGATAGGTTTTTCCTTTTATTGAAATTGCTGTAATCATTCTTAAAGATAAAGAATAATTTATTTCTCCCAACCCGAATGAAAGATATTTCTTCCTCCTTTTAGTCCGAATTTTTTCTGCCTATGCTAGGTATTTGCTTCTTCCTGCCTTATTTTTTCATCACCCTCAAATGTTGCCCATTTATCAATAATTCCTTATGGATAAATACTGTAAGTTAATAACTACTAAAAGGGAATGCATTCTTTTTTTATAATTGCCTTAAAATTGAATTCGAGTCAACTCACCAAAATCTAGTCTTTTTCCAGTTGTAGTTTTCATAGAAAGCCTAGTAACTGATACTTTTTGTTGATTAAAAACAGAACTAGCAATGTCTTTTATTTTTTTACCGTCAAGCTTTGGAGAATAGGTGTTTACTATAATAAAACCCTTGTCTTCTATTAGCTCTTTTGCAGTTTTAAGTAAGTCTTGAAACTTATCTTCCAATTTCCATCTTTCCTTTTTTGGTCCAATCCCAAAAGCGGGTGGATCCATAATTATTGCATTGTATTTGTTTCCTCTTTTGGCTTCTCTTTGAGCAAATTTAAGTGCGTCTTCAACCACCCATTTTATACCATCTACTTCTGAAGACTCCATATTCTCTTTTCCCCAATTTATAACGTTCTTCACACTGTCACAGTGAATTACTTCTGCTTGGTTTATCTTTGCAATTATAGAAGCAGCTCCTGTATATCCAAACAAGTTTAAAACTCTATCGCCTGTTTTTACTTTGTTTTGAATGAATTCCCAATTACTTTGTTGTTCTGGAAATATTCCAAGATGCTTGTAATTTGTTAATTTTAAATTCAATACAGCTTTACCAAATTTTATTTGCCATTCATCTGGTGCATCCGTTTTTTTTACCCATTTACCTGAGGTTGTAGTTTCTTCTACAAACTCAAAATCTGTTTTTGTAGCCCATTCTTTTTCCGTTAATACAGGAGGGAAATAAGCTAGTCTATCGGGTCTCACAGTTACAATATCTCCCCATCTTTCTAGTTTTTTTCCACCACCAGCATCTATTAGTTCGTAGTCTTTCCAGTTTTGTGAGTATGTTGCTTGCATTGTTTTGTCTTATTTGTATTGGCTACAAAGGTAATTTTAACTTGTAATAAAGTGGCATAATGATTTAAATTATTCCTTCGTCAGCAAAACTGTAATAATTTCCATCCCCAATTATTAAGTGATCCAATACCTTAATATCCATTAATTTTGAAGCTTCAATAATTTTATTAGTCAAATTTATATCACTTTGACTCGGTTTTAAATTTCCTGAAGGGTGATTGTGAGCAAGAATAATTCCTGAAGCAAGGCTTTCAATTGACTTTTTAAATATCAGTTTAATATCTGCAGTTGTTTCAGAAATACCACCTCTTCCAATTAGCTGTTTGTCAATAATTTTATTGGCTCTACTCAATAATACAATCCAGAATTCTTCGTGTGGTAAATCTTCTAATACTGGTTTTATGTATTCGTAAAGGTGTGTGCTAGATGTGATGGAAGTTTTTACAATAACAGCTTCGCTTTTTCTTCTTCTACCAATTTCCAAAGCTGCAATTATCGAGATAGCTTTTGCTTCACCAATTCCTTTAAATTTCATCAAATCATTCACAGATAATTTTGCCAATTGATTGATGTTGTTATCCGATTGATATAGAATTCGTTTGCACAATTCAATAGCACTTTCGCTTCTACTTCCACTTCCTATAAGAATGGCAAGTAGTTCAGCATCAGACAATACTTGTCTTCCAAGTTTCATCAGCTTTTCTCTAGGCTGGTCTTCTTCTGACCAGTTTTTTATAGAAAGTTTATCTATGTTATCTTCTTGGCTCATCAATTAAGCAACTTTTAATTTGCTCAATTTAGATTTGTCAAATTTACTTTTTGCGTAAGCTTCAGTAATTTTCAGTTTTTTAATTTCTGTTGAAGAAGGAATTTCAAACATGGCATCCGTAAGAATCGCTTCACAAATAGAACGCAACCCACGAGCACCCAATTTATAATCTATTGCTTTGTTTGCAATAAAATCTAATGCTTTTTTATCGAAAGTAAGTTGTACATTATCCAATTCAAAAAGCTTGGTGTATTGTTTTACTAATGCATTTTTAGGTTCGGTTAAGATTCTTCTCAATGCATCTTTGTCCAATGGATTTAAGTGAGTAAGAATAGGAAAACGACCAATTAGCTCAGGAATTAATCCAAAAGATTTTACATCTTGTGGGCTAATGTATTCTAGTAGATTTTCCTCGTCAAGATCTGTGTTATCTGCACCAAATCCTAGAGGTTGAGTTTTTATTCTTCTTTCAATTAATTTTTCAATTCCGTCAAAAGCACCTCCAGATATAAATAGAATATTTCTAGTGTCAATTTCTACCATTTTTTGGTCTGGGTGTTTTCTTCCTCCTTGTGGGGGTACACGTACATCTGTTCCTTCTAGCAATTTTAGTAAGGCTTGCTGAGTTCCCTCCGAAGTTACATCTCTTGTGATAGAAGGACTGTCTCCTTTTCTTCCAATTTTATCAATTTCATCTAAGAAAACGATTCCTTTTTGTGCGGCTTCTACATCATAATCTGCAGCTTGTAGTAACCTAGTTAACAAACTTTCTACATCTTCACCTACATAACCAGCTTGTGTAAAAACTGTAGCATCAGCTATTGTAAAAGGAACATTAAGCATTTTTGCAATTGTTTTTGCCAATAATGTTTTTCCTGTCCCCGTTCTTCCTACTAATAAGATATTTGATTTTTCTAACTCAATTCCATCAGAATCACTTCCTGGGTTTATTAATCTTTTGTAGTGATTGTAAACAGCAACAGAAAGAATTTTTTTTGCATCTTCTTGTCCAATGATATATTCGTCTAATCTATTCTTGATTTCAATTGGTTTAAGAAATTTAATTTCCTCCTCTAAATCAATATTCTTAGTTGTTTTTTGATCTTGTGTAATTATATCATTTGCTTGTTCTATACAGTTTTCACAAATATGCCCCTCTATACCAGCAATAAGCATAGATACATCATCTCTTTTTTTTCCACAGAATGAACAACTTGAATTATTTTTTTTAGACATCTTATTTTAAATTTGTAAACAAAGATAAGTAAGTTATCGTTTATATGACTAGAGTTTTAAGGAAATTGGCTATTTATTATTATTTACACTTTTAATAATAACTTAAAATACAAAACGAATGAAAATATAATTTTAGTAGAGACAAGCAGTAGGTTCTCTTTTGTCATTTCTTTGTAGAGAAACAACTTCATCAGATGAAAAGAAAAACTAATTAAAGTAACAATTAAGTTTTTAAAAAAAAGTTCAAAACAAATAAGGCTATTTTAGATTTAAAAATCAAGGAATTAAATTATTTGCTTGTTTTATTATTACCCAACACCCAACTATTCTATTTTAGGATTCGTAATAAAAATAGAGATAGAGAAACTATCTTTTTTTTTCTTTTTTACGACAACAACAGAGTTTACTTCACGGAGTAAGTTCTGTTTTTGTTTTATAGGCATTTTTACTCTATTTTTGAATCTTGAAAGCACATGAATCATATATGAGAAGATGCCTTGAACTGGCTTCTATAGGCTTGCCATTGGCAATGCCAAATCCATCTGTGGGAGCAGTTCTCGTTTTTCAAGATACAATCATTGGGGAAGGGTTCACAAGTCCATATGGAGGAAGTCATGGAGAAGTAAATTGCATCAATTCTGTTACCGAAAATAATAAACAATACATTTCGCAGTCCACACTTTATGTGAGTTTGGAACCTTGTTCTCATACTGGAAAAACTCCACCTTGTTCCAATTTAATTATCGAAAACAAGATACCCGAAGTAATTATTGGTTGTGTAGATACTTTTTCTTTGGTGGCCGGAAAAGGAATTGAAATGCTCCAAAATAAAGGAGTTAAAACAACAGTAGGTATTCTTGAAAACGAATGCAGAGAACTAAACAAACGATTCTTCACTTTTCATGAAAAGAAGAGGCCATTCGTAATCTTGAAATGGGCACAAACTAGCGACAAATTTATTGCTCCGGAAAAGAAAAAGCACGGCCAAGAAAGGTGGATAACGGGTGAGTTGACCAAAGAATTAGTTCATAAAATGAGAAGTGAGGAAATGGCGATTTTAGTAGGAAAAAAGACTGTTTTGGTAGATAATCCCAGTTTAACAACCCGTAATTATCCTGGAAAAAATCCCACAAGAATAATTTTGGATAATAAATTACAATTATGGAATTCAAGAAGCGATTTTTCTGTTTTTAATAAAGACTCTAAAACACTGATAGTAAATTCCATTTCTAATTTTGAAGAAGGGAATTGCCAAGGGATTAAAGTGAAGTTTGATTCTAATTTAATTGAGAATTTAATGACTAAACTTCACCAAGAAAACATACAATCTATAATAGTTGAAGGAGGTGAAATAACAATTGATTCTTTTATTAAAGAAGGAATTTGGGATGAAGCTTTTGTTTTTAAAAACGAAAAGAAATTTAAAAAAGGAGTAAAGGCGCCAACTTTAAATTTAGAAGCAAATAAAGTGCTTTCTATTGGAAATGATTCCTTATCCATATATAAAAATTACGAAATGTAATGATTGATATTATTTTAGCCATTTCACTTCCTGTATTTTCAGTTGTCTTGTTCAAAGAATTTGATAAGCATAAAGTGAATACGTTACATGCTATTATTTTTAATTATTTGGGAGCATTAATCATAGGATTGTTTCTTTTTGTAACTCCAGCCTCATTAATTGAAATACCAAAAAGTCCTTATTTATGGCAATCTATTCTGGTTGGATTTTTGTTTCTTTTCAATTTTTATATTATAGCAAGAACGGCTCAGTTGAGAGGAGTTTCTTTTGCTACATTTGCCAGTAAAATGAGTATTGGAATACCTATTATTGTTACGGTTTTGTGGCATGAAGAGCTTATTTCAATTTCTAAAATTATTGGAATATCATTAACTTTTTTGGCTATTTATTTCATTACTAGAAATAAGAATTCAGGTAAAATTAATTCAAAATTAATATTACTTCCTCTGGCAGTATTTGTGTTTACAGGGGTTTTGGAAACGATAATTAATGTGACTCAAAAGAGCTATTTTAAAGAGGATAATGAAATAGGTTTTTTTGTGATTTCTTCGTTTTTATTTTCATTTTTGTTTGGATTAATGATTCTATTGTTCCAATTAAAGAAAATTGAATTCAGAAGCTTGGTGGCTGGTTTAATTTTATCCATTCCCAATACCTTGGGAGTTTATTACTTTGTGAAATGCCTAAATAATTTTGAAGACAGTACTTCTATTTTACCAGTGCTTCACATTGGGAGTCTTGTTTTGTCTATATTTATTGGGTACGTTATTTACAAAGACAAACTCACAGTCTTCAATTGGATAGGGATTGCAATTGCATTTATTGCTATCTTTTTTCTTCAAATCTCTATTTGGTAATGGATGATATTTCTACATATTCCACTCTAAAATCTACCTCCGAAAGTTTGTACAAGGAAAAAGGGAGCAAGTTTTATGGCTATGCTTTTCCTGTTTTTAGTGAAGAAGAAGTGAAAGAAAAACTAGAAGAAGTAAGAAAAATTCATAACACTGCTCGGCATCATTGTTACGGCTATAGATTGGGAGTAGGAATAAAGGAACGATACAGAGCCAATGATGATGGAGAACCTTCCAACTCGGCAGGAAAACCAATTTATGGGCAATTACTATCGGCTGAGATTACAAATGCATTGATTATAGTGGTTCGTTATTTTGGTGGAACAAAATTAGGAGTAGGAGGATTAATTTCCGCCTATAAAATTTCTGCAAAAGAGGCAATTGACGCAGGAGAAATTGTGGAACAAGAAATAATGGATTATTATAAAATCAACTTTGAGTATCCTGAGATGAGCGAAGTAATGAATTTTATAAAGCTACAGAAAATTGATGTCACTTCTCAAGTGTTTGAAACACATTGTGAAATATGTTTTAGAGTAAGCCTAAAAAAAACACCTTCTATTTTCTCTCATTTTGAGGAAATAGAAGGTGTTGAAATATCTTTTTTGGAGAAGAAGTAATTACTAATCTCTTTTCTTAAATTCTCTTTTTATCAGTTTAATCACTTTTTTCTGATTGTTTTTAGCGTCCTTTTTTGGATCCTTAAATTCAGGAATAAATTCTACATCAGGGTCATTGGCAGTAGAATCGTAATGATTGTAAGAAGAACGGTAATACACTGGATTAAAAGTTATTTTAAAGTTAGAATGGGGTAATTCTATACTTATGTTCCCTGTAGATCCTGTGTAAAAACTTCCTCCAGCTTCACTTCCAATAATTTTTGCACCATAAATGTTTTTCAAATCTGCAGCTAAGATAGATCCTGCAGAAAATGTTGCTTCATTTGTAATTACAATTATTTTTCCAGAGAATACTTTTTTCCTTCCTAGCTCTTCAAATAGAACAACACCCTCATAATTACTATCGTATTTTTTCTCGTACTTCTTTACTTTTCTTTTGGCTTTTCTTAGTTTCCTGAAATGCTCATCTCTCACAATGTGTTTCTTGTAAGTTGGTTTGTCATCTTTAGTTATTAAGAATTGACCCAAAGTATCTACTTGTTTTTCAGGAAATAAATAAGTTAAAAAATCATATTGAACATAACCTCCTGTATTTTCTCTTAAGTCAACTACAAGGTATTCCACTTCTTTTTTACCCATTTTCTCAAAGGATTCTTCAAGAAATTTTCTGTATTTTTTTCCTTTCGATTTCTCAAAAGTATCAAAAGTGAAGTAGGCGTATTTATTACTTAGTATTTCAAATTTTCCATACTTTTCACCCTTTTTCTTCTTTTTACTTTTCTTTTTGTCCTCCTTAATTCGTTCGTTAATGTCTTTCAATGGAGGATATCCAAGCGAAATAGATTTTGAAACCGTATCTCTTTTAGCAATTATTTCAATTTCAATCTCTGTGCTTTCGTCTCTTATATTAGTTAGGTTTCTGTAAAATTCGAAAAGACTTTTTGATAAATAATATTTAAAACTTTCATCTCCATAGTCCGAAGATAAATAAGGAGCAATCTCATCCATTATCGCCTTAATAGACTTACCATCAATTGTTACAATTTCAGTGTACTTTGGAATAGTATTAGCTTTTTTTGCACTTCCAGAAAGCTTTTTCATGGCTTCTTCGTTCAGCATATTGTAATCGTTCACAGTAAATAATCTTTTCCCAACCAAGATGACGTCCATTGGCAATGAATTTTTTTCAGAGATCCAATAACTGTAAGTTTTTGAAGTAGGTTGTAAATTAGTGTGACCCGATTTCACTTTTACCAAAACTTTTGAGTAGGCTTTGTACAAAGTTTTATCATCAATAATTTCACTCGAACACAAATCTTTCAGTTCATTCAAAAAATAAGAAAGACTATCTTCGGATATATGATGATTTAAATTAGCTTCTAGTTCATACAAAGAAGTTTTAAAGATTTCAAAATCCTTAATTTGTTTGCTTATTATTTTTTCTTCAGGTATCCTTTTTTGAGAGAAACTGCATAGGGACAACAAGAAGATTACTAAAAAGCTGCCTGTTTTTTTCATGCTAAAAGACTATTAAATTATTAATTTATAGACAAAACTAAACATATTCCATTGAATAACAAGTAGAAAAATAATTCATACTAAGAATTTAAATTTAATATAATAGTAGAACTCCATTGTGAAATATGCTTCAATTTTACGTGAAACTCCTAGTTATTCCATTACTTTTGTGAATACAAAGAATTATTATGAAAACATTCAAGGAATTAGGAGTAAATAAAAGCTTCATAAAAGGACTAACAGAACTTAATATTATAAACCCTACCGAAATTCAAGAGCAAGTAATACCAATGCTGCTTAATTACAATACAGATTTAGTAGGTCAAGCTCAAACAGGAACAGGTAAAACAGCTGCTTTTGGCCTTCCTTTGTTACAAAAAATGGATGCTTCTAAAGATTACATTCAAGGAGTGATACTTGCACCAACAAGAGAATTAGGACAACAGATTGCTAAGCAATTATTCAAATTCACTAAATACAGTGACAAAATATTTATTGAAGCTATTTTTGGTGGACAACATATTGACATTCAAATAAAAAATCTGAAGAGACCAACTCACATTGTAGTTGCGACACCAGGAAGATTGATAGATTTGGTAAGAAGAAAAGACATTGATTTGCGTAAAGTTCACACTGTAGTGATGGATGAAGCAGATGAAATGTTGAGCATGGGTTTTAAAAAAGAACTGGATGAGATTTTAGGGTTTATGACTTCAGTACAATCTAAATGGTTGTTTTCTGCCACATTACCAGAAGGAATAAAACAGATTGTAAATACTCACATGTCGCCAGAAGCTAAAAAAATAAACGTAAGTAAAGATGTTGTAAATAAGAATATTGAACACATGTATTTGGTATGTGATGATGAAGATAAGTTGAATGTATTGATTCAGTTTTTAAAATCTGAACACAAAAACAGAGGACTTATTTTTTGTAAAACAAAAAAAGCGACTCAATTATTGGCTCAACAATTGGAAGCAAAAAATATTTCTTCAGGTGCAATTCACGGAGATTTATTACAAAAAGAAAGAGACAAAGTAATGCGTGCTTTCAAAAACGAATCGCTAAGAATGTTAGTTGCAACTGATATTGCGGCAAGAGGAATAGATGTTGCTGATTTATCATTTGTAGTGCATTATCAAATGCCAGACAAAGAAGAATACTATACCCACAGAAGTGGAAGAACTGCTCGTGCTGGGAAATCTGGAATTTCTTTGTGTTTGGTAAATTCTAAAGAATTAAAATCTTTGCGTTATTTTGAAAAAGCACTTGGTTTATCTTTCCGTCAGGTAAGAGCGGTTAAATAATCATAATTTATTGGTGAATTTTCAATAACTCTTTATATTTGAGGAATGGATAAGCTAGGAATAATCATATTGAATTGGAATGGGAAGAAACACTTAGAAACCTATTTGCCTTCAGTTATTTCAAATTCTGGAGAGCATAAAGTTGTGGTTGTAGATAATAATTCTTCGGACGATTCTGTTTCATTTCTTAAATTGACTTACCCACAAATAGAACTCATTCACAATATCGAAAACGGAGGTTTTGCCAAAGGTTATAATGATGGATTGGAACAAATAAAAGGACGATTTGACTATTATGTTTTATTAAACTCTGATGTAGAAGTTACTGCTAATTGGATTTCTCCAATACTAGATTTAATGGAAAAAGACAAGACTGTTTCGGCCTGCCAGCCAAAAGTTTTAGCTTACAAAAACAAAACAAAATTTGAACATGCTGGTGCCTCTGGAGGTTATTTAGATAAAAATGGATATCCTTTTTGTAGAGGAAGGATATTTGATGATGTAGAAGAAGACAAAGGACAATACGATACAATAGAAGAGATTTTTTGGGCAACAGGAGCTTGTATGTTTGTGAGAAGTAGATTGTTTCACGAATTGGGAGGATTTGATGAAGATTATTTTGCCCACATGGAAGAAATAGATTTGTGCTGGAGAATGAAACTTCATGGACAAAAAATAATGGTTAATCCAAACTCTGTAGTTTATCACTTGGGAGGAGGAACATTAAATTACTTGAGTCCAAGAAAAGTATTTTTAAATTTCAGAAACAGTTTGTTTACTTTATATAAAAACTATAGAGGTAAATTTTTGTTTTTCAAAATATTATGGAGAATTTGTTTAGATTATATTGCTGTATTTGCTTTTGTTTTAAACGGAGAATTTAAAGGAAGTTGGCAAATAATAAAAGCTCAGTTTAATTTTTTAAAGCAATTTGGGGCAATGAAAAAGAAAAGAAAATCTTTGCTGGAGTCAACAAAAGGAAAGAAGGCAAATAGAAAAGGAATCTATAATAAAAGTGTTGTTTTTTCTAGGTTTATTAAGTTCAAAAAGCATTTTTCTGATTTAAATTTAAATAGTTTTAATTAAAAAGATACTATTTAAAAACTAACTGCGTTAATCGATTATGAAAGTGATATTCAATAAAATTTTAATAATTATAATTTTAATTCTTTTTATAGGAGAAAATTTTTCTCAAACCAATGCGCCTAAATACAGCAATGAATTCCTTGCAATAGGAGTAGGAGCAAAGAATTTTGGGATGGGAAATTCTGTAATTTCTAATGTAGATGATGTTACTGCTGGTTATTATAACCCAGCTGGATTACTTAAAATAAAGAAGAATATTCAAGTAGGATTAATGCATTCCGAGTATTTTGCTGGAATCGCAAAATACGATTATATAGGAGTAAGTAAACGGCTGGATGACAAAAGTGTAGGCGCTATTTCATTAATTCGATTTGGTACGGATGACATACCTAATACTACTCAATTAATAGATAAAGACGGAAACATAGATTACGATAGAATCACAAGGTTTTCGGCAGCAGATTACGCGTTATTAGTTTCTTATGCGAGGAAATTACCAAAAGGATTAGATGTTGGAGCAAATTTTAAAATCATTCACAGGAGAATTGGTGATTTTGCAAATTCATGGGGTTTTGGGATTGATGCATCCATCAATTACGAATATAAAGATTGGAAATTTGCAGGAGTTGTAAGAGATGTAACCACTACAGTAAATGCTTGGAGTTATTCTATAGATGAAGCTACAAGAGAAGTTTTTGATAGGACAGGAAACGAAATTCCAGAAAATTCTACTGAATTAACATTGCCAAGAATAATAATGGGAAGCTCTAGATTTTTTAATTTGTCTGAAAAATTTGATTTAAACACTGAATTAAATTTAGATGTTACATTGGATGGAAAAAGAAATGCATTAATTCGATCTAATGCATTTAGTATTGCACCTAGATTGGGGATAGATTTAGGATACAAGAAGATTGTTTATTTAAGAGCTGGAATAAATAATGTGCAATTGATAAGGCAATATGATGGAACCGAATCTTTATCCATTTCGCCTAATGTTGGAGTAGGAATTAAATTCAAAAAGTTCAACATTGATTATGCACTTTCCAATGTTGGAAATCAATCTTTAGCCTTGTTTTCCAATGTATTCTCTTTGAGTTTTGGGATAAATTAATAAATTTTGATTCTTTACAATAATCTATTACAACTCATTTATTATTAAGGAGGTTCACTAAAAAAGGATTACTTTCTCATCTATTTAGGTCTTTGAATTTTATTTTTTTTATTAAAATAGGAAGCTTTTTTTAACAAATTAGTTAAAATGGCAACGTTACTCTAATTAAATTCGTTTGAAAGAGGTACATTGTATATCGATTTTAATTTTGTTTTTATGTTAAAAAATATTCAGCTATTTCTCTTATTACTTTTTATTACTTTACTTTGTGTTTCTCAAGGAACTAATTTGATTCCAAAAACTAATCCAACCCTAAATTCATCCAGAATTCCTTTTCCTGGTGAGCCATGTGCTTCTAGTTATTTGGAAGATGAATTGTTACGAACAGACCCTGCTTATGTTCAATTAAGGAATGTAATGGAACAGCAAGTTCAGGCCTATATTTTACAACAAAAATCAAATTCTAGTAGGGCGGCAGGAGTAGTCTATACCATTCCAGTTGTTTTTCATATTATGCACTCTGGTGAGACTTTAGGTGATTCAACTAATATCTCATTTGCACAAGTTCAATCTACAATTGCTGCATTAAATAGAGATTTCAGAAGAACTAATGGAAATGGAGGAATTGCCCAATCTGGTCCTTTGGGAGTAGATGCAGAAATAGAATTTTGCATGGCGCAAAAAGACCCAATCGGAAATACTACCAGTGGAGTAACAAGACATGACATGTCTGGGATACAAGGTTATTTGGATAGTGGGGTTTATCACAATTCATCATTATGGAGGCATGATGTTTCTATGAAAACAATGGTGCAATGGAATCCTTCCGAATATATGAATGTTTGGGTTGTGAATAAAATTAAGAATACGGGAAACATCTATACACCTGGGTATAGTGGAGGTGTTATTGGTTATGCTACTTTTCCTGGGGGAACAACTTCTTCAGATGGAATAGTAATACTATCCAGTGCAACTGGGAATGACCCAACAGGAATATTGAATTACAACTTAGCTTCATATACAGATGATGGTAGAATACTAACACATGAAGTAGGACATTATTTAAATCTTTATCACACATTTCAAAGTACATCAACTTGCGGAACAAGTGGCATGAGTTGTGCAACTATTGGAGATAGATGTTGCGATACCCCACCTACTACTGTGGGTATGGGAAATAATTGTACAACACCTTCTTGCCCTCTAGAAAATAAAGAGAATTATATGCAATATCAAAATGGTGCATGTGCTTCTGATTTCACTGCTGATCAAGTTTTAAGAATGAGAGTAATATTGGCATCTACTTCAGGTTTGGGAAGGAATGGCTTAGTCACAAATAATAATTGTTCATCACCTATATCAATTGATTTAAGACTCGACACTATTTTTGTCCCGATAGATACAATTTGCTCAACTAGTTTTACCCCAGAAATAGTAGTTTGTAACAATTCCGCTTCAGATTCTGTTACCTCTTTTGATGTTAAGTACAAAGTAGATGGAGGAGCAGAGAGCACTTTTAATTGGACAGGTAATTTGCAATTTGGAGAGTGTGATACTTTCTTTTTGCCGTCAGTGACCTCAACAAATGGAGTTCATACATACACAGCAAGAGTAGATTCCGTTTCTATTAATTTAGGAGATTTTGATACGGATCCAACTAATAATTATAAAACTAATTCATTCACTTTATCGGGAAGTAATGTTGCATTAGTCCAAATGGTTTCTGTTTGCGATAGTTTTGTTAGTCCATCTGGAAAAATTTGGAAAGCTAGTGGAATGAATAATGATACTTTACCCAATGCGTTTGGATGCGACAGTTTATTTAGTTTTAATTTGACAGTTAATTATTCGGATACCGTAACGATTAATATTACCACTTGCGATAGTCTTGTTTCTCCTTCTGGAAAAATATGGAAAACAACAGGAACTTATTACGATTCTAGTTCTACCACATTCGGTTGTGATAGTTTCATGACTTTTAATTTAACGATCTCAACACAACATATAACCACTTCTCCAGAAATAAGAGCTTGCGATAGTATCCAAATAAATAGTAAATGGTATTATACATCTCAAAATATTAATGATACTATTCCTGCTTCATACTGTGATACCATTAGAATTACTCCATTAGTAATTAATTACACATCATTTTCCATATCTACTCTTGTTTTTTGCGATAGTTTGGTTTCTGCAAGTGGTAAGGTATATAGAAACTCAGGTTTCTTTAGAGATACAATGCCAAATGCAAAAGGATGTGATAGTTTGGTAGAATATTATCTAACAGCCAATAGAAGTACAGTCAGTAATAGATTAATTACAGCATGTGGAAGTTACATTAGTCCTTTAGGAAATGTTTATAATACTTCTGGAGTTTATAGCGATACCTTATCTACTTACAAAGGTTGTGATAGTATAATAAATACTTATCTAATAATTGATACTGTTGTAAATATTACAATAGACCGTACAATTTGCTTTGGAGACTCTTTAGTGTTGAGTAATGGAACTGTAGCGAAGGGAACAGGGACTTATAACGATACAGTTTTTGGTAGTATATCAAGTAGTTTAATTTATTCAGAAGATTTTCAAGGAACATCATATAGTTTTACTCTAAATACTAATGACACAAATGCTATAATACCAGGTGCTTCGGATAATGCATGGATTATTAACAATAGTTATACAGGAGGAAGTGTATTTGGAAGTACAATAATAAATACTCCCAATCAAGATGTTGCTGTAACAGGAAATATAAACAGTACTTATTTACACATTTATAATAAACGATCTGCAGCATTATCTTTTCCTACTATAACTAATTCAAATTATATTGATGCCAATATAGTTTTGTTAGGAGGTCAAAGTGGATTGAATTTTAGTAAAATGACCAATGATATTTCTACAGTGGGTAAATCTCACGTATCATATGAGATGTATTACTTATGTAGGGGTTCTTTTGGAAGGCTTTATTACAGTTTAAATTCAGGAACGACTTGGAATAGAATTGGAGGAAAAATTAATAACGGAGGACAAAAATGGTCGCATTTTAGTTTAGTAGATCCAGTTTTTGCCAATCAGCCAAGCATAAGATTTGCAGTAGGTTTTAATAATACTGATGGATTAGGAGTAACACCAGGGTTTGCAGTAGATGAAATAGCAATAAATGCAATTGGTGCTTCTAGCTCTAATTGTGATAGTCTTACTACAATTAATTTAACATTGAAAGATACGACCTCTTCTTATCAAGCTTTAACGACTTGTGATAGTTTGATTAGTCCAAGTGGTAAAATATGGAAAAATTCAGGAACGTATTTCGATACCATTCCTAATGTTGGAGGGTGTGATAGTTTAATGACTATTAACTTAACGGTTTCTTTTACAACTTATATCAACCAGGCAGATACAGCTTGTGATTTATTTATATGGCGATTAAAAATAAGAAGTGTGACAGGACTGCATTATGATACAGTAAATACAGGAGGCTGTGATACAGTTTATGTATTGAATTTATTAATAAATAACTCCTATTTGATAAACAATTCAGTGATTTCTTGCGATTCATTTCTCTTACCAAATGGAACAACAATTTATACTAATGGATCGTATATAGATACTTTGATTTCAAGCAAAGGATGTGACAGTATTACCATTAACAATGTTACAATTACAACAGCAAGTTCTTCTATTATTTCTTATACACATTGTGGTTTTTACACAAGCCCAAGTGGAAAGACTTTTACAACTACTGGGACTTATTACGATACTATACCAACCTCAGGAGGTTGTGACAGTTTAATAACGATTAATTTAACGATTCTTACTTCTACTTCTTCCACAGTCCTCGCAAATGGCTGTGATACATTTAGTTTGCCAGGAGGAACTATAGTAACTGCAACAGGAACTTATAGAGATACTTTGATAAATGGAAATGGATGTGACAGTATAATAATAACGAATTTAATACTTGGCTATTCATCCAATGTTACTCAGAATTTTTCATTGTGTGCAGGAGAAACAGTTACTGTAGGCTCAAATGTATATGGAACCACAGGAATATATAACGACACTTTTGCAACCACTTTAGGGTGTGATTCTATCATCAATACAAATCTGTTGATTAATCCTTTGACTCCAGGTATCATAACATATACCACAGATATGTGTCAAGATGCATCTTTAGTTCAATTCACAGCAAGTCCTGCCGGAGGAAATTGGGGAGGTACAGGTATCAATACAACAACAGGATTTTTTAACCCAACTTTTGCTGGAGCTGGAATTTATACAATTACTTATACGGGTCCTGGACCATGTGGAAGAAAAGATTCAGCTATTGTTGAGGTATATTCTATGCCTACAATCACCTACACTCTTACAGATGATGAATGTGATGTAGGAGATGGAGAAATTGATGTAACTATAATCGGAGGAACCCCAAGTATAATTTATACTTGGAGTACAGGAGAGACCACAGAAGATTTAATTGGACTTAAGGAAGGAACATTTACGTTAAGTTTAGTAGATGCAAAAGGGTGCACTTCATCAGAAACAATATCTATAATTAATGTTTCGACTCCAGATTGTAATTATAATATTTTTGTGCCTAATGTATTTTCACCAGATGGAAACGGAGAAAATGACGTGCTGAAAGTAGAAGGAAACGGAATAGAAACTATTGAATTTATTATATTTAATAAGTGGGGTAATTTGATTTTCAAATCCTCATCAGCCGATCAAGGGTGGGATGGAACATTTAAAGGACAGCCTGTGAACCAAGGTGCATTTGTTTATTTTGTCAAAGGTACATTTGTGGATGGAAATTCATTTGAACAAAAAGGAACAGTAACGGTAATTAGAAGATAAAAACTAAGACTATGAAAAAAATAATACTACTAATAGTAATAGTTGTAATTAATAATTACCTGCTTGCTCAAGACATACATTTCAGTAACCTTAGTTTTAATAGTTTTTATACATCAGTTGCATCAATAGGTTCTTCCAATGCGAAACTAAGAGCTACCACTCATTACAGAAATCAATGGCCTACGGTAGGAAAATCTTTTCAAACAATAGGGCTAAATGCAGATTATAAAATGAAGGTAGGGGATGGGAACGCTCTGGGTATTGGATTAATTTTGAATAGAGATCAAGCAGGAGAGTTAAGCTTAACAAAACTACAAGCGGATTTTGCTATTGCTTATCACCAAAGAATATCAAAGAACAGTCACTTAAGTGGTGGAATGCAACTTGGGATAATACAGCATAGTATAGATGAAACAGAAGGGGAGTGGGGTAATCAATACAATGGAAAAAAGTTTGATTCTAATTTACCTTCCGGAGAACAGCCTTTGTTTGCTCCGTTTATGAATTTTGATATTGGTGCAGGGCTGATGTGGCAATACGATATATCTGAAAGAAATAGATTTTCACAAACATTCACAAAATTAAATTTTGGTGCCTCAATTTATCATGCATTTGGGGGAGCTATTATTTATAATGCTGGAGAACCAGAATACATAAGGTATTCGATAACAGGAAGCGCTTCTTATGTTTTAAACCATAATAGGTACGAGTTAGAACCTTCATTTGTGTACCAGCTCAAAGGAAAAGAACAACAACTTGTATTAGGAATGTTATATAAAGTTATTATAAGGCAAGGAAGTTTATATACAGGGTATTACGACAGGTTACACGTTTCTTTTGGGGGATATTACAGAATTCCAAATGATGCAATTGTGCCTACATTTAACTTAACTTACGACAACTTTCAGTTTGGAGTGAGTTATGATGTTAATGTTTCTCCTTTAATAGAGGCATCAAGCTCAGTGGGAGGAATTGAATTTACTTTAAGGTTTTTAGTTAGGTAAAACGGTTAGTTGCTTTCGGCAAAATTCTTGAAGTTTGTAAGAATTTTATTCGTTTGTTTTTTAAACATTTTTGGGGCTAAAAATGCTACTACTTTCATAAAACCATGCATTTTAAATTCTTGAGTAGAATTGTATTTTGTTTTATTTCCTTCTATACTTTCCATGGAAGTGAAAATAATATTACTAACTCCTTTTGCATCATAAGTAGTAACCATTTTTCTAGGTAAATCGTTTTCAATAATGGTTTCTAACATATCCATTTCACGTCTACCGTATTTAAAATGCATTCTACTTTTTGCTCCTTTTTTTCCGGCAACACCTTCAAATAAATCAATAGATTCTAATCCTTCCATCCATTTATATAGATTTTCTTGGTTATTAAATAAACTAACGACCTCATCTATTGGTTTGTCTATAATTGTGCTTAATGTGTATTTCATAATTTTAGCTCTTTAACTTTCCCAGGTGGATTTATTCTATTTTATTGTGTAAAATACGAAATTATTTAGTTTCACTCTTTTTGGAAAATAAAAAGAACTATTTGTTTTTAAAACCATTTGCAATTTTTATAAACCATTCATATAAATTGCTTAGAGTTGAGGTTAATTTTTATTACTTTAGCATTCCTAAAATTAACAAAAAACAAAAAGAAATGAAAAAGAGTTTATCAATATTATTAGCATTAACAATGCTATTGACCAGTTTTAGCATTAAAGCCAACGAAGGAATGTGGCTACCAATGTTTATCAAAAGATTGAATATTGCTGACATGCAAAAACAAGGTCTTAAATTAACAGCAGAAGAAATTTACAGTGTAAATAGTTCATCACTTAAAGATGCAATTGTATCTATGGGGGGATTTTGTACGGGAGAAATAATTTCTGACCAAGGACTTATGCTTACTAACCACCATTGTGGATATGGAGCAATACAACAATTTTCTACACCAGCTAATAACATCCTAAGAAATGGGTTTTGGGCAAAAACAAAAAGTGATGAAAAAGCTGTTCCCGGTTTATTTGTAACTTTTTTGGTAAGGATGGAAGATGTTTCGAAAAAAATAAATACAGCTTTAGCTCAGATTACTAACAAAAAGGAAAGAGCAGACAAATTAGCTTCAATGAAAAAGGAATTAATTGCAGAAGCTACAAAAGGAACTCATTACACAGCTTATATCAAAGATTTTTATTACGGAAGTGAATTTTACATGTTTGTAAATGAAACTTTTAATGATGTAAGACTAGTAGGAGCTCCCCCAGAGAGTGTTGGTAAGTATGGAGGAGATACAGACAACTGGATGTGGCCAAGACACACAGGAGATTTCTCTATGTTTAGAGTTTATGCAGGAAAAGACGGAAAACCAGCTGAATATTCTGCGGACAATGTTCCAATGAAACCAAAACACCATTTGCCAATCAACATGAAAGGGGTAAAAGAAGGTGATTTTGCAATGATTATGGGTTACCCAGGAAGTACAGATAGATATTTATCTTCTTTTGGAGTGAATCAAGCAATTGATTTAAAAGGGCCTACAGTTGTAGAAGTAAGAGATGTGAAATTGGCAACAATGAAACAAAATATGGATAAAAAAGTGAGTACTGACATTAAGTATTCTTCTAAATATGCTCAAACTGCAAACTACTGGAAATACTACCAAGGACAAACAGAACAATTACAAACAAACGGAGTCTTTAATAAAAAATCGGCTTTGGAAAGAAAGTTCATAACTTGGTATGAAGCAGATGAAGCTAGAAAAGCAAAGTACGGAAATGCATTGAAAGACATTAGTGATTATTATGATATGACAAATAAATACGTAAAAGGAAACACTTACGTAATGGAAGCAGGAATTAGAGGTCCTGATTTTGTATTGTTTGCCTACAGAGCTAGTAGAGTTTTAGGAGGAATAGAAAAAGTAAAGGCTAAATTTGACAAAGAAATAGCTGACGAATCTGATGCTAGTAAGAAGGCAGAATTGGTAAATGAAAAGAATAAAACTGTAACAAGTTTAGTTGAAAGATTAGAGAAATTAGCTGAAGAGCATTTCAAGAATTATGATAATGAAACGGAGAAGCAATTAATTGCTAATCTTTTTGATCTATATTACAATAAGGTAGATAAAGAACAACATCCGGCATTCTTTGCAGATGTAAAAAGAGCAAATTTTAAAAGATATGCTAGAAAAATGTTCTGTAAATCTCCTTTTGTAAAAGAGAAGGGAATGAAAAAAATGATTAGTAAATTGAAAGCGGGAAAAAAAATAAAAGATATAAAAGAAGATAAAGCTGTTGTTGCAGCAAATGACTTCTTGGCAATGTATTTTGGATCGGCAAGTAAATTTGCAGAGGCAGAAGAAAAGATGGAAGAAGGATACAAATTGTTTGTAGAAGGTATTAGACTAATGCAACCAGAAAAAAGCTTTTACCCTAATGCAAACTCTACACAAAGATTAACTTATGGAAACGTATTGTCTTACAAAATGAGTGACAAAGTAATCAAAACATTAAGAAGCCAAGATGGAGTAGGAAGCTACTATACAACGATGGAAGGATTGATGGAGAAAGAAGACAAAAAAAATCCAGAGTTTGAGATTCCAGAAAGATTAAAGGAATTATACAAAAACAAAGATTATGGACAATATGCGGATGCGGATGGAAAATTAAGAGTAAACTTCTTATCAGACAATGATATTACTGGAGGAAACTCTGGATCACCTGTTATTGATGGAAACGGTTACTTGATTGGAACTGCATTTGACGGAAACTGGGAAGCAATGAGTGGAGATATTTCTTTTGAAAGTAAAGTGCAGAGAACTATTTCTGTAGACATTAAGTACACTTTATTTATCATTGATAAATATGCTGGAGCTAAACATATCGTAGACGAAATGACATTGATGAGATAATTTGTTTCATTATTTGATAAAAAAAAGCCACCAGTAAACTGGTGGCTTTTTTTATGATTGAATTTTTTCATTCATTCCCATAATTTAGAATTTCTTCTCTGTGTCCTCGGTGATTTTTCAAAATAATCCTTCTGTGGTTAATTTTTCAAAATAACCCAATAAAGAAGCTTACAAAGAATAAGTTACATGACCACCTTTGGAATTTATTGTAAATGACTTTTAGCAGCCTCTACCCAATGAATAGATAAAGATTTAGGATCAGCACCAAAACTTCTAGAAAGTTGAAGAGCAACTCCCATAATAAGAACAGAAGCGTTTTTTACTTCTTCAAAAGTAATGAGAGTTCCAAATTGTTCTTGCGCTTTTGCCAATAATAATTGGGTGTGCTGATTAGTAAATTGAGTAGGATTTTCTAAACTCTCAATTTCAGGAAGAACAAGTGCGTTCAGCCAATCTTTCCCTATTCTTACATTCAATTCATCTGGAGTAATTTCGCCTAGTTTTATCCATTCATTTAGCGTCTCCGTGTCTCCAGATTGTGCTAAACCTGTATCTAGAAATAACTCAAAAGCAATGTTGGCAAGTTGTTGCATTAATTCTAAATGGTTGTCTTGTGATTTTTCAAATTCTCCTGCAGATTGATCTTGAATGTATTCGCCCACAGTCATAAAAGGTAAATTCACTACTTCGGGACAACCTTCTAGACAAGGAAATTCTTTTCCTTCGTGAATATAGTGTACTTTTTCGCTTTGTATTTGTCTTCCCAAAGGGTATAAACGACAAGCTAATGGGCGACCAAGGTGAACACTGCATCCAAAATTTGGAATGTATTGGCTGCAAGACTTTAAATCCTTCCATCCTTTTTCACCTTCAAATTTTAATTTTATTCCTCCAAAATCACAAAATTGCTCAATAAAATCTGTTCGAGATATTTTTTTTTCACGAGAAATTAAAGCCAATTCCCAGGGATTAAGCCATACTGTTTTCCCATGGCAACAAGTTCCTGTTCGGGAGCAAGTAAGCGGTAATTTGTCTTCTAAATTCAGTTTGGTTGTAATCATTATCCTTTAAGTTGATGTAAAGGTAATTGATTTGAAATTATTTTTATTTAATTATTTTTCTCTATATGAAAGAGCGCCTGAAGGACATTTTCCTATTTGAGCTTTCAATTCTTCTGTAGTTGCATTTTTAACTTTAATCCAAGGTTTCGCTTTTGGAACATATACTCTAGGTAATGCTTTAAAACATTCTGCTGCATGGATACAGGATTGGGGTTTCCAAATGACAACTATTTCATCATTTTCATATTCTTTTTTAATAATCCTATTGCTCATTTTTATATTATTTGTAATAAAATCTATTAAAGTAAGTGATTCATTTTTTCTTTCTTAACACTTAAATAGCCTAAATTATGCTCATTCGTTTCCATAATTAAAGGGATTCTTTCCGTAACATCAATTTTTGAGTCTTTCCAAATTTTTATCTTTTCAGGGTTATTGGAAAGTAATTCTATTGATTTAATTTTAAAATGTTCAAGGACTTTAACTGCAATAGAAAAATTTCTTAAATCTGTACCGAAACCTAAAGAATGATTTGCTTGAATGGTATCTTGTCCTTGATCTTGAAGGGCATAAGCATTGATCTTATTAAAAAGACCAATACCTCTTCCTTCTTGTCTTAAATAAACGATAATTCCTGTTTGTTTTTTAGCTATTGCACGCATACTTTCATCAAGCTGTTCTCCGCAATCACATTTTCTAGAATTAAATACATCACCTGTTAAACATTCGGAATGAATTCTTGTTAATACATCATTCCCGTCTGTTAAACTACCTTTATACAGAAACAAATGTTCATTTACATCACCTTCTTCCTTGAAAGATATAACATTAAAATCACCATGTTTGGTTGGTAGTTTTGCTTTATCTGAAAAAGTTATTTTCTTATTATTCATTTGTTTTTATGTCTTTTTCAAAAAGAAAGGTTGTAACCCAAAGAAAATTAATGCTGGAAAAAAGTGCATAGGAATTGCTAATCCAGGGAACAATTCAGGAAAATCAATCTCTAACGGTAAACTGATACTTATTGGTCCTAAAATACTTAAAAAAGACAATAAAATAATAAGGACATTTAATCCTCCTTTCCATTTTTCTTTGTTCATTTTTTCTAGGATCAAATATCCGGCAGCTATTAATAAACCACTAATTATAGAGGCGCCACCTACAGAACCAACATTCAATATTTGACTAAAATCCACATACAATATGGATTCATACAACATCAAATAACTTATTGATGCTAGAGCAGTTAACAGGCCTGCTACTATGCCGTGTAGGAGTGTCTTATTCATTATTATTTATTTTGAGGTGACAGGAATTGTAACGTCTAATTTAATTTCATTGGATACTTTATTATTCATCCCTTTTGTATTTCCCACTTTATAATCTAATCTATTTATAGAGAATTTAGCTACAAAAGAATTATTAATAAAGCTAAAAGGAATAGTTATTTCTTTCTCTATTCCATGAATTTCTAGGAGCCCAGTAACCAAATATTCTTTGTCAGTTTTCGAAAATTTATTGGATTCAAATTGTATTGATGGATGATTTGAGGCATCAAACCATTTTGAGCTCACTGCGTGTTTATTTTTCATTCCATTTCCAGTATTGATAGAATTAACATCTATTTTAAAAGAAAATTGAGAAGAATCGATATTACTTTCATCAAATGTGATATCTCCTGTCATAGTTTTGAATATCCCTTCTGCATCCGTTCCAGAAAATTTGATAGAATGACCTTGAGATATTTCCCAGTTTATTGAATTATTAAGAGTGAAAGCAGAAAGTAATAGAATTAATCCTGCCAGTGTAAATTGTGTAGTAGTTTTCATTTTTATTGTTTTTTTTAATTTTTAATTAGTTAAAATTATGACATATTATATACCTAGTCATTAATATAGATTAAGAAAAAAAGCATTTATTATTTTTTTCTTTACTTAAAGAAAGTGTATCGAATATTTTTTAGACTATTAAATAGTCATGGGTACTTCTAAGATTAAGATTCTAGATTTATTCTCAGCAGTAATTTTTATTTTATCGGTATTCCATATTCCAAAACCATCTCTTTTATTTAAAGCTTGATTCTCAATTGTAGCATTTCCTTCAATAATAAAAGCATATACTCCATTGTTTTTATCTTTCAATTCATAAGTAAAACTCTTTTTTTTGTCAAATTCACCCAAATGAAACCAAGCATTTTGGTGTATCCATACTCCTTGATCTTTAGAACTAGGTGATAAAATTTGATTTAACTGATTTTTGGAAGAAATACTGTTGATAGATAATTGCTCATACCTAGGTACTACATTTCTTTTATTAGGGAATAGCCAAATCTGCAATACTTTCACATCTTTGTCATTATTAGCATTAAACTCACTGTGTGTAATTCCAGTTCCTGCGCTCATTACTTGTACATCTCCATGTTTAATGATTGCACCATTTCCCATGTTGTCTTTGTGTTTCAAATCACCTTCAAGTGGAATTGTAATAATTTCCATATTGTCGTGTGGGTGAGTACTAAAACCTCTTGATGGGGCAATCTTATCGTCATTGAAAACCCTCAAAACTCCAAAATGCATTCTTTCAGAATTATGGTAATTAGCAAAACTAAAAGTGTGATTTACTTCAAGCCAACCATGGTTAGCACTTCCTCTAGTATTGGCTTTGTGTAGCACAGTATTGGCTGTCTTGTTTTCTTCGTTTGGCATGTGATTAAATCCTACTTTATCAATCAATTTGTCGTAAGTTGATTTTTTTACTTTTTCATTTTTTGCATAAGCAAATAATGGAGCAACTGCTCCAAAAACTCCTGCGAGCAAGGTTTTTTGTATAAATTCTTTTCTTTTCATACTTACAGATAATTATTATTTACATTACAAATGTGAGAATCTACCCTTCAATTTACAATAATCTAGATTAAGAAAAGAGCACTTTCTTCAAAATGCTCTTTGTGTAATAAAAGTTATAAAAGCCCGTCTATTATTTTAATAACTTTAAACAAAAAACATGACACATAAAATTACATCCGATTGGAAAGGCAAAATGGCTTACGAAATAGAAACCGTAGGAGGAAAGCTACAACTGGATGCTACAGTTGGAGAAGATGGAAATGCAAAAGGAATGACTCCCAAATATTTGATGCTGGTTTCTTTGGCAGGCTGCACGAGTATGGATGTAACTGCTTTGCTAGAGAAAATGAGAGCGCAAGTAGAAGATTTTAAAGTAGAAGTAGAAGGTGAACTCACCGAAGAACACCCAAAACATTACCACACAGTAAAACTCACTTATAAGTTTAAAGGAGAGGATTTAAAGAAAGACAAAATAGAGAAAGCTGTAAAATTATCGGTAGATAGATATTGTGGGGTCTACGAAATGTTTAGGAAATTTGCCATTGTAAAACACGAAATAGTTTATAATTAATAACTCATAAATTGAGTTTTAAGTATTTTAATTTTTCTTGATCAAAGCTATAATTGGATAAGGGAATTGAAGATTTGTCACATTTACCTGACAGACCTTCAATTTACATAATCACCTTAATAACAAGTTATAATAAATTTAATTTAGCTGATTACATAAATTTATCTCATTTATGGGTTATTAGAACAATACTTGTAGTAGTAGAAAAAAAATAAAAATAGCATGAAAGTATTAGTAATAGGAGGAGGAAACATGGGGCTTACTTATGCAGAAGGAATGGCTGATTCTGTTTATTTGAATAGTAGAAAACTCATGATTCAGGATATTGGGAAAGAAACTTTGGCAAAAATTGATGCAGACGATAGATTTGTTGCTCATAATAATTTAGAAGATTGTTTACCTATTGCTGACATTGTCTTTATTGCAGTTAAGCCTTACCATTGTGAGGAGTTGTTTGCAAAAATGAGATCCTTGATAAATTCCAATCAGTTGATTGTGAGTTTGGTTGCAGGATTAAAAATTGAAACGATCAAAGAGCAATTAGGTGTTAATAAAGTTGTTCGTACAATGCCAAACTTACCTGCAAAAGTAGGGAAAGGGATTACTTCATTTACTGAGTCTGATGAAGTATCTCGAGTAGAATTATTGATGGTGCGTAACTTATTGGATACTACTGGAGCTTCTATTCATGTAACCAATGAAAATTTTATTGATAAGTCTACTGGGATTTCAGGTTCGGGACCGGCCTATGTATTTTATTTTATGCAATCTATGATGGAAGCTGCTCGTAATATGGGTTTTTCAGAAAATGATTCAAAAGTCTTGGTATCTCACACATTTGAAGGTGCAGTAGAATTATTTAGCCAACACGATATATCTCCTTCCAAATGGATAGATAAAGTAGCCTCAAAAGGGGGAACTACTCAAGCCGCATTAGACTCAATGGAAGATAATAATGTTAATGAATTGATAAAAGAAGCTGCCTATGCAGCATTTAATAGAGCCGTAGAATTGGGAAAAGAATAGAAAACAATTAATTAGAACAAAAGCGTTCATCATTTTGTAGTAAGAATTACAATCTTGGTTTGGAGAATTCATAAGAAACAGTAAAAAAAACTTTAACCAAAAAAAAACGGCTTGAGAGTAATCCCAAGCCGTTCTTATTTTATTTTTTCTTTAGTTATTAATCCATTACCGTTACTAAATCGGCTATAGGTTTACGCACTTTTTTTAGGTTAACTAACCAATCGCTTTTATCATCACGGTATCCAAGTGAAAGAATCACACAACTTCTTAGTCCTTTTTCTTTAAGGCCTAAAATTTCATCTACTTTTGCAGGTTCAAATCCTTCAATTGGTGTTGCATCTACTTCTTCAAATGCGGCAGCAGCAAGTCCCATAGAAAAACCAATGTAAGCTTGTCTAGCAGCATGAGCAAAACTCACTTCAGGATCTTGTTTAGGATACATTCCCAATAACATTTGACGGTAGTTTTCCCACCCTTCATTTTTAAAACCTCTCACTTCGTTCGTTAAATCAAATGCTTTGTTTATTCTGTCTTCTGTATAGTGATCCCAAGCAGCAAAAACTAAAAGGTGAGAACAATCAGTAATCACTGATTGATTCCAGGCTACAGGTCTAATTTTTTCTTTTACTTCTTGGTTTTTGATAACAAATACTTCAAAAGGTTGTAACCCACTTGAAGTAGGTGCAAGAGAAATTGCTTCTAGGATATTAGCTACTTTTTCTTCCGATACTTTTTCACCATTCATGGCTTTGGCAGCATAACGCCAGTTTAGTTTATCTAATAATTCCATTTTTTTTTATTATTGTTTTTTTATTATTGTTTTTTGTTGTCAGAGAGTAGCTCAATCCATTCGTTCAGCATTCCTTTGAGTTGAATAACTTCGTCTAGTTGAATGTTCTCTGTTATTAAGATTTTAATTAGTTCATCAGGAACTGGAGCGGCTTGTTTTTTTAGGTTTTCCCCTTTTTCTGTTAGTTCAATTATCACACTTCTTTCGTCTTCGCAGGATCGGTTACGTTTCAATAAATTTGAATTCTCCATGCGTTTAAGCAAAGGTGAAAGTGTATTGGTATTGAGCAGTAGTTTTTCGGAAATTTCATTGATACAAACTCCATCTTTCTCCCAAAGTACCATCAGAACTAAATACTGAGGATAGGTTATCTCCATTTGCTCCAAATACGGTTTGTAAGCCTTTGTTATGAGTCTAGAAACAGAATATAACGGAAAGCAGATTTGATTGCTTAATTGCAGCTGAGTATCGTCCATGTTAATTTGTTTTTTTATTCATTCGCCAAGCTTTCCATGCGCCAGATGACCACAATGCCCAGGCGATAAGTACAGGCTGAAAAAACAGTCTTATTAATCGGGCTCTATCAGAATCTAATGCTCCAAAAGCATCTTTGCCATCTAAATATTGAGCAATATTACCAGGGAATATAAGAACAAAAAAGAGAGCCAAAGCCCAACCAAAAGTTGTTCGCTTGGTTTTCCAAAGTGCTAATCCAAGACCTAATGCCATTTCTACAATACCAGAAAGTATAACGACTAAATCTTTGCTCATTGGAATCCAATCGGGTACTTGAGCTTGAAAATCAATTCTATTAAAGGTGAGGTGACTGTATCCCGCATAGATCATAAATACCGCTAATAAAATTCTAAAAATTGTTTTTAATAGGGATGTTTTTCTTTGTTTATTCATTAATGTTTATTTTAACGCAACCGATTAAGTCGTGTGCGATACAAATATAGTTAATTTAATTTTTATAAACCGAGATAAAGATAAATAGTTGAAACTTCAGCTATTTTTTTTTAAAATAGAGCGGGCTATCGTTTGGAATTATTTCATTCAGATTGCTCTCACATAGCTTTCATAACTCTGTTGTCTCCATTTCAAGATGAAAGAAAGATTCCTATTCATAATTGCAAACAAACAACTAGATAGAAACAGTGGTGGATAAGAAATTTAAAAAGGATTGATTTTTCAATCACAATTTCTACTTTAGAATAACCTCTTTTTTCTCTTTAATTAAAAAAAAGGGGCGGTAGTTAGTTTTTATTATTCCCTTTTGGTTCTTGAAAGAAAAGTTTTCTAAGGCCAATAAACACTAAAACCATAACCGTATAAACTAAGAAGAAAGGCAGAATAAAGGTTTTTAATCCCAATACAAGCATAACTGCAATAATTAGTAATTGGAAACCCAACCCAAAAGTAGAAACACTGGTCATAAACCATTTTGGCAATGTTGCGCCAGTATTTGCATTGCTATCCAAGGCATAAATTGTTTTGTCAAAAACACCATAAAACAGTTTGTATAAACCAAAAAGAACAGCCACATTCTTTTGTTTTTCGCCCTCCAAGGCTATGGGAGTTGTGTCTTCAAAAACACGGCTCGTAGTATCTCCATCAAATTTATTTCTTAAAATTACGTAATAGTAATTGTAAAGTGTGCCTTGTAATTGCAAACCTAGAAACGCCAAAAGACATACCCAAATAGAAGTATTGGTGATGTACCAGATAGAAAGAAGGAAAAGCGCATTTAATATAATATCGGATACCGAATCAAGGTAACGCCCCGTGTAAGAGGGTTTTTGTTTTACCCGCGCCAATTCGCCATCTGCTGCATCTAGGATAGATTTGAAGATAAGAAAAAAAGCAGCTAGCCAATAATGTCCTTGAAGAATACAATAAATGGCAATGAAGCCAGCTATTACAAAACCAATAGTAACGTGAATAGGAGTGAAGCCAGTATTTTTTAGTGAGTTTGCAATAATTACGGCTATGGGTCTTCCGTAATCTGAGAGATCAACAAATTTATGCTCTTTGGGTAATTTAGACATTTTATTAGTTAGCAAACCCTATTCTGGAAAACACCAAAGGATTCACTTTAAAGGTACGGTAAAATTAATTCTTATGAATCTGATTTAAAGAGCAGTTTGCTAATGGCTTATTTTTATAATTAATGTTAACGGTTTGGCTAAAAAATAGTGCGGACTTATGACCAAGAATTTCATTTAAAGTTAATAATAGTTTTCAAACCAAAATTGCTGCTATTAAGTATAAACTCGCATGATTTTTAGCCGTTGTTATGCTCATTGGCTTTCTAACTCTAAGGTATATTGGCTTCAATTATGAATACTTTACATGAGAATGTTTTTCTTTGCCTTGATCGGATCAGGTAGATTTGATTCGTTTAATATTTCTCTCAAGTCTATTTCTGCAGTTCTACAAAGTGATAACATTGGAATATCATTTGCCATTCCTTGAAATGGGTTTTCAGTATAGTCGCCAACAAGTTCCATCATTACGTAAACCCAACCAACGAGAGCAGTTATTGGAATAGATATCCAAAAGCCTACTTCTCCAATTGCCATTAACTCTGGAATCATACTGAAAGGTAAAAGTAATAGGAAAATCCCAACAAAGTATCTGCTCGTATTTGCATATTGTCTTGGCAAAGGAAATTTTTTAATTCTTTCATTCTTGCCTTGTAAATGGTAAAAGTTAGAAAGTACTTGCATTAATTCTACATGCCTGAAATCATCTATTATCCCTTTTTCTCTCAGTTTTGTTAATTCTTGTGATTGTTCATTAATCATTTGTGTTGCTATGTTCTTGGTTTTCCCCAAACGATCTAATTCTTCTAAGGAAACCAATTCACTTAATTTTATACCTTCAACATCATCTTCTACTAAGCCAACGCCAAATTTTTTTTGATAGCCTCTCGCCTTTTTTGCAACTATTCCGCTTTGGTTAATGTGTTCCCAACTTGTTGGAATTAGTAGTTGCTTTCTATGTATATAAAGCCAAGCAATATGCCTGTGAATAAGTCTTTTCTTAATTTCTTTAATTTCTTCTAATGAAATGTCTTTATTAAAGGTATTAGTAATGTATCCATCAATTTGCATTCCCCATGTTCTGCTATCATTAATCAAACCTCCCCAAATTTTTCTTGCCTCCCACATACGATCATAGGCCTGATTATTCTTAAAACCTACAAAAAAAGCAACAGCAGTTCCTATTACAGAAATGGGTAGCCAAGGAATTGTAATTTTTAGAATATTGAAGAAGTATAAGGATGCTATGCCACTAGAGAAAAGTAGCAACCATATAATATGGATCCATGACCACTGAATTATTTTAAGAAAACTAACTCCTTTTGATACAATCATTCTCTACTGGTTTAATTTTATTGTGAGATTACTAAAAGCACACGCAAGTGCTATCTATATATAATATCATTTTAGGTTTTGAATCTAAACGGTGTTTTTTCTAAAGGCTAGATGTTATAAAACAATTACAGATTCGGTTCGTGATCGTGAAGATTTAGAATTCGAGATATTTAGATTTATAGATCTTGACAGAATTCCTGAAAGAGGCTGAACAATGAAACTTTCCATCGCTGTATTTCCATTGCCAATCATCAATAATCCCTCCTGTGGTTCCCATAAGTATTCTTCCACGTTTTCGCTACAAGAAGCATCAGCAATGATGGTGTCATTAACGGAATACGCAGTCGCATTAAATGTAGAGCAGATAGTTACTTTCTTTTTACAAGAACTCAAAAAGATTAATCCCAATATTAATAAAGGGGCAAAAATAAATAATTTCTTTTTTTTCATAATATTTATGCTAATTGAATTTATTTCAAATTAATAGGAGAATAATTAATTCGATTTGATGTTATCCATTGAAATTATGCTGCCATTTAAAAGGAAATAATAAGCTTCAAACATATGATGGTTCCAAATCATATCTGGTTGTTCAGGAAATAGCTTATAATATTCATCATTTGCATGAAGAATAATTTGTCTTCCTGTTCTAACATAATTGTTGGAGTTATATAGTTCTGGCATCTCAAACCCAGGAAGTGCTTCTTGAATATTGTTGCCAATCATTTTCCCCAAATATTTTTGATAGCGTTTATTTGCTTTTTTAGTAGGGTTATCTAGTTTTTTATAGATTTTAGATAAAACAACTCTCTGTTTAAAAGGGAGTGTTTTTAATCCCGAGTTTACTAATTTGAAAGGATTTGAAGCATTAAAGTCATCAGTTGTTTGAATTGAAAAAGGCCCTTCTGGAACCCAGTCAGCAGTATTTACAACGTTGAATGCCCACCCATTTTGAGTCTTAGCCTCAAAATCATAAGCAAAAAACAGGTTTCCGGGTTTCGGGCCAGCACTTGAATAAGTTTTGAAAACAATGGCAGGGTCTAGTTCTCCCTTTAACTTTAAATTCTCCAAGTATGCAGCTAAAAGAATAGCGATTGACCCTCCCTGACTATGACCAATAATTAGGAATTCTTTTGTTCCTTTTAATTTCAAAGAGTCAATTTTCGGCAACATATCTCTGCCTAGGAAGCCAACTGCAGTTAACCATCCAATATGTACTGCGGCATCCTTGTCTTGTGCCAGTTGATAGTCAAACTCAAAATCAGTTGAAAGCTTAATTTTACCTGTTGCTGGGACCATAGCAGAAAAGAAATTTTCCACCCAACTAAGTTGATTTTTTGTTGTGCCTCTAATGCTAATTACTGCGACTGAATCCTTGGATTCCCATAATTCCCAACGGTTGTCCAAGGCCATAACCGGTGACCGGTAAGTGCGCGTATGTTTTTCAGGAAATGGAAGGTCAGGATTGTAGAGAGTATCGCCTTGTTGAGAAGAAATTTTAAGTAGCTCAAAATATTCTATCGAATCGTATCCTGGATTTAGTTTTTGACTAAATGCGTTGTGAAATGAAGTCAGAACGACTAGTGCAATTGTAAATATTCTCATGTTTATCGTTTAAATACAGTTTTACCATTTTTAATTGTTTCCATCACAATTATATCTTTTACTTCTTCTAGACTTACTTTCAGTGGATTATTATTCAGTAAAACTAAATCTCCAACTTTACCTTGCGTAAGAGTTCCTTTCGTTTTCTCTTCAAAATGCTGGTAAGCAGACCAATCTGTAATGCATTTCAGTGCTTCGTATACTGTTAGCCTTTGGTCTTCACCAATTATTTTACCTGATCTAGAAATACGAGTAGTGGCCGTCCAAATAACTCTCATTAGATTCGGCAACGCTACTGGAGCATCTGTATGAATAGTTATTTTCAGATTCTTGTCAAGAGCTGAACGAGTGGGGCTAATGAAATTGGCAAGGCTGTCTCCTATTAGCTGCGCGTGCCAATCTCCCCAATAGTAAGTGTGCAATGGAAACAATGATGCTACAACACCTAATTTTTGAAATTTATCTAATTGATCATCTCGGACATATTGACCATGAATTAATACGTCTCGTCTGCCATCCTTACCATATTTTTGCTGGACACTTGACATTGTTCTAATCATTTGATCCATCGCCGCATCACCATTGGCATGTGTCAAAATTTGCCATTTATTTTTGTACGCTATTTCGTAGATGTCAATAACATCTTGGTCATTTGGAATTGCTGGGTATCCTTTATAACCCTTTTCAGCGCCATCAGGAGGGAGTAGGTAAGGTTGAGTTCTCCAAGCAGTTCTTCCTTGAGGGGAACCATCCAATGTTATTTTCATTCCACCTATTCGATAATGATTTGTGTAAGATGGACTGTACCAATCTGTTCTTAACAGTGAATCCGCAATAGAGTAATCGATATAACTTACTATATCTATTTTTAAGAGTTCTTGCTTGGCAACTTCTTCTAAAAATGCATGGGTGTTTGGCATTGCTCTGCCTTCTTGGGCTGTTGTGTATCCATAAGACATTGCCATGTCTTGCCCCGAATTCAGAAATGTCATCATGGCTTTCTCACTTTTGGGTCCCAACACTACTGGCATGTATGGAATTGCAGCTAATTCTTCAAGAACTCCATTTGGTTCATTACTGCCATTAACTCTCCTGATTATGCCGCCTTCCGGATCTAATGTGGTTGAATTAATATCGAGCAATTCTAAGCCTTTAGAATTAACACTTGCAAAATGACCTGAGATATGGATAATCATAATCGGTATATCCTTGGATACCTTATCAAGATCAAATTTATTTGGAAATCTTTTTTCCTCTAGAACTGAATCATCAAAACCCAATCCGAAAATCCATCCAGTCAATTCAATATTTTCAGGAGTAGACCATTCTTTTAGAACTTTAATTAATGTTGGAATATTGCTAACCGTTGCATCTGGAGGAGGCAAGATTTGGGCGCCAACAGATTGCCCAGGAAAACCAGCAAAATGACAATGACCATCTATAAAACCTGGCATTAAAGTTTTTCCATTTAAATCACTTTTTCTAGCGTCTGGAAACTTCTTACTTGCATCATCAAGCGATCCCGTAAAAACTATTAAACCTGACTGAATAACAATTGATTCAACATAGACAGGACTGTCTGATTCCATAGTTAATATATCACCGCCAAAGTAAATAGTTGATTCCTTATCGCTCACAGCTTCTTTTTCATTAGAACAAGCTAATGAAAGTGCAAGAACGAAAAGGAATAAAATTGCATTAGGTATTTTTATCTTAGTCATCTGAATTTTCTTTTTTGTTAAGTAAATAATAGCCGGCACAAAGTGCTATGATTAATATGGATATTCCAAATAGCAAATGATACTCAGAATGCTTTATATCCATTGTAATAATTTTCCTAGAAATAGCAGTTAAGGCTATTAGGACAATTATTTTTACTTTTCTTAAAATGTTTTCATTAGCTCCTTTAAATGTTTCTAATATTTCTAAGGCTATTATAATATTGAAGAATAGGGGGACACCAGTTAACGCTATGGATTTGTTTTCTAGAATTGAAAACTGAGAGACTTCACAGTAAAATAAATAAATTAAATCTAAAATTTCGTATGTAACGAATGCTATAATTAATAGAGCTAAAATAGCATAAAGAATTTTTTCAGATTTGTGAATTATTTTATCCATAAGATATTGTAAATACATTTTTGTGTTTAACAAATATAGTAAAAAGCAAAACAATAAAAATTGTCAACCTATGTTTTTAAGACAAAAGAGAATCCAACAATGTAACCTTCTGTAAAACAATTAGTTTAGTTTATAAGCAATGGTTGAAATATCTCAATTTGGGAGGTTTCGAGCCAAATTGGATTGTATTCTTCGAAATCGTTAGCCGGTAAAATTTAGATCAATGAATTATTTTATCTCAAAATAGTAATTGAGCATAACAACCGTATATAGTTAACAGTGCACTATATATCGCTATTTGGCAGGATATAGTTAACTCTTGATAAGTTCGATTATTTTAGTTAATTGGTTTGTTAATAATCAAATATAACTATATTCTTGGGTTCTGTCGCATTAACTCGGAGTAAAATAATTCTTTTTATAAAAGAGAGACTTAAACCCCTACAGACATAATTAAAACCATTTTCACTTGTTCCCATATTGTGTACCTT